>NZ_CP118631.1:4800000-5137404 GCF_028993635.1 Mucilaginibacter sp. SJ
AAGCATTTAACTTTTCTCCCCCTTATAAATCGGCAGCATCACCCTGATCTCTGTGCCTTCGCCTTCTTTAGAGACTATGCCGATATTGCCTTTATGCAGCCTCACTATATTAAGTGCCAGCGGAAGCCCTACGCCATGTCCCTCGTATTTGCCTGTGTTGGATGCGCGGAAAAATGGCTCAAAAATGTGCTGCACGTCACTTTCGGGTATGCCAATACCCTGGTCCTTTACGCTAAAAATAATGCTGTTGTTTTCGGCGTACACTTTAAGCACTACGGGCTTGTTCTCAGAATATTTACAGGCATTGAGGCCTATATTACTTATAGCCAGTTTAAGCAGGTTGATGTTTCCCTCTGTCACCAGGCTATCTACATCATCGGGCAGTGATGAAAAATCAATGCTGAGGTTATTTGCCGGGATTATATGATCAACAGCCTCTTTAACCATAAATGCCATCTCATCGGCGCGGATCTGTTCCCAGTTTTGCTTTTTACCATCGAATCCGCTTTGAGCAAGGCCCAGTAAGCTGGTGATAATATCCTGCAGACTTTGAGTGCCGGTTAATATTTCCTGCAGGTTTTTATGCAGATCGGCTCCCGGCGTATCTATGTTTTTGAGAGAGAGCTCCGCCTCGCCTTTTATGATGGCCAACGGTGTACGCAGCTCATGCGAGGCATTGCTGATGAAGTTGTTCTGTGTTTCAAAAGCGGTTTCCAGCCTGTCGAGCATGTTGTTGAAAGTTTGGGTAAGCTCGGCTATCTCGTCTTTTCCGTTATAATCCTCCAAACGCAAATGCAGGTTGCTGGCGGTAATGGTATTTACCTTTTTAATGATGCTGCGTACCGGCTTAAAGGTATGGTATGAAAACCGGCGACCTATAATATACACGATCAATATCGAAATCAGGAAACTGATTATCAGCACCTGCTCAAGATCATTCAGCTCACTAAGGCCCGATGGATTGGTTGCCGAAACCACAATGATAGCATCCCCCTCCGGAAAGTGGAATATATTGCCGGCGTAAAATACATTATCGGCTTTAAATCTCGATTTTCCGTTGGCGATGATGTTATTTATTAGTTGGCGCGGAACGCCTTTCACTGTTTTGCCTTTTGTATAAATATCGGGTTTAATGATGTATTGCTTTTCGGCTATGAGGCGTTCAAGATAGCGCTGGCGGATTTCCCTGTACATGCCGAGGCTATCGCGATCATTCAGGTGATGGATCTGGGAGGAGATGTTTACACGGGTCTCAAGCCGTTTATAAAAATCATCGAAGGTAAACTGGTGTACAAAATAAAAAATAGCGCTGCTGAATATCAATATTACCGACACTGTTAGCACCAGGAACAACAGCGCTACTTTTTTTTGGATGCTCATTTAAGCCGCGTTATTTTTTAAAATATAGCCCATGCCAATAACTGTATGGATCAATTTGTTGTCAAAATCTTTATCCACCTTTTTGCGCAGGTAGTTAATGTATACATCAACCACGTTGGTCCCCATATTAAAATCAATGTTCCAAACGTGCTCCAATATCTCAATGCGACTGAGCATATGGTTTTTGTTTTTAGCCAGAAACTCGAGCAGGCGATATTCTGTAGCTGTCAGGTCGATGGTTTTATCACCGCGTTTAACTGATTTTTCGTCGCCGTTAATTACCAGGTCGGCAATTTGGATTACGTTTGGCGGCTGTACAAGATGGGTATTACGCCGGGCTAATGTCCGGATGCGGGCATTGAGCTCGGCCAGGCTGAAGGGTTTAACCATATAATCATCGGCTCCGCTGTCGAGGCCTACTACCACATTTTCGGTAGTACCCAGCGCGGTGAGCATTAATATAGCAGCGTTTTGATTGGCCTGCCGTAAACGGCGACAAACTTCGATACCATTGATGCCCGGCAGCATGATGTCAAGGATGATCAATTGAAAATCCATTTTCATAGCCATATCCAACCCGGTTGTACCATCAAGGGCAACACTTACTTCGTGGCCTTCGGCGGTAAGGTCGCGCTGAATAATGGATACCAGTTTAGCTTCATCTTCAATTAACAGGATCTTCATTATGGCAAATATATATTACGCTTAGTATAAACAATAAATAACGCCGATGTTTTCATTCAATCATATAACCGGCACCGTCATTCTTTGGTAAAATCCTTAACATCCCATCAGGGTCTCTCGTAGATTTAAGTTTACCCACAAAATCAATAGTCAATTGGGGTAATCTTCATAAGTTGAACCCCTCCGGGGTTCAGGTAAGGGGTGTGACATTATTTCTACAAACCTTTTCCCCCTCCGGGGGATTTTTACAATTTAATAAACAGGTATTAATTGCACAAGGACAGGTGCACCAGAGGTGCAAAAGGGCTGTAGGTCGTAAAGTTATAGAATATCCTTTGCCCCATCTGGGGCAAAACACGACGCCATGCTGTTTAAGCGACAAGTTTTGTAGGTAAACTTAAACTGTGACTGGTCAAAGTTTAGCGGCAGCGTAACTTCGACCTAAAATCGTGGAAGCATCCTGCTTCCACGACTCAGGTAAGATGCTCGCTTTAATTCTTTTAGGCAAGGACACTCAAGCTGAAAGCTTGAGCTGTTTTGGGACGAAGTTACGCTGCCGCTAAACTTCAACCAGTTTTCGTAAATAAAGCAAAATGCCCGTTTTCGGCGGGCATTTTGCTTTATTAGAAAGGACAACTTATCTCTTTCCCGTCACCCCAAATTTCTTTTCAAAGCCGCTCAGTTGTGCGCTGAACTTATTAAACAATTGCGGCTGTTTATATTGTTTGCTAAACTCAACCAGGCCGCCTAAAATCTGCATTGAATATTGCAGGTCACGATTTTCGAGGTTGGTTTCGCCTTTTTGGAACAGGGCGTAGCTATAATCAAGCTGATTGCTTACATAGTCATCAACCAGGTTAGCCAGTTTGTTGCCAAGCTGAATATCGTTTAAGCGATAGGCGTTTTCTATCATGTAATACTTACGTACCGCTATCTCCAACGAGTTAATAGTTGTCGGCATTACCTCATCATATTTTTTAAGCACCTTACGGGCCGAATCAGGTTTGCCTGCTTTTGCCAAATCATCCGCCAGGGTTGAGTACAGCCTGGTGATAAGCGGGTAAAACATGGTCATTGATTCGTGATCAAGATAGCTGGCGTTTTTCATGTTGCCCCATTTGTATTTGGTCATCATGTTTTCATACATCTTACCGGTATTGCTGGCCTCAAGCGGACCAACTGCTGTATCCGGCTTTAATGGCAGCAGGCGATAAGCAAAACCTTCGTTATACATGTATTTATCTAAGCCGATCATGTTGCTGTTAGGTACAGTAACCGAAAAATAGATAGGACGTTTCCAGTCATTATGGCTCAGGATGTCCATCATAGCCAGTACATCTTTGGTAACATAGCGGCCGCTGAATGTCCAATCCATTTCAGGAGCTATTTTAGCTTTATCAGCTGCCGGCACTGTACCGGTTTTAACAACCTCATCAGCGTTAACCGTTAGTTTGAATTTGTTGGTTGGCAGGTAATTGGCAACATCGCCGTTGTTATACTCAACCATGGCTTCTTTTTTATCAGAGGTGATGAAATCAAAAACATCTTTCAGCTCGGTAGCCCCCGCAATTTTCTGATCGCTAAAGTAAATCACATCACGCACACCCGGTTTAAATTTATCATTCGGCATACTGATCGGCAATGGTTCCGATTCGTTCATCTTGTTTTTCATGCCACGGATGTACCAGTCGGTACCCAGCAGGCTCAGGTTTACGATGCGTACATCGGGGCGTACGTTTTCAACTTCCTGTATATACCAAAGCGGGTAAGTATCATTATCGCCATAAGTAAACAAAATGGCATTTGGAGCGCA
Organism: Mucilaginibacter sp. SJ; assembly: GCF_028993635.1. Classification (NCBI taxonomy): domain Bacteria; kingdom Pseudomonadati; phylum Bacteroidota; class Sphingobacteriia; order Sphingobacteriales; family Sphingobacteriaceae; genus Mucilaginibacter; species Mucilaginibacter sp. SJ. Next base: position 4,803,878 of record NZ_CP118631.1, read on the forward strand.
TGAGTTCAGGTAGTTATAAGCCATATCATGCGGGGTAAGCTTGGTTGAACGGTCATGATCGTCCCACTCCTGGTTGGCCATTAGCAAAGGCGCTGCCAGTAAGCAAACCACTGTAGAGATAATGGCGCTGACTTTTGCATTCAGCTTTTTGCTTAAAACATCGGCAATGCCTATCACGCCCAAACCTATCCATATGGCAAAGGCATAAAAGGAGCCTGCATAAGCATAATCACGCTCACGGGGTTGCAGCGGGTCCTGGTTAAGATAAAGCACAATGGCTAAACCTGTACAAACAAACAGTATAGCAACAACACCTGCTTCGCGCTGGTTGCGCGCAAAATGAAATACCGCACCAAACAAACCAATAATAAGCGGTAAAAAGAACAGGCGGTTATAGCTTTTGCTTTGAGTAACCGAATAGGGCAGGGGTTTGCTGAAATTCCATCCGCTAATCCATTCGCCATCGGCACCTGAATTTAAGCTTTGGCCATCGAGGTCATTGGCCCGGCCCGCAAAGTTCCACAGGAAATAGCGGGTATACATCTGGTTGATCTGCCATTTGGCAAAAAAGCTAATGTTTGAGCCGAAGGTAGGGTGTTCACTTTCACCGAGACCAGTCCACTCACGGTAAAACTCCGGATGGCCGGGCTTATCGCTAAACATCCGCGGGAATATGGTATTGCGGTCATAAACGGTATTGAGTTTTTTACCGGCAATCTCGTATTTGGTTGCGCCACGGCGATAAATATTAGCGCCCTCGGTTTGTGCTGTAGCTTCCGAATCAAAAAATTGGCCATATAATAACGGGGTATCGCCGTACTGATCGCGGTTAAGGTAGCTATTCAGGGCGAAGGCATTTTCGGGATCGCTGTTATTCAGGTTAGGGTTAGCTTTTGCACGCACCACGATCATCACAAACGAACTGTAGCCAAACAGGATAAACAGCAGGCAGATCAAAAAGCTGTTGAGCGCGAAGCGTTTTTCGCGGATCTTTACCACATACTCTAACAAGGCTAAAACTGCTCCGCTTACTATCAGGCCAATAATGCCACCGCTTATGCCTAATATCAGTACAAAGCATACGGCCGCTAAAATAATGGCAGGTTTAACAGGATTTATAGTATAGTAAATGCCTGCAACAATGGTAATAATGAGCAAAACAAAAAACACTAAAGCTCCGCTGCCAAAACCCATACCCAGGGTGTTTACAAAAAGCAGGTCAGAAAAAGCCGCGCCTTTTACGGTGTATTGTATCACGCCCCACAGCACAAATGCCAAAGCCACAACACTTGCCAAAAAGGTAAGCAGGGTTCCCTTTGTAGTAACATTTTTTACCCTGCGGAAATAGATCACCAAACCGATAGCCGGGATTACCAGTAAGTTTAATAAATGGATACCTATAGAAAGGCCCATTACATAGGCGATAAAAACTATCCACCTGTCGGCATGAGGCTCATCGGCATAAGCGTCCCATTTTAATATCGCCCAAAATACTACAGCGGTACAAAGTGATGATTGCGCGTAAACTTCCGATTCAACAGCCGAAAACCAAAAGGTATCCGACCATGCATAGGCTAAAGCACCTACAAAACCCGAACCTATGATCAGGATGAGATTGGTAACATTAAGCTGTTCCTGTGTTTTAACCAATAGCTTTTTAGCCAGGGCAGTGATTGTCCAAAACAAAAACATGATGGTAGCGCCACTGGCCAGGGCCGACGCCATGTTGGCCCAATAGGCTACTTTGGTATTATCGCCCATGGATAGCAGGGTAAATACTTTGCCAATGATGGTAAACAGGGGTGCGCCGGGCTGGTGGGCTACCTGTAAGCGGTAAATACAGGCTATAAATTCGCCGCAGTCCCAAAAGCTTGATGATGGCTCAAGGGTTAAAATGTAAGTTACCGTGGCAATGATAAAGGCTACCCAGCCAAATATATTGTTGAGTTTTTTGTAATTCATGTTCGGATGCTATCTAAAAAACAGGTTTAAAGCAGCCGAAAATAATAAAACTATTGGGATGTTGCCATTAAAACCGTGGTTTTAACGCGTAATTGCAATGTATTTGGTTGTGTTTAAGCGATTAATGAATTATTTTAAAATTCTGTTTTGAGAGTTAAAAATTCGTCTTATATTTGCATTCCTTTTCGGGGAGTAATACAAACCAAAGGAGATTGCCTGATAGTATAATGGTAGTACGACGGTTTTTGGTACCGTTTGTCTAGGTTCGAATCCTGGTCGGGCAACATTAAGATTTCGGATTTCGAATTTTTGATTTCGGATTTATTCCGTTTTAAAAACTTGAAATCCGAATTGTGTTTTAAGAGGTTTGTAAAAGGAATACGCTATCTTTAACAGGATAGAATATCCGATCCGAGATCGAACATCCGAAATCCAAAATCATAAAAAATGCCCTTACAATTTAACCCGGTTAAATTATTTGCAGGATCAGGCTCGCAGGATCTTGCGCATCTTATAGCTGATGCTTACGGCCGCGAATTAGGTGAAGTTGTGATATCGCGTTTCAGCGATGGCGAATACCAGCCGCATTTTAATGAATCTGTACGGGGATCTGATGTTTTCCTGATCCAGTCAACCCATCAGCCTACCGATAATTTAATGGAATTACTGATGATGATTGATGCCGCCCGCCGTGCATCTGCCCATTATGTAAATGCCGTTATCCCTTATTTTGGTTTGGCCCGGCAAGACAGGAAAGACAAGCCTCGTGTTGCCATTGGTGCAAAGCTGGTAGCTAACCTGTTGGTTGCAGCCGGTATTAACCGCATCATGACCATGGATTTGCACGCAGCGCAGATCCAGGGATTTTTTGATGTTCCGGTTGATCACCTGGATGCTTCTATCATTTTTGTACCTTATATCAAAAGCCTTGGTTTAGGTCACCTTACCATTGCATCGCCTGATATGGGCGGTTCATACAGGGCCCGGAGCTTTGCCAAGTTCTTTAATGCCGAAGTGGTAATTTGCGATAAACGCCGTAAACGCGCCAACGAAATAGAAGCCATGACGCTGATAGGGGACGTTACCGATCAGGACATAGTACTGATTGATGACATTTGCGATACTGCAGGTACATTGGCAAAAGCAGCCGGACTGATCATGGAGCGTGGCGCACGCAGCGTTCGCGCCGTTTGTACGCACCCGGTATTATCAGGCAAAGCTTATGAAACTATCGAAAACTCGGCATTAACCGAGCTGATAGTTACAGATACTATCCCGCTTAAACAACAAAGCCCGAAAATAAAAGTGCTTTCAACTGCCGAACTGTTTGCAAAAGCGATAAGCAATGTAAACGAGCATGGTTCGATAAGTACCTTGTTTAAGGTGGAGTAAGAGTTCATAGATCATGGTTGATGGTTCATAGTAAATTGCCAACCGTGAGATAAAAACGAATAAAGATTTTATGGGAAAATAGGCCATGAACAATGATCTATCAACCATGAACTAAATAAATAAACAAATAAATAAAAATGAAATCAATTGCTATTAGCGGTTCTCTAAGAGAGAACGTAGGGAAAAGAGACGCGAAAGAGCTGCGTTACAATGGCTTAGTGCCTGCAGTTCTTTATGGTGGTGCTACACAAACCCACTTTGCAGTGTCCGCAGCTGATTTGAGAGCCGTAGTTTACACTCCGGTTGTTCATTTCATCGATCTGGAAATTGCCGGAGTTAAATCACAAGCTATTATCCAGGACATCCAGTTTCACCCACTAACTGAAAAAATCACTCACGTTGACTTTTTATTGTTAGATGAGAAAAAACCTATCACCATCGAGATCCCGGTTAAATTAACAGGTACTTCTCCAGGTGTTAAAGTAGGTGGTAAACTGGTTCAGAAATTAAGGAAACTGCGTATCAAAGCGCTTCCTAAAGAACATCTTGATGCTATTGAAGTAAGCATCGAATCTCTTGAAGTTGGTAAATCAGTAAAAGTATCTGATATTAAATTAGATAACTTAGTGATCACCAACGCTAAAGAAGATACCATTGTTTCTGTAACTACCTCACGTGCATTACGCCAGGCAGAGCAGGAAGCAGCTCAAGGTAAAAAATAATTTCAGTTGATTTCACAGATTTTTAGGTGATTACACCAATTGATTTGATGAAACTACAAATTATTGAAACAGCGATAGGGTAACTTATCGCTGTTTTTGTTTATTTTGAAATTAAAAATGACCTGGTGAGGCTTTAAGAAAGCGGAGGCCTTGTGCGATTCCCCTCTTGAGAGGGGAGGAGGGGTGTGTTATGCTGAAACGCGGAACAACACACCCCTGCTACTGCACAGGCAGGCGCGCCCCCTCTCAAGAGGGGAGCTGAATCATGGCAACAACCCAATACAATAACTGACAAACAAAATTCCCCCTTTAGGGGGCCAGGGGGCATGAAATATTTAATTGTAGGTTTAGGAAATATCGGTCCGGAGTATGCGGATACCAGGCATAACATAGGTTTTATGGTATTGGATGAAATGGCTAAGCAAGAGGGAGCGAGGTTCCAAAACTCGCGGCTGGCTTATTATACCGAGGTATCGTTTAAAAGCCGTACGCTTTGCCTCATTAAACCTACTACCTATATGAACCTGAGCGGGAAAGCATTGAGCTACTGGATGAAAGACCTGAAAATTCCGGTTGAAAATGTTTTAGTTATTGTAGATGATATCGCCCTGCCGTTAGGTACCCTCCGCCTTAAACCTAAAGGCAGTGCCGCCGGGCATAATGGCCTTAAACATATCGAAGCTACCCTTGGTCATAATAACTACGCCCGTTTACGCTTTGGCGTAAGTGATAACTATCCAAAAGGAAGGCAGGTTGATTACGTATTGAGTGGTTTTGATGAAGATGAGAAGCCAGGGCTCCCGGCATTGATAGACCGCTCGATTGAGATGATCAAAAGTTTTGCCACCATAGGTACCGAACTTACCATGACCCGCTATAATAAGTAACAACGCCGTTACAAACTAATAATTTAGTTAAAAATCCGTTTAAACTCTGATTAGCGTTGTAACGCGGCGTGATGTTCTTACGTCTTGTAAACCTAAATAACCTTATGAAACAAATCCTGTTAACGGTACTTTGCTGCTACTTTTCTACACTCTTACTTGCTCAAACAAAAACTACCACGGCTCCGGCAGTTCCTAATATTATTGTAAAAGGTATTGTCATTGATTCGGCTAATAACAAACCTGTGGGATATGTTACTGTTGCACTCCAGGATGCCGCCACCAAAGCCCCGGTAAAAAGCACGCTGGCTAAAGATGACGGCAGCTTTGAGCTGAAAGCGCCCGAAGGTAAAACTTACCGGCTGGTAGCTGTTTTTATTGGTTACGCCACCAAAACTATCTCCGTAAAACTTACAAATAATACATTTAATGCCGGCCGGATCCTGCTGTTGGCATCGGGCAAGCAATTAAAGGAAGTTACCGTTACGGCAGTAAGGCCGGTGATGAAGCAGGAGGTTGACCGCCTGAGTTATGATGTGCAGGCCGACCCTGAAAGCAAATCAATTACCTAATAATGATGATACCAGCAGCGGAAGCCGCAATTAACAACCTTAGTAATTATTCTGTTACCTGAACCGGGCAAACGTTAAAAAGTGTTAAACGCATACTTTTTACTGTCACACCCGGATATCTTAAACGTCTTATGATCAAAATCGCAATTATGAAACATTTTTTACTAACAGTGCTCTGCTGCTTTGTTACGGGCATGGCTATGGCCCAGGCTACCGCACCGGTTCCTGTTCAAAATATAACGGTTAAAGGCACCGTGATTGATTCGGCCGCCAACAAGCCGTTGGGATATGGTACTGTTGCCCTACAGGATGCGGCTACCAAAGCACCGGTAAAGAGTGTGCTTGCCAAAGATGACGGCAGCTTTGAGCTGAAGGCTCCCGAAGGTAAAACCTATCAATTGGTGGTGGCCTCTGTTGGTTACGCAACCAAAGTGCTCCCGGTAACAATAACCGGTAAAACATTTGATGCCGGGCGGATCCTGGTAGCCACATCAAGCAAACAATTGAACGAAGTAACGATTACCGCGGTAAAACCGGTAATGAAACAGGAGGTTGACCGCATCAGTTATGACGTTACTGCCGACCCGGAAAGCAAGGCCGTATCGGCATTGGATATGATGCGCAAGGTGCCGCTTTTAGCTGTTGATGGCGACGATAATATCAAATTAAAAGGCAGCGGTAAATACAAGATCCTGATCAACGGCAAAGAATCAGCACTGATGGCCAAAAACCCATCAGATGTGTTGAAGGCCATGCCGGCCACTAACATCGAGAAAATTGAGGTGATCACCACTCCGCCCGCAAAATACGATGCGGAAGGTTTGACAGGTATTATCAATATCATTACCAAAAAAAATGCTGACCAGGGCTACAATGGCAGCATCAACATGCGCTATAACACTGTATGGGGACCCGGTTATAATCTAAACGTAACTGCCAAGCAGGGCAAGTTCGGAATTTCGGGTTATGCCGGTTTTGGTAATCAGAAACGTAATACCAATACTTTTACTACTACCCAAACGCAGTTTCAGCCAAATTCAAGAACGGTAAAGTCAAATATATTGCAGGACGGTACCAATTCATTTGGCGGCAAATATCGTTATGCCAATGCTGAAATGAGCTACGAGATAGATACCCTGAACCTGCTTACCGGTTCATTTGAATTTTTTCACGGCGAATTTGACCAGGACGGCTCACAGCGATCGGCCCAGACAAATGCCGTTGGCGATCTAACCCAGGGCTATAACCTGTTGAGCAATGGCTATAATCACGATCAGGGGCTTGATGCATCCCTCAATTATCAGTTAGGTTTTAAAGGGCATAAAGATGAGTTGCTTACCGTATCCTACAAATACAGTTACGGGCCGACCAAAAATTTTACCGACAACCAGTTTTCGGACAGGGTTAATTATTACAATGCCCTTCAGCCCGATTTCAGGCAGTATAATAACGCCGGTAACCGTGAGCATACTTTCCAGTTAGATTATACTTACCCGCTAAAAAAGATCAGTATCGAGGCCGGGGGTAAAGTGATCCTCCGTAACAATTTTAGCGATTACAGGCGCGAGGATAAAGATTCAACCAGCTCGGTGTATAATGTAAACACGGGGCAAACCGGTGAGTTTGATTATCACCAGGACGTGTACAGTGCTTATAACTCGTACCAGTTAAAGATGGACAAATGGACAGGCAAAGCAGGTTTACGATTGGAACATACCCAGGTAAATGCTGTGTTTACAGGTACGCCGCTTGATAAGAGTTATAATAACTTTATTCCATCGGTATCTATCCAGCGCGCGCTGAAAAGCAGCAGTATTAGCCTGGGTTTCACCCAGCGCATTCAAAGACCGGGTATTTATCAGTTAAACCCTTTTATTGATAAATCGAACCCTAAATTCATCAACACCGGTAACCCCGATCTGAAACCCGAATTGAATAACACTTTTGAGTTGAACTACAGCAATTTTACAAAGGGGTCTATCAATGTTGGTTTAAGCTATGCATTCTCCAACAATGCTATCCAGAATGTGACCAGCTTAGTTCAAAATAACGCCGGCGATCATATTGACACGGTTACTTTTACTACTTATCAAAACCTGGGCAGTAACCGTACACTTGGTTTAAACCTCAATACTAATTATTCCATTACTAAAAAGTTTACGGTTAATATCAACGGGCAAATTTCGCATGTGTGGTTAAAAGGGACTTACAACGGCCAGTTTTATAAAAATGATGGCTACACCGGCAACGCTTTTGCTAATATCGGCTATAAGTTTGATGACGGCTATCGCATTGGTCTTAATGCCGGTTTCTTCAGTGGCGATGTTACCTTGCAGGGAAAATCGAGCAATTTTATTTATAACTCCTATGTGGTTTCAAAAGAGTTCCTGAATAAAAAACTAACTATATCTGCGGTAGCCAACAACCCGTACAGCAAGTACCGCACCTTCAGGTCAACTACGCACACGGTTAACTTTGACCAGGAATCGTTGTACCATAACCGCTACCGTAACTTTGCTATCAGGCTAAACTATAAGTTTGGCAAGCTGAATGGTGATATCAAAAAGAACCAGCGCGGTATTAATAACGACGATACCAAAGGCGGTGGTAAAAGCAACAGCGGGGGTAACGGATAATTGTTAAATATATTTATGATGACGAGGCGCGTAATTGCGCCTCTTTTTGTTTTCATTGTAAAAAGAACCGGGTCGGACGCAAATGCATCTTTACGATATTCCGAAATCTGTAAATTTACCACATGAAAGTTTACGGAATAACCAATTGCAATACGGTAAAAAAAGCCCTCGACTGGCTTAAAGAGAATAAAGTAGCTTATGAGTTCCAGGATTTTAAAAAACTGGGTGTGAGCACCGAAAAACTGCAGGAATGGGACACAAAAGCAGGGTATGATAAATTCCTGAACAAACAAGGCCTCACCTGGAAACAGCTTGACCCGGCAGTTAAAGAAAGCATCAAAACCAATGCCGACGCGCTGCAATTATTACAGCAAAAAACCAGCATGATCAAACGCCCGGTTATTGAAGATAACGGCTTCCTTTTCTTCGGCTTTGATGAAAAGGTTTATGCCGATCATTTTTTGGAGAAGTAAGGTAAGTCAACAATACTTAATCCAGCTCTTTTAAAGTTTACATTTTGTGAACTTTTGGCGCCGTTGTTGGTGTTGTTACCATAGGTGTTCGGAAGAAATAAGAAAAGCGTTGGATTGTGCGATTCCCTCCCCCCGGGAAGGTGTAGGGAGGGGTTTCATCGCCGTGTCCTTTCCTTTGAAATAGCGGATAAACCCCGCCCTGCCACTACGCATTCCAACCACACCTCTCCCACGGGAGAGAATTAAAAAATCTTCCGAACAGTTGCACTGTTGTTACCAGCAACGGCACGGAATAGAAATTAGAAAGCCAAAAATTGCACCGGAGGTGCAAAAGGTTTGTAGCTATACAATACCACAACCTTTAGCGCACCGGAGGTTTGCCACATCCATGTGCTGAGCTATCATCTGTATGCCATCTGCTATCCCCTCACCAAATCATTCTCAATTATTATCACCCCCTTAACACCCGCTCCAAATCTTCCTTAAAACTCCGCCCTACCGGAATTTCATGTCCATTCAAAATAATGCGGTTACTCTCCAAACGGGTAATCTTATTAACGGATACAATGAACGATTTATGTACCCGGATAAAACGCTTCTGCGGAAAAATATCCAGCATAACTTTGATGGAACCTTTTAACAGGATCTTTTCTGTATGGGTATAAATGATGGCGTAATCCTTTAAGCCCTGGATGTAGGTAACATCGCTAAAGTAAAGCTTAATGCGCTGTACACCGCTTTTAACAAAAATGAAATCGGTGCTTTCACCCGCCGGCAGGTCATCTGCATGATCATATTGTGCTTTCAGGGCCAGGAACTCCCTGATCTTGTCAATGGCCTGCCCGAAACGCTTAAATGAGATCGGTTTCAGCAAAAAATCAATTACACCCAGTTCATAGCCTTCAAAGGCGTAGTTGCGGTAGGCTGTGGTAAAAACAGTAAGCGGCGGCTCTGGCAGTAATTTCAAAAATTGGATCCCTGTCATTTCCGGCATCTCTATATCCAGTAGCAATACATCGGCATGGTGGTCTTTTAAATGATGTAAAGCATCACCCGCATTGCTGAACAGAAATACCGAATGCACATGATCAATCCTTTTCAGGTAGCCGTCCAATATTTCAAGCGCAAGCGGCTCATCATCTACTACCACAAATTTCAGCATCGCTTCCATACTACGTCCGTCCTTATAACTCAATCAGCAGTTTAACCCAAAAAGCATCTTTTCTATCTTCCAGTTGCAGCGCATACCTGGCCGGGTAAAGCAGGTCGAGACGCTTTCGCAAATTATCGAGCCCTATTCCCCCCTTACTATTATTAACTGCCGATGCTGGTTTGGCATTTTCTATCATAACCTCCAGTGTTGACTGCTCCAGGCTGATATTCACCTTTAGCCAGCCGTTTTTAGTTTGCCTGCCCAGTCCGTGTTTAAAAGCATTTTCAACCAGGGGCAGTAACAGCAACGGGGCAATTTCATGTCCGATCAGGTCCGCATTAATATTCAGGTCAATGGCAGCCTCGCCGCTAAACCTCAGTCGCTCCAGCTCCATATAATTGCTGAGATAGCTGATCTCTTTTTCCAACGGTACCTTTTCGCCGGTACTGTCGTACAGCATATATTCCATCATTTCTGATAGCTTCAGTACCACATCCGGGGCAAGTTCCGATTTTTTAAGTGTCAGCGCGTACAGGTTATTCAGGATATTAAACAGGAAATGCGGATTTACCTGCGCACGCAGAAAATTAACTTCGGCGTTCAGTTTTTCTACGGTGATTTTCTGAATGACTAACTGCTGTCCATACCAGTCCATACTTAATTTGAGCGCCAGCATCAACCCCAGATACCATAGGGTACTGAAAAAGTTGTAGGATAATGACTCCAGCAGGTTACTGTTGCGCATGGGGCCCACCACATAACCGTACAGGTAAAAATCAAACAGGCTTTGAGCGGCTAAATACCCAATTACCGACAGGATAATTGCCGTAAAATACGCAAGGTACCGCTTCTTTAAAAGGTACCGGGGTAAAAAATATTGCAGGTTAAGATAGGCTATAATGATAAGCAGCGCAATGCGACCGGCGACGCAGGCTACAAAGTAAGGCATGCTGGCTTTATATATGAGATACCTTTTCTCATAAATGAAAAAGCCGGTGATCAGTACCCAGTAAGCGCTATGCATCAGGACATGCCTAAAGGTAGTGCCGCGTTTTAAAAACGGCAGCGAGATTGGTTTATCCAGCGCATCCATTTCAGTGTTTCATTATCATTGAGCATAAAGGAAACTAAAAGCATTTGGCCCGCAAAATTATATCGACAAACTGCACAAATAGTAGAGGAAGATAAGGATAAAAAAGCTGATATCTATTATTCCGGTTGTTGGTCTACTAATTTTCTGCCTGATTTTCAATCTGTTTAATATTGTACTTACAAACAATTGAGGATTTCATTTAAAACTTATGATCATGAAACACATCAAATTTTATCAGGCGTTTATAGGGTTATTTACGCTGATCGCATTAAGCTTCACTGCATTTGGTTTCACCAACAAATTTGGACTGGACGGTTACGAAATCTACCTGAATAACAAACTTATTTTAAAACAATATGTAAACCAGCCTGTCAACTTACGGGTTTTACAACTAAATAAGGCAAATGAAGGCGACCAGCTGCGCATTAAGTATACCCACTGCCAAACAAAAGGCCCCGGTACCGGCCGAAGCCTTACATTACAGGATGAAAAAGGAAACACACTAAAGAAATGGGATTTTGCTGATGCTTCGGATTTTGCAATGACAGTGCCTGTAAAAGAGTTATTGCAACTGGAAAAGAAAAACAGCAATCATGAACTCAGTTTGCATTATGTTTCAAAGGAACGGCCAAATGGTGAAATGCTGGCAATGCTGCGATAGAATATCCTTTTAACGCTCCCTCAGGGTCTCTCGCAGAGGACCCTGAGGCTTGCCGAGCTTTAAACATCCAACGGATATTCTAAACATCGAATCAGCATGGCGTATACATCAGGGTCTCTCGCAGACTTAGGTTAACCCACAAAATTCAGCAACCTGAAATTTCAAAACGGGGCACCTATGGAGCCGAAAAAATGCTCTTTTAGGAGCTATAAACACGTGACCTCCCTGAGGCCGGCAATACTTATACGCCTTTGGCCTCAGAGAGGCCACGTGTTTATAGATAAAACTAAAGAAACAGTGGACTCCAGCGGAGTCTCGTAATCGTAAACTTGCTTGCCGAACCCTGTTTAATCAATATTCAGATCTTGTGGGTTACCCCAAATCTGCGAGAGATCCTGATGGGAGGTTAAGCGTGTCGTTTTATTTTACCGCCTTTTCTAAACTGATAAAAAATGCATCTTTGCGCGTAACTTAAGCTTCCCGCTTATCTCTAACCTGTATATATACTATCTTAATATGTCTCTGAAATACGTTATCACATCTTTTTTACTGATCTGCCTTTTTACGCCCTTTGCATCCAGCGCGCAGCAGCATACTCCCGACAGTATAGATGCTTTTGTTGAGAATACCATGCAACGTAAAAGTATCCCGGCATTGCAGCTGGCAGTTATCCGCCAGGGAAAAATCGTTAAATTAAAAGCCTATGGCACTGCCAATCTTGAAAACAATATCCCGGCAACCGATCAAAGTATTTTTTCCATTAACTCCATTACCAAAGCTTTTACCGGTGTAGCAGTTATGCAACTGGCCGAAGCGGGCAAGCTAAAAGTAACCGATCCCTTATCTATGTACCTGGATAGCCTGCCCGCCGCCTGGCAAAAAATAACATTGCAACAGGTGCTAACGCATACCTCGGGCCTGCCCGATATGTTAGATGAAAACGAACAGGTAATGGGCAACGGCAGCGAAAAACTCGCCTTACAAAAAGTGAGCGCCCTGCCTATGGAATTTAACCCCGGCGATAAATTCAGCTATAACCAAACCGGCTATGTGCTCATTGGCAAAATCATCACCAAGCTAAGCGGCATGCATTTCACCAGGTTTATTGAAGAAAGACAGTTTAAAGTAGCCGGCATGAACTTAACACGCTTTGGTGATTCGTATGACGTGATCCCCAATTCGGCAGGCGCTTATACCATGACTAAATTAGTCGACGGGCAATTTGTCAGGAACAAAAAACCGGGAGTGGGTTATATCCAATTCCCCTTATTTTTCCGTACTGCGGCGGGCATCCTGTCTACAGCCGGAGATATGGCCAACTGGGTTATCGCTTTAAAAACGGGTAAATTGCTTAAAGATGAAGCCAGCATCAAAACCATGTGGACCCCGGCCATCCTTAACAACGGTAATATCGGCGGTTTCAACAACTTAACTAATGGTTATGCCCTGGGATGGCCTACTGTAACCCGTCCCGATCACCCGGCTGTTGGCCCGGTTGGCGGTGGCAGGTCGGCCGTGTTTGTGTATTTAAAAGATGACCTGTCTATAGTTGTACTTACCAACCTTATGGGCGCCAATCCCGATCGGTTTATTGATGAAATAGCAGGCTACTATATCCCCGAAATGCACGAAGTAAATGGGTTCGGCCTATCACCAAATCTTAAAAAACTACGGACCGCATTACTTAAACAGGATTTTAAAAACGCTGACGCCGCTGTTAACGGTTTAAAAAAGAAGGATGTTTCCTTTAAACTATCCGAAAACGAACTGAACGGCTGGGGGTACCAACTGCTTAGCCAAAAGAAACAAAATGAGGCGCTTAGCATTTTTGCTTTAAATACAATACTTTATCCTAACAGTGCCAACGCTTACGATAGCTATGGCGAAGCGCTGGAACTTGCCGGCGAAAAAGAAAAAGCAGTTGTTAGCTACAAAAAATCATTGCAATTAAATGCCGGAAATAAAAACGCAGCCGAACGGGTTAGGATACTTTCGGCTAAATAAAAATAATAAGCCCGAACAGGGCTTATTATTTTATGTTCCCTCAGAGTCTCTCGCAGATTTAAGTTTACCCACAAAATCAATAGTCAAATTGGGTAATCTTCATAAGTTGAACCCCTCCGGGGTTCAGGTAAGTGGTGTGACGTTATTTCTACAAACCTTTTCCCCCTCCGGGGGATTTTTACAATTTAATAAACATGTATTAATTGCTCAAGGACAGGTGCACCAGAGGTGCAAAAGGGTTGTAGGTCGTAAAGTTATAGAATATCCTTTGCCCCAGAGGGACAAAACACGACGCCTTGCTGTTTAAACGACAAGTTTTGTGGGTAAACTTAAATCTGCGAGAGACCCTGATGGGACGTTAACTCTTACAATAATCTACCATGAATCATTCACTCCGCAAACTTTTTACAGGATTTGCCAGTGCGGCTTTTAACGCTTTGTAACCCACAGTAAACCAGCCTATGAATAAGGAGATTGCAATGGCTGCCACAAAAACCCATAGGCCCGGCGAAATGCGATAGGCAAAAGTTTGCAGCCATCCGTTCATCAGGTACCAGGCAGGGGGTGCGCCAATCACGAATGCCACTACAATAAGCGCTAAAAACTCCTTCGAAAACAGGTACACAATGCTGCTTACTGATGCGCCTAAAATCTTCCGGATTCCTACCTCCCTGGTACGCTGCACCGCCATAAATGACACCAGGCCGTACAAACCAAGGCAGGAGATAAAAATAGCGATGAGCGCAAATACTTTATAGATTAGCTCGAGCTGGTTTTCCTGTTCGTAAAATTTGGCTATGCTATCGTCAACAAAAAAGCCGGTGTAGGCATATTCGGGATATTTCTTTTCCCAGGCACTTTGCACCAATGCTGCCGTTTTTGCAAGTCTCCGGCTTTCAATTTTTACCGCTATTTGCTGTTCCGATTGTTTTGAGGGGAACATCACCAGCGGCTTAACTTCCTCGCGCATGGAGTTTGTTTTAAAGTCGGCAACTACACCGACTATAGGCAGGTTTCCGTAACTGTCGAACGTGAGGGTTTTACCCAAAGCATCTTCCGCGCGTTTAATGCCCAGTTTATGTATAAAAGTTTCGTTAACCACAAATTTGCGCGCGGTATCGCTGGGTTCATAACCTTTACCTGCAATGAATTTAAGATCGAAGGTTTTAAAGTAATCCGCATCGGCCACTTTCATGAAAATATCAAAGCCCGGATCTTTCTCCGAATGGTTGAAAAAGAAATTGCTTGAATTATTATGCGATGACGACGGTGCATCGGCCGAAAAGCTTGCTGCTTTTACACCCGGCAATGCCAGCACCTGCTGTTTAAAGCTGTTCATTCGCGTTAAACCTACGCTATCGGCGGGGCATGGTATAGCCAACACAGCTTCTTTATTAAATCCAAGGTCGGCATTGTTTACAAAATCCATTTGTTTTACGGCGATGGCCGTTCCAATGATCAGCAATTGTGAAATGGCAAACTGGGTAACTACCAGCACGCGGCGGAGCGATATCCCACCAACCGCGGCAGAATTGATCTTGTTTTTCAGCGCCTGAACAGGTTTAAATCCTGACACGATAATTGCTGGGTATACCCCCGAAAGCAGGATCACAGCAAGTATTATGCAGGCCAGGCAAAGCAATATGCCAGGATTGAACAAACCAATACTATCCGGAATGCTGGCGATATGTTTGAGCAATGGCAAAGCTATTTCGGCCACACAAACTGCAAGCCCGGCCGAAAACAGCACGATAATGGCCGTTTCACACATCACGAGGCCTACCAATTGCCCGCGGCTGCTGCCCAGTACTTTACGGATCCCTACTTCTTTGGAGCGGCCAACAGATTGCGCCGTTGAAAGATTAATAAAATTAATGGATGCCATAATGATGATCAGTACAGC
Source organism: Mucilaginibacter sp. SJ (assembly GCF_028993635.1). Taxonomy (NCBI): domain Bacteria; kingdom Pseudomonadati; phylum Bacteroidota; class Sphingobacteriia; order Sphingobacteriales; family Sphingobacteriaceae; genus Mucilaginibacter; species Mucilaginibacter sp. SJ. The sequence goes on from NZ_CP118631.1 coordinate 4,819,333, forward strand.
GATAAGCGATAGGGTACGCAGCGTAGACCTGCTGATTATATGATCGCCCAGCGTATCGCCAAAGCTGGTATCAAAGTGAATAGTTGATAAGGGCTGTGCTACAGCATATCTTTTTCTGGCGGTGCGTTTATTATTGTTGAACTGTTTTTCAGAAAAACTGAGCATTTGACTTTCCACAGTGCTTTGCAATACATTTGCCGGAAATTTTATATATACCTGCCAGTCACTGCTTGTTTCGTCCCAGGTGTATGAATAATGATAGCTTTTGGCATGCTGCTTCCAGGTGATGTACGAAATCAGCACTTTAAACGGCAGGTCAGTATTTGGAGGCAAGTCCTCTATCACACCGGCTACCTTTAGCGTTAACAGGTTATCCATCCTGAGCGTTTTTCCTACAGCCAGTTGCCAGGTACCAAAATATTTTATGGCGCTGCTTTTATCTATCACCACCATATCAGGATCTTTCAAAGCCGATGCACTGCCGGCAAGCCAGGTTGCTGAGAAAATATCGAAAAGCTGGGGTTGGGCGAACATGATGCCGGTGTTCTCTATAAATTTTTTATCGCCGGCGGGGTTACCGTCAGCTGCCGGGGCCACGATCTGACTGCCGTAAATGGCATTGATGCCAGCAACAACAGCCTGCGGAAAATAAAGGCGAAAAGCATCTACTGCAGGTGTTGAGATCCCGGCACTATACCTGATATTACCTTCCCGGTCTTTTTTGGTAACGATGCGATAGGTGCTTTTATAACCGGGTTGATAGGTGTCAAAGCTCAACTCATATTGAACAACTACAAATATCAGCAGGCAGGCCGCAATGCCTACCGCCAGCCCGGCTACATTTATGGCCGAGTAACTTTTGTGACGGGTGATATTACGCCACGCGATCTTAAAATAATTTTTGAACATATAGCTGCGGTTTAATTTCCTGGAAGGCCACATAATTATGGCTTCATGCTTCGAAATTACCCCTGCAAACTGGGTGTGTCGTCTTAAGTTATAACTTGGGAACTCTTTTTGGGGCTCGTTTTTATATTCCGCCGGGCTTTTGCCGGTCATTTGTTTAAAAATGCGGTTAAAGGTGGATTTTGAATTAAACCCCGACTCCAGCGCTATGCCAAGCAGGGTTATATGGGCAAAAGCAGGATCCTGTATTTTCCGGATTACTTCTGCAACGCGGTATTCATTGATAAAATCGTTAAAGTTTTTTTTGAGTGCCACATTAATGATCCGGGATAGCTCATGAACGGTGAGCCCCAGTTTCTCGGCAAGTGAGGTTAAATTCAGTTCGGCATCCTGGTAATACCGTTTAGCCTCCATAGCCTTCCTAAGCCAGGTTCCCTTTTGCCTGAGCTCCGCCGAAACCGGTGTTTTCAAAATCGGGGAGGCCTGCACCATAACCAGGTTTGCTGGTTTTGAATGGACAGTAGCCGCTATCCAGGTCATCATTCCCGCTAACAGCAGATACAAGGGATAGTATGCGTGGATACCTAACCGGTAATGAAAATAAAAAAAATCTGCAACAGTATATGGCAGCCATAATAACCATAAAAAACCAAAGGCCTTGATTAACCGGGCCAGCCAGCGCATTTGATTGCGGTATCGGTCATTTACATTGTTGAATTTCAACTGTTGATAATAGCTTTCAATCAGCCTGAAGGAAATATACAAATAGGCGACTACCGAAATAAACGCTGCCATATTCAGTATCAGGCCCGTTTGCCGAAAGACCGGTGTATGATAAGTTGCCGCACCGGTGCTGATGCTTTGCCCAATCTCCAATACCAAAATGCCCTGTTGCAGCAACAAGGGGATAAAGTGCAACAGATCCGTACCACGTATTTTATATTCCGGCCGGGTTATCTTAAGCACATAAAAATAAATAAGCGGGCCCAGTGCCAGCGAAAATTGAAGCGGCAACCGGTCCCAATGCGGGAAGTAAGCACCCAGCCCAACGCTTTCTCCCAATATCCGGGCCATCCATAAAACAATAGTTAGCATAGCAAGGGCCAGAAAACGGTTTGCCGAGAGGTTAATGCTTTTGGTAAACCATAACAGCAGGCTAAACGTGAGGCCGATAAATATCGCAGCCAAAAACGCCAGGTCATAGAGGGTGATATGAAAACTATACGCGGTCATTTATAATACTGTTTCAAAGGCTATTCCAAATTTATAACTTTTTGATATATAGGGAATAAGGTTTCTTAAGCAGGAATTGTTGTAATAAAAACGGACGTTTGGTTGTACGGAGTTGAACCGTTGTATTTGAAATCGGCCGGCAATAGCCCCGACGCACAAACTAAGCATCCCTGCTTTAACAAATGGTGGCAGTACTTTGTCACCAGCCAACTCAAACAGCCGCACCGGTTTAAAAAACTCTGAAAAACGATAAAAATCAACTCAAAAAATCAGCTCCTATATTCAGCGATCATGAAACACCAAACAAACACACCATAAAGTTTTAAGTGTTGATTATCAGTAATTTATCAATGTTTCACATAGAAACCTAAAACATTGATTATCAAGCGATAATGCCATTAACCCGTTCCGCCGTTTCACTCTTAAAAAATGGAACATAGCTATTTTTAAAGAAAAGAAGCGCCGGACTTTTTTCACTTTTTTTTCGGGAATCAAAAAATTGGGACACCCGCTTTGTTACAAAGTTACATCCGCTGCTGCAAGGCTGTGCGCTGTGGCAAATATGTTAAGTATGTGATATGGAGGGCAAATTTTTTCAACTATCAAAACCCACACACTACAGTCATTTTGTTGCAATTAACAATAATTCATTAAGTTGTTGTACCTTATCATCGGCATAAAAAATTAAATTTGCAGCTGCAAACATTCATTCTTTTGGACAGAAAACTGATTATAGGAACCCGTGGCAGTGAATTGGCTTTATGGCAGGCCAATTTCGTTAAAGACAGCCTTGCTGCCATTAACATTACCGCCGAGTTAAAGATCATTAAAACCCAGGGCGACCGCATCCTTAACCTCAGCTTTGATAAGCTGGAGGGTAAGGGCTTTTTTACCAAAGAATTAGAAGAAGAACTAATAGCCGGCACTATTGATATCGCGGTCCATTCACATAAGGACCTGCCTACCGAAAATCCTCCGGGACTCATCATCGCAGCAGTTTCAGAACGGGAAGACCCGGCTGAACTGTTGTTGATCTTGAAAGACTGCGTTGATGTGCACCAAAAGCTATCTGTTAAATATGGTGCTATCGTTGGCACCTCGTCAAACCGGCGCAAAGCCCAGCTACTGGCCCACCGTCCCGATCTTGAAATTGAAGAACTTCGCGGTAACGTGCCTACCCGTATCGGTAAGCTGCGCGATGAAAAATATGATGCCATTATGCTGGCCAAAGCCGGCGTTACCCGTTTAGGCCTCGACCTGAGCGAGTTTCATGTGGAAGAAATAACCCCGGTTGAACTGATCCCGGCACCGGCACAAGGTGCATTGGCTATTCAGATCCGCGAAACAGACCATGAGCTTTTTGAAGCCTTGCAGGCATTACATCATACCGATGTAGCCGAACAACTGGCCGTTGAGCGTACCGTATTAAAATTATTTGGCGGTGGCTGCCACTTACCTTTAGGCTGTTATTGCCGTAAGGAAGATGGCCTTTTCCAGGTGTTTACTTCTAAAGCTAACGAAGGCGATGAGTTTCCGGACAGGTTGTTTTTAGAAGCGCCAACTACCGAAGGTTTGGCCGAAAAGGTGGTAGCCAAGTTTGCAAAAGACCGTAAGCATCCGTCAAGTGTATTTATTTCGCGCGAGCTTGGTGAACAAAGCTATTTCCGCAAAGCGCTTGAAAAACATGGCATTGCAATAGAAGACCGTTCGTTGATCCGTACGGTGCCGGTAATCACCCGCTTTGACTCATACATATTAAAAAATATTGACTGGGTATTCTTCTCCAGCAAAAACGCTGTTGAATACTTTTTCCAGTTGAACCCACAGTTCCCTAAAAAGGTAAAATTTGGGGTAATGGGCAGCGGCAGCGAAGAAATGCTGCGCCGCAAAGGTCACTTTACCGACTATGTTGGCGAAGGTACGGATACCGCCGAGGTAGCCGAAGAATTTGCCAAGCTGGCAAACGGAAAAATAGTGCTGTTCCCGGGAGCCGAAAGCCCGATGAGGAGTATCCAGCAAGGCTTATCTGCCGATACCAAGATCATCGACCTGCCGGTTTATGAAACCGTATTAGAAGAAGATGTGGAAGCCAGCGGCGCAGATGTAATGGTATTCACCAGTCCATCAAACGTAGAGGCCTATTTTGCCGATAATCTGCTGGATCCATATCAAAAAGTTGTGGCCATAGGCAAATCAACCGGCAAAAAATTTGACGAAATGGGTGTAAAATACACGCTCCCTTACTCACCCGATGAAGTTGGGCTGGCAGAGGCAGTGTTTGGACTTTAATTGAAGTCCATAGTCGATGGTCGATAGTCCATAGACTTTAAACGTATATTATTTTGACCATGGACTATCGACCATGGTCTATGGACTAAAGTTATGTTACAACGACCAAGAAGGAACCGCAAAAGTGAAGTGATCCGCCAGATGGTGCAGGAAACGCATGTTAGCGCTGCTAACCTGATTTTCCCGCTGTTTATTATTGATGGCGTAAACCAGAAAAGCGAAGTGGCGTCAATGCCAGGCATTTTCCGTTATTCTATTGATAACTTGTTGCGCGAAATTGAAAGCTGCCTTAAACTGGGCTTAAACTCTTTCGACCTGTTCCCAAACATCGCCGAGGAACTGAAGGACAAATTTGCTACCGAAAGTTACCGGGATGAAAGTTTGTATCTGCGTGCTATCCGCGAGGTAAAGAAAAACTTTCCTGAAGCCTGTGTAATTACCGACGTAGCTATGGACCCATACAGCAGCGACGGGCATGACGGTATTGTAGAAAACGGCGTGATCCTGAACGATGAAACACTTGACGTTTTAGGCAAAATGGCTTTGGCACATGCACAATCAGGTGCCGATATCATTGCCCCTTCGGATATGATGGACGGTCGCGTGGGTTACATCCGCAATGTATTGGATGATAATGGTTTTACCAACGTATCTATCATGTCATACTCGGCTAAATACGCAAGCGCGTTTTATGGCCCGTTCCGGGATGCCTTGAACTCGGCACCAAAGTTTGGCGATAAAAAAACTTACCAGATGAATCCCGCCAACCAGCGCGAAGCGTTGATAGAGGCTGAACTGGACGAACTGGAAGGCGCCGACTTTCTGATGGTAAAACCAGCCCTGCCATATCTTGACGTTATTAAACTGATAAAAGATAATACCGAATTGCCTGTTGCAGCCTACAACGTAAGCGGCGAATACGCTATGATCAAAGCTGCTATTCAACGTGGCTGGCTAAACGAGCAGCGTGCCATTACCGAGGTACTTACCAGTATCCGCCGTGCCGGTGCAACTGCTATTTTAACCTATCATGCCAAAGAGGTTTTGGAGAATAAGTGGCTTTGATAAGCTAAAAGCTTAAGGCAAAAAGCCGAAAGCTAATAAACAAATATATAGAAGCTTTAAGCCTTTGGCTTTTTGCTTTACGCTCAAAAAATCAAGCTTTAAGCCTTTGGCTTTCAGCTTTAAGCTCATAATAAAAAATGTTCGATTCAATAAAAAAGATGTTTTCTGCAGAGGATGAACCGGTAAATACTACGGGCAAGCCCGATATCAGTCGTGAAAAATCGGCTGAACTTTATGCTAAGGCGCAAACCTATTTTCCGGGTGGGGTTAACTCGCCGGTAAGGGCTTTTAAATCTGTTTATGGCACGCCGCTGTTTATTCAAAAAGGTGATGGCAGTCATATCTGGGATGCTGATGGTAACGAGTTTATCGATTACTGCTGCTCATGGGGACCACTGATCCTGGGCCATAACAATGCCAAAGTACGGGAAAAGGTTATCGAGGTAATGCAAAACGGCATGAGTTTCGGCGCACCTACAGCATTAGAGAATGAGCTGGCCGAGCTGATCCTGAAAAACAATAAGTTTATTGAAAAGATCCGTTTTGTAAGCTCTGGCACCGAGGCTGTAATGTCGGCCATCAGGTTGGCAAGAGGTTATACCAAACGCGATAAGATCCTGAAATTTGAAGGTTGCTATCACGGTCACGCCGATGCTTTATTGGTAAAAGCAGGCTCAGGTTTGGTTACCTTCGGCGAAACTTCATCAGCAGGCGTGCCAAAATCAGTTGCTGATGAAACCATTGTAGTAGCGCTTAACGATAAGGAAGCTTTAGCCAAAGCTTTCGAAGAATTTAAAGACCAGATTGCCGCGGTGATCATTGAACCGGTACCCGCCAATAATGGTTTACTATTACAAGAAAAAGAATACCTGCAATATTTGCGCGACATCTGTACGCAAAACGGCACCATGCTGATATTTGATGAGGTGATATCCGGTTTCCGCGTTGGCTTTGAAGGTGCGGCCGGTTACTACCAGATCAAACCTGATATTATCACTTACGGTAAAATTATCGGTGGAGGTATGCCTGTTGGTGCTTATGGCTCATCGGCAACAATCATGAGCAATATCTCACCAGAAGGTTCGGTTTACCAGGCGGGTACCTTATCAGGCAACCCGGTTGCCATGGGTGCCGGTATCGCCCAGCTTAGTGAGCTTTTACGCATGGGCTTTTACCGCGACCTGAACAATAAAACAGAAGAGTTCGTAGAAGCCATTCAGCGTTTTGCTACCGCCCGCAATTATAAGTTTAAGGTGTTTGGCATAGGCTCCATATTTTGGTTTGCTTTTACAGATAAAGAGTATATTCGTAAAGCCGAAGACATTGATGCATCAAGCATGGAAAAATTCAAAAAATTCCACCGCGAACTGCTGAACAGGGGCATTTATTTAGGCCCGTCGGGGTATGAGGTTGGCTTTATATCATCGGCCCACACCAAGACAGACCTGGAGAAAACAAAACGTGCTATATTTGATAGTTTGGATTTAGTATTCAATTCTAAGTAGCCAGTTTGCAGTTGCCAGCGGGCAGTTTGCAGCTTAATACAACACATTGCAAACTGACAAACTACTGCCAACTGAAAACTGATAACTGCCAACTGATATGAAGAAGTCATTTGTTATTTTTTACGCGCTCATCACCTACGCCGTTGCCGAACTGGTGTGGTGGGGCTATATGCTGGTTACGCTGCAACCGCGCCGTACCGGTATGATCCTGGGCGAAGGGGCCATGTTTGTGGCCGTATTTTTAATTGGCGCCATTAACCTGCACCGCTCGTTCAATAAAGAACGCAGGTTACAGGAGCAAAAAAAGAACTTCCTGCTTTCGGTAACGCATGAATTGAAATCGCCGCTGGCATCTATCAAGATACTGCTGCAAACTATCCAAAAGCGTCACCTGACCAAAGAACAGCTCCTCGATTTTATTGAGAAATCACTGAACGATGTTGAGCGTTTGGACGATATGGTTGAGAATATGCTGCTTGCATCTAAGATCGAAAATCGCTCATACAGTTTCCCTAAGGCCAGCTTTAACCTTTCGGTTTTGGTTGATAGTATTGTTAACCGGCTCCAGATCTCTAAATGTGATTGCAACCAGCAGATCATAGAAGCAGAGATTGAGCCTAAGGTGGAGATCGTGGGCGATAAATTTGCCCTTACATCAGTAGTGACCAATTTGATAGAAAACGCGGTAAAATATTCAAGCCCCTGCTCATCTGTTGGGGTAAAGCTGTTTTCAAAAGATGATAAAGTTTATTTGCAGGTATCTGATCATGGTATCGGCATAGCCGACGAGGAGAAAACCCGCATTTTTGACCGTTTTTACCGCGTAGGCAGTGAAGAAACCCGTAACACAAAGGGCACCGGACTGGGCCTTTATATTGTTAAGGAGGTGTTGGATAAACACCAGGCCAGCATCAGGGTTAAAGATAACCGCCCTGCTGGTAGTATTTTTGAAGTTACATTTGGACTAACCTAAATTTAAGACATGAATATGCCAAACAAAAAAAGGATTTTATTGGCCGAAGACGAAGAGCATTTGTTAGAAGCAATTAAGCTTAACCTTGAGCTGGAAGGTTACAAGGTTTCTCCGGCCAAAAACGGCAAAAAAGCTTTACAGCTGTTTAAGGAAGAACGCTTTAACCTGGTGATATTGGACGTAATGATGCCCGAAATTGACGGCTTTGTTGTTGCCGAAACCATCAGGCTTGAAAATACAGAAGTACCTATCATGTTCCTCACCGCTAAAAATACTAATGAGGACAAAATCTCGGGCTTGAAAAAAGGTGCCGATGATTATCTTACCAAGCCGTTTAACCTGGAGGAGCTTATTTTAAGGGTGAACAACCTGGTAAAACGCAGCCTGAAAGGTGAGGACCTGAAAGAGTTTAACAGCTACAAAATTGGTGATAAAACCATCCATTTTAACTCGTTTGAACTGGTTAATGAAGATGGCTCAATTACCGCCCTTACCAAAAAGGAAACCATGCTGCTTAAACTGTTGATTGAGCGCCGTAATGACGCCGTATCGCGCGAGCAGATCCTGGAAACCGTTTGGAATTATGACGTTTACCCGTCAACCCGTACTATCGACAATTTTATCCTAACCTTCCGTAAGTACTTTGAACCAGATCCTAAAAACCCGGTTTATTTCCACTCCATTCGTGGCGTTGGGTATAAATTTACCGATAACCAGCATTAATGTTCAGTAACAGGACACGTATATTCATTGCGTTTATATTTCTGCTGTCGTTAGGTATATTGGTATATTTTCATATATATGAACTTGCGGCAGTTGCAGCTATGATGATCATCCTGCTTATATGGGATTATTTCAGGCAGGGTACCTTAGTTGTAGCATCCAAACATTTTCATGTAAAGGACTACGATAAAACCGCAGCCTCGTTAAACGAGATCATGAAACCCGAATGGCTCAGCAAAAACCGCAGGGGATATTATGAGTTTATATTCGGCGGTTTATGCCTGCAAAGACAGGATTTTGAAGGAGCAGAAATGCACTATGAAATAGCGGCGCAATATCCCTTACGTTCGGTTAACGACCACGTAGCCGCTTTGGTTAGTGTGGCCAATATCAGCATCAGGCGCGGTAATTTTGAAAAGGCCAAGGCCTATCTGCAATTAACCGAGAAGCATAAAGAAAAAATAACCGCCAAAATGAAGGATGTGATAAGCCGCCTTCAGCAGGAATTGAGGAAAGAGTCAGGACAGCAAGAGTCAGGATTCAAGATTAAAAAGTCGGGAGACAAAAAATAAGATAAAGAGACAGGAAGGCAAGAGTTGGAAGACGAGTTAGCAAGCGTAAGAGAGTATTTTTTCTTGCATCTTGGTTCTTGACTTCTTGACTCTGAGGCCTCTGGCCTCTCAAAAAAAATATGAGAGATTCGTTATTAATAAAAGCGGCATTTTCGGAGCAAACAGAACGCCCGCCGGTTTGGATGATGAGACAGGCAGGCCGCTTTATGAAAGAGTATTGGGACATTAAAAATAAATACTCGTTCCTTGAAATGTGTAAAACACCGGAGATAGCCGCCGATGTTACCATGCTGCCGGTTGATCTGTTAGGGATTGACGGTGCGATTTTATTTTCTGATATCCTGGTAACGGGTGAAGCCATGGGCGGCGACCTGAGCTTTAACGCAGGTGTTGGTCCGCTGTTTGCCAATCCCGTACGTACACAAGCCGATATCGATAACCTGCAAACTGATGTTATTGATAAGCTGCAATATGTTGCTGATGCTATTAAGGTGATTCAACAGCGCCTTGGCGGCCGTATTCCGCTGATAGGTTTTGCCGGTGCTCCGTTTACTGTGATGAGCTATCTGGTTGAAGGCGGATCATCAAAAGATTTCAAGCTTACCAAACTGATGCTGCACAATGAGCCTGAAATGGCCCATCAGTTGTTATCAAAAATAGCTACCGTAACTGCCGATTACCTCAACATGCAGATTGCTGCAGGCGTAAATGCGGTACAGATCTTCGATAGCTGGGCGCAGGCTCTGGCATGGGATGATTATAAAGAATTTAGCCACCGTTATATTGCCGAGATCATCAGCAAACTTAACCGTAAAGATATCCCGGTGATCTCTTTCTGCAAAGGCAGCTCGGTTTTTGCACCGCTAATGGCAGAGGCTAAGCCGGATGTAATTTCTATCGATTGGAATGTTGACCTGTTAGACATCAAAAAACGTTTACCGGCAGGGATTGCAGTACAGGGTAACCTTGATCCGCACATTCTTTATGCCGATAAAAAAGTAATTAAAGAGCGCATCTACCGCCTGTTTGATCGTATGAAAGGCGAAAATGGCTTCATCTTTAACCTGGGCCATGGTATTATGCCTGATATCCCGTTTGACAACGTGAAGTACGCGGTGGAAGTGATAAAAGAATATAGAAACTAAGAATAAATATAATCCGGCGAGGGCTGGAAAGTGCGATTCCCCTCTTGAGAGGGGGGTAGGGGTGTGTTAATCATGCGATAAGAACACAGATGAAACACACCCCTGCTCACGCTCATTCCTATCGCGCCCCCTCTCAAGAGGGGAACCCAACCGTCGGTCATCATAAAAACAACTCCTCTTTTGAGGTCGGTGCATATGTACGATTACGTAAAAGCTATACATATCATTTTTGTGGTCTGCTGGATGGCGGGGTTATTTTATAGCGTACGTTTATTTATTTATCATACCGAAGCCCAGGATAAGCCCGAGCCGGATCGTACTATATTGTCTAAACAATTCGAAATCATTGAACGCAAGTTATGGAATATCATAACCATCCCCTCAATGTACCTTACCATAGCAGCCGGCGCAACGATGCTTATCCTCAAGCCAATTTGGCTTCAATTTGGCTGGATGCATATCAAGCTGACCTTTGTTGTGGCTTTAGTGATCTATCATTTCATCTGCCAAAATAAAATAAAACAGATGCGTAACGGCGTATTCAAATGGACATCCATTCAGCTCCGCTTATGGAATGAAGTTGCCACCATTTTTCTGTTCGCCATTGTTTTCCTTGTGGTGCTTAAGAGCGCTTTGAATTGGATCTTTGGTGTTGTTGGCTTGGTATCGCTGGCTGTGATACTGATGATAGCCGTGAAGATTTATAAAAGATATAGGGAGAAGAAATAATCAGCTGATTTTAATATTTATCTAAAAGCCTCATCGTCAAGTTCTATTTTCCCCTCCAGTTCGAGCAACTTTTTTTGATTTTCTAAAATCGCAGATATATCTGATTCACGATCTTCCCTTTGAGCTCTTTGCCATTGCACAGGATCCTCAAATGAAGATTCAGAAGTAGCCCTGAAATTCAAAATCCGCTCTTTGAGCGCTTCGCGGCTTATACTCTCAGGTTCCATACTTTTTTCTTCTACAATAACATTAAGCTCTTTAGCCAAAGCGATTATCTTCGCGATGCTTTGCTTGTTATCTGATTTTAGGATTAATTCCATGATTTTATCTATTGGCGCTTCTCAAAAAGCTGTAAACCGAAGTTACAACAAATCATCATCATTCATCTTCTTAAACTATTCATTAAAATATTTCCATCACCATGCAACCATTTACATCACTCTGCCATCTTACTTATAAATGATGTTTTTGGAACCTAAATATACCATTCAGCAATTGATAAACCGCTGCCGGGCCGGCGAGCGAAAGGCGCAGGAACTGCTTTATAAACAGTTTGCCTCAAAAATGCTGGGGGTATGCATGCGGTACGCTACCGACCACATGGAGGCCGAAGACATGTTGCAGAATGGCTTTATAAGGGTTTTTCAAAAAATGGATGATTACCGGGGCGACGGATCATTTGAGGGTTGGGTTAGGCGCATTATGATTCACAGTTCAATTGAATACTATCGCAAGCATCATAAAATGATGCAGGTAATTGATATTGACGAAGCAGGGCATGAACCTTCTGTTAATCCGCTGGCGGCGGCTAACCTGGATGCAAAGGTGCTGATGGGCATGATACAGCAATTGGCACCGGGTTACCGGATAGTGTTTAACCTTTACGCGCTTGAAGGCTATTCGCACAAAGAGATAGCGGAGATTGTAGGCATTACCGAGGGTGCCTCTAAATCACAGCTGTCAAGGGCTCGTACAATATTGAAAGAACAAATTACTAAAATGGAGGGCAAAAGTTATGGATATGCAGGATAAGGAACTGGACAGGCTGTTTCAACGAAAGCTTGATGACCTGGAAATACAACCGTCGGCCCATGTATGGCAGGGCATCAACGCCGAATTAAACGCCGGCAGGCGTAAAGGAATATTATTGCCTTTGCTAAGCGCAGCAGCAGGTGTTATATTACTGATCACCGCAGGTATCCTGTTTATTCCTAAACAACCGGTTAAACATCATGACCGTTCAACAGCCATAGTTAAAACCCATCAACCGGTAAAACAACCTGTTGCAGTTACAGTTGAGCCTGTGGTACCTCCAACCCCGGCGCAAAACAAAGTACCTGCAAATCCGGTTATAGCACCTGTTAACAATTTGGCCCACGTTAATAAAACGAAAACAAAAACTAACTTGACGCAATCCATAAAACAGCCTGCAGCTACTGCCCAACCGCCTGTAGATGCCCGTACAGATGAGCCCTTATTAGCAAATGTCCCTGCCGCAGATTATCCTGTTGTGAAAACCGCTGCCCCGGATACGGCAACAAGGATCGGCCCAAAATCAGCCAGTATTGACATCGAAAAAGCACAGCCCACACTAATTGCGCAAGCCCCGGCACAATCGGCCCCTGCCAAACCTGTTAAAAAACACCGTATTCGCAGCCTTGGCGACGTATTTAATGTAGTGATAGCCGCGGTTGATAAACGTAAAGACAAAGTAATTGAATTCAGTAATACCGATGAAGACGATGCCACTATTACAGGTGTAAACCTGGGCTTCGTCAAAATAAAAAAAGACAAAGACAAGTAATATTTTAGCGAACGAAAGATATACCACAATATATGAAACGCCTTATTTTAACCATCGCGATATGCCTTGCCGCGAGCTTTGTTTTTGCTCAAAGCACACCCGCTGATTCTGCACAAAACACCACTGATACCACAACCCATAAAAAACATGTTAAGGTAAAGCTTGGTTTTGGTGACGATGTGACGCAGGTGAATATTAATAACGACGAGCCCGATACCGTATACCATGCCCACAGAGCACCAGGCTTTTCGTTTGGCGTAACTTTTTCACGGATCGACCTTGGGTTTGCTACCTTAGTTGATAATGGCAGCTTTACTTTATCTGATAAAAACAAGTTTTTAAGCTACCGCCAATGGAAAACAAGCAACTTTGGTTTTGATGTGCTGCAATTCGGTTACCGGTTTAACAGCTCTTTCAAAATTTATGTATCCGGCGGCTTCGACTGGACACACATCCGCTTACGTAATGATATCACCATACAGCGTAACGCACCGGTGCTAACTTACGTTCAGGATAGTATTCACTACAGCAAAAACCGCTTCTCATCAACTTACTTACGTATCCCACTGTCGTTCTACTACCGCAGCCATGAAGACGACCGGGGGAACTACTTCCGGCTGGTTGCCGGTCCGGAGATTGGCATCTTGCTCAATGGTCGTGTAAAACAGATCAGTGACGAAAATGGCAAACAGAAGTTCAACGACGACTATCATTTTGCCAAACTGCGCAAAGGCGTGTTTGTACGTATGGGATACGGCATCATGGGCTTATATGCCAAGTATTACTTTAACGACATGTTTGAAAACAGCCCCGATCAAAAAGGGTTAAGGAACTTCTCATTCGGATTGACTTTTGGCTTCTGACCGCTGATTTAGGTGATTACGTTGATTTCGCTGATTATTTTTGATTGTAAATGATTAAGATGATTTGATAATCTTCAAGCGAACTCTCTCTCCAAAATGATCAGTGTAATCCCAAAAAAGAAATCAACGCAATCAGCGTAATCATAACCATCAACGGTTTATCTTTGCCCTTGATGTCAGAGATTCCTTTTTTGCAGGCAGTTGCCATAAGTAAAATATTTCCGGGAAAGCAGCAGGCCGGTGTAAAAAAAACCGGGCTCATTATTGAGCCGGGCAAAATCACCGCCATTATAGGTGAAAGTGGTAGTGGTAAAAGCACTCTGTTACGCTTGTTATACGGCTTACTTTCCCCTGATGAAGGTACCGTTTACTTTAAAGGCGAACGCATTTGGGGCCCCGAAGAAAAACTGATCCCGGGTCATGATGCCATGAAAATGGTAACCCAGCATACTGACGATCTTAACCTGTTTGCCAAAGTTTGGGATAACGTGGCTGCTATGCTGCCGGCAACAGATCTCAAAGCCAAACAGGAGAAAACCGAAAGGGTGCTTAAACAGCTCAACATGTTTGCCATGGCCGATAAGCGCGTAGCCGACTTAAGCGGCGGCGAAAAGCAACGAGTAGCCATTGCCCGCGCAATCGTTACCCATCCCCAGGTATTACTGCTTGACGAGCCATTTAACCAGGTGGATACCTCCTTCAGGGAAGGCTTACAGCATGATATCAGACAAATTGTTAAGGAAACAGGGTTAACGGTGATCATGGTATCTCATGATCCTGCCGAAGTGCTATCGATGGCAGATGAGCTTATTGTTATAAACAAAGGAGAAATTGTTGAGCATGGCAACCCCAAGGCGTTATACAAACATCCAAAATTTCTTTACACAGCTCAATTACTTACCAACTGCAACGTACTAACCGCTCATGAGGCCCGTTTTTGCGGCATTAACATAACCAAAGAATATGCGGTTGTTTATCCTGAGCAGATCAAAATTAAATTAATAGCTGCAACCAAAAGCTGGGTTGTTAAGCAGGTGTTATTTAAAGGTTTTTATGAGGATTTGATCCTTAGGCATGAAGATATTACCCTACGGGTTTTGAGCGAGGAAACCGGAAAATATGCCGAGGGAGATTTGGTAGCAGTACGGGTGGAGAAGTATTTGGAGTATTAATCCTACGATTAGGCTTACAAGGCAAGCAAGATATTTAGTTGTAGTTAACTGATATCGGCCCGCTCATTCGCCGCGGGTTGGCTTTGTTCTTTTTCTTGATAAAAAGAACCAAAAATCAAGTCAGCAGATAGGCTTCTTGGCGCTCAAGGCCTTTGCCCTGCAAACCGGGCATAACCACGGGCTGCAATTATTTTGCCCTGCTTCGCTCGCTCGTTGTCCCCGCTTCTGCAAAAACTTGCTATGCCCCTACAGCAGCACAGGCCAGCATTGTTCTGCCCGGTTTCGCCCGAAGCTTACCTGCTGACGGGGAACTGAAGACACAAGACGGTTAGATTTAAGAAAAAAGGATTCAAAAAATAAACCGGCGCCATACCTCGCGCTGGCTACCGGTTTTTTAAACGTATATTTAAAAAAGGTCTTAATGCCTTAAATCAAGGCTCAGCATTACCAGGTTTTTACTTTCAACATAGGCGGTGCGCTCGTTCAACCTGTCAAGGACCTGGTCAAGCGCCAGGCGGGTCTTTTTCTTTTTAATGTTGAGTTTACTGTAAACTGTTTCCTCGTATATCAGCTTATTGTTATCGTTATAAAACTTAATGGTTTGCACGCGGGGCAAATTAATATTGTGTTCAACTACCCAAAAACCGCGTACATTTGTTATTTTATTTTGAGCCTGCACCGCAGCTGCTGCAAGTGCCAGTATACAAACTGTGATAATTAACTTTTTCATGGTGTTATTTTTAATATAAACTAAAATTAAGGGCCCGTAAAATGGCATGAAAATAGCATAGGCACACAACCCGCCAGTTACGATTAACCGCATTTTAATACGACAAATAAACATCCAACCTAAAAAACGTACCGAAGCAGCCTTACTCCAGGTAGTTTGTCATCAAATGATTGCAGTTTGTCGCACTTTTATCCTAAAAGCCGTCCAATTAAACTGTTTTACAGTAAATTAGCTATATGAATACTGGTTTCGATCTCCTGCTCAATAATATAAAGCTGCCGCGCTTTTGGCAGCATGTGATATTTTGGGTGATTGTATCGTTTTTCATTACCACACTTTATTCATTCCAGACCAATTTTTGGGTATCCTTACGCAATAACCTTTTGTACATGCCCATACAAATTGCGTATTACTATGCCATTGCCTACTGGCTGGTGCCCAAATACGTTTTTGAAAAGCGATATATAATGTTTTTCATGATGCTGATACCGCTTGTTTTTGCATGTATGTTTATCAGCCGTACCATCGGAATCCTTTTTGTAGCGCCCTACCTGATCAGGGTGATGCATGTGACAGATGCCGGTTATATCGCCTCAACCCAACGTCCGTTTTTTGAGCAGTTAACAGATGGGCAAAGCCTGGTAAATTCATTTAAAGGAACCAACCTGTTCACTGGGTTTGTACTTGCTATTAAACTTTTTAAAATGTGGTATGAGCGCAAGCAGGCGGCATTGGAAGCCGAACTCAACGCGTTGAAAGCCCAGGTACATCCGCATTTTTTATTTAATACGCTTAACAACCTTTACTCATTAAGCCTTAACAGCTCGCCAAAATCGCCGCAGGCTATCATTGGCCTGTCTGACCTGCTGCGCTATATGCTTTATGAATGCTCAGATAACGAAGTACTTTTAGAGAAGGAGGTATTTATGATGCAGCAGTATGTGAAGCTTGAAAAGCTGCGCTATGAAGAACGTATCGATATCAACTTTACCATTACCGGTAATTTGAAAGATAAAACTATAGCACCGCTGCTGATTTTGCCTTTTATTGAAAATGCCTTTAAGCATGGTACCAGCGAACAGGTAGGCGCAGCCTGGATCAATATTGATATCAGCGTTACACTCAACCATTTTAAACTAAAGGTTGCCAACAGTAAACCGGATCATCCTTTTGATACAAACAATACACCGGGACATATCGGTTTAAAAAATGTCACCAAAAGACTCGATCTGCTTTATCCCCACTCGTCACGCCTTAAAATCGTAAATGAGGAAGATACCTTTTTTGTGGTGCTTGACCTCGACCTTAAGATCATAAAGCAATCTGCTGAACAACAAATGGTAACCGCATGAAAATCCGCACACTTATAGTCGACGATGAGCCACATGCCATTGAGGTGTTAAAAAATTATCTCGAGCGCTTTAGTGAGATGGAGGTTACCGCTACCTGCAATGATGGTATTGAAGCCTTTCGCCTCTTGCAACAAAAACCTATCGATTTGATGTTCCTGGATATTCAGATGCCGGGAATAAAAGGTACCGACCTGCTGAAAAGCCTCAAGAACCCACCTAAAGTAATTTTCACCACCGCCTACAGCGAATATGCGCTTGATGGCTTTGAGCTGAATGCGGTTGATTACCTTTTAAAGCCTATCTCCTTTGAGCGTTTCCTGCGGGCGGTCGACAAGATTTATCAGCTAAACGAGCATAAGGGCAAACTCCTGATTACCCATGAAGAACCTGTAAGTGATACGCATACGTTCATCTATCTTAAAGTAGACCGCAAAACCATCAAAGTTAACATCAATGATATTTTATGGATAGAAAGCCTGCGCGATTATATTAAGGTAGTAGCTGTAAATAACCAGGTGCACATTACCCGGCAAAAGATCAGCCTGCTTGAAGAGATGTTGCCTGAAAGCAGGTTTGTACGCATCCATCGGTCGTTTATAGTTGCGTTGAATAAGATAGATTCTTTCTATGCCTACAGCATAGATGTTGCCGGGCATGAGCTCCCTATCGGTCGTAATTATAAGCAGGATGTACAGAAGAAATTAAAGAATGAGCGGTTGCAGATGGGGTGATAAAGCCTTAGAAAATTATAAATGTCTGCCTTTTTTCATTCCCTCCCCCGGGAGGGGTGCGGTTGGCAAGTGTAGTGGCAGGGAGGGGTTATACGCTTTGCTATTTAATAGGCAATATTTATGAAACCCCTCCCTACACCCTCCCAGGGGAGGGAATCGCACCAATCCCACGCTTTCTCTTATTCCTTTTGAACAGCTATTCTTACGAAACCCACCAGTCATTTACCAAATTCAATTCATCCTTTGCGCGGGTCACGGCAGTATATGAGATAAGCATCTTCGCGCATGGCTTCCCTATACTGTTCACTTTTTTGAGAAATGCCTTTTGCCTTCATCTGGTCATTAAAATCGATGATCAGCGCTTTGGATTGATCGTTAGTGAGATTTCCCTTTAAGCTTTCAAGCGCATCTAAAGAAAGCAGCATCTTAAACTCCTTCCCCGAAGCCAGTGCGGTAACCAACACTTTTTGAAATTTCATGCCCAGCTTTTGTTTAGTTTCTTCAAGTTCATTCACAATTACAAAATCGCCGTTGGTAAGCGGTACCGAATAGTTGTTTTGTGTTACCAGCAACACATCACCAACCTGTAAAGGCACATACCCCGAACCAAAAAGTTCGCGTCGCATATCCCGGTTTATCATTTGAACTTTTTTGTTACTGCGTGCTATAGCCAGGCAGCTATTGGGGCCTGCGGCCTTATAATTAGCCGCATACAGGTTAAACATCAGATCGTCTGTAGCATGAAGTTTTACATTATTGAGGTTTGATGCCGGGATCTTCGGAAATTTGATGCGCTCGCGGCTTTCGCTCATGGTGCGAATTGCTCCTGCCAAAACCAAAATATCGTTATCATCTTTATTACGCTCTATTTTTGAGAGTTTAACAGATACCGGGAAACGTTGCTTTTTGGCCAGCCAGTCGATATCAAGCGCCGGGCTAAAGCTTTGCCCTACAGGTGGCAACTGGCAGGGATCACCGACAAAAATAATCTTGCTTTTATTAGCTACCTGGAAAAAATCCTGCAGCAGGATCCCCGAACCGAAAACGGCAAAGCCATTGCCTTCAGTCAGCGTACCTGAAAGCATCGAAGCCTCATCAACTATATAAATGGTGGTTTCAGCATCTGCAGAGCGGGTTGAAAACTGCATGGTCATTTGTCCGGCCATGCCAGATGCTGAGTTTTCGGCCAATGTTTCCTCGTCAAGGCCGTCTATCTTATCAAAATTATATAATTCGCCATGAACTGTTGAGGCGGAGAATCCCGTTTTACCCCTTAAAACCGTAGCCGCCCTGCCTGTTGCTGCCAGCATGCAAAACTTCCTTTCTTTTTCTTTCAGCCATTGTGCAATGTGCTGCATCAAAAAGGTTTTACCCGTGCCGGCATAACCCTTTAGCACAAAAACATCGGCAGCAGGATGATCAAGAAATTTTTGGATTGCCTTGAAAGCAGCTTTTTGATCTGTATTTAAAGTAACGGGCACAGGAATCTTTTTTAATTAACGGGCACAAAACCGGCAAACAAATCTCCGGTCTCCTTCAATGTATTTAGCGGAACGTAATCGCATACCTCAGCATATTCGCCCCACATTTGCTGTACTGCTTTATTATGATGGGCATTTGCAATAGCCTCGGTACTCAGCCATTCAAAAACTTCAATGATGGTTCCATCAGCCGCTTCCATGATGGTAGATTCTCGGTTGGTTACCAGTCCCTCCTGCCTGAGACGGGGTACATGCGGTTTCATTAATTGTTTCAATGCCTCCTCCTTGCCCGGTTTAGGTTTATAGGCAACAATTACAATCTGTCCCATAGGTTTCAGTTTATTAATATGCAATTTACAAAAAACTGCAGAGGCTATATGACTGAAAAACAAGTTTAAAACTGGTCGTTCCTGAGTATGGTGTTTAGCATTGTAAGCAGGGGCACTTATCGCTATTGGAGACCAGGCAAGGGACGCTTAATGCAAAAACGGCGACAAGATATCTTGTCGCCGTTCACTGATCTCCCCTTCAGGAGAGATTTATAAGGTTATTTTTTCCAAACGTTATTTTCAGGATTGTAGTCCGGTAATACTTTATCAGGATCGTAAGTAACCGATTCAATTTCTTCAGTTGATGGATATTTAAATGTCCATGACGCATAACGCTCCCAGATTTCAACCGGCAGTTTTACGCGGTCAACTTTACCACCTTTGGTTTTGATTTCCAGGATAACCGGCATTGCCATTTTACCTAAGTTATCTAAAGTGATCAGCGAGCCTTTGGTTGGATCGTTATCAACATATTTTACGTCGCTTACAGCAACATCCAAACGCCAGTCGTTCAGGAACCAGCCCCTCCAAAACCATTGCAGGTTTTCGCCGCTTACATTTTCTATCGTGCGGAAAAAATCATCAGGAGTAGGGTGTTTAAATGCCCAGCGGTTAATGTAGGTTTTAAAGGCGAAATCAAAACGCTCAGGACCTAATACCTGTTCGCGCAGTAACACTAAACCGGCACTTGGTTTTGAGTAAAGCAGGGTACCGGTATTTTTTTCTTTGAGGTTAGCGGGCTGGCTCATAATAGGCTCAAGATCGGGCCTGGTAAAGAAAGCTCCGATAGCGTGCATATCAGGCACGCGGGTGTTTTTGTATTCGCCGTTATTAAAGTTAGCTGTCGATAGCGTATTGATGAACGTATTAAAACCCTCGTCCATCCAGCCGTACATGCGCTCGTTTGAGCCAACGATCATCGGGAACCAGGTATGCCCAAATTCATGATCGTTAACCCCCCAAAGGCTCGCTTTTTTTGCTTTAGCTCCGCAGAAAACAATACCAGGATATTCCATACCACCTACAATACCGGCAACAGCAGTAGCAGCAGGGTAAGGGTATTCAAACCATTTTGATGAGTTATATTCAATAGATTTTTTCACATACTCAGTTGAACGGCCCCAGGCATCGTTGCCATCGCTTTCAACCGGGTAGGCAGATATGGCAGTTGATTTTTTACCGCTTGGCAGGTCCATCTTGGCTGCATCGATAACAAACGCTGCTGAAGAAGCCCATGAAGCATCGCGGGCGTTCTTGATTTTAAAGTGCCAGGTTAATTGGGTTTTACCGGCAGGGCGCGATTTTGGATCGGTAACCTCAGCAGCCGAGCGGATGATGACAGTGCTTTCGCTTTTTTCGGCAGCTGCCCAGCGTTTCAATTGTTCAGGAGTATATACCTCCTGCGGGTTTAATAATTCGCCCGAAGCTACAACGATATGGTTTGCAGGGGCAGTAATGTTCAGGTCAAAATCACCATATTCAAGGTAAAACTCACCCGGGCCGCTATATGGGAGGGTGTTCCAGCCCATTACATCATCATATACACATACGCGTGGGTACCATTGTGCAATGGTATAAACTTTACCATTTTTGGTTTGCAGGTAGCCCATCCGGTCGGATCCATAATTTGGTGACACAAAAGAGTACTCAATTTTCAGTTTAGCCTGTCCGCCGTTGGCCGCAATTTCCTTTGGAAGGAAAACCTGCATCCGCGTATCGGTGATCAGGAATTTAACATCAACGTATTCGCCTTTCGCGCCGGCAACTTTTACCGATTTAATTTTATAACCGGCATCAAATGCTTCGCCGCGGCCCCAGTTACGGCTACCTGCCGGAGGAACAATGGCTGTACCCCTTGAATCGAGCTTAAACAGGTTCTGATCAAGCTGCATCCACATAAAGCCCAATGTTTGCGGGCTGTTATTGGTATACGTTAAAACTTCCGAGCCGGTAATTTCGTTGGTTTGATCGTTCAGTTTGGCGGCCAATTGATAATCGGCACGGTTTTGCCAGTATTTATATCCTGGCTCGCCGCTGGCTGCGCGAAATTCGGTGCCATTTTTTGTGTAAAAGCCCGGGCCAAAAGTTTCGTGATAATCATAGACAGAGCCGGCGGGTGTGGTAGGGGTAGGTGCTGGTTGCTGGGCGTAACTTATGCTCGCGGCCAACATACAGGCAAGGCTGCAACCTGCCATTAGTTTTAGTTTCATGTTCAGTCAAATAAATTGCGTAAAGGAACAAGTATACTACAAATTAGGGAGATGCAAAAGGTTGGTAAAACGATTGTTACCGATTTATTAAATAATTATATTCATGCTTAGAAGCTATAAATCGGGTGGATTATCTACTAATAACAGATGGTCGAATTTGATTTACAAACTTGATTTTCTTCGTATATTTGAATATGACCAGGCTAACTGGGAATATAACTAAAGGAAAGCGATTTACCTGTACTGCGGGAAATATTAAATCGTTTTGAGTTAACACATACAATCGACTTAGAAAATGAGTCCCCTTTTTCAAAAAAAGACATTGAAGGGTTACTCAAATCAAAAAGATTTTTTAGAAGGAAAAACAACCGCACGGAATTGGGACGATATAGAAGAAGACTTGAACCGTACCCGCAGTTAAACTTTTAAAGAGGATTGAGTTTTGAACTTATTGATGCCTGTGCATGGTATGAAGAAAAACAAAAGGGCCTATCTAAATATCTCAGAAAAGAAGTAAAGGTATTTTAGGTGTTATATTTTCATCGGTGTTGTCACCACCAACAACAGCGAAAGCAAGCATTCTGTTAACCCTCAAAACCTGTAAACTCTGATTCAGAAAGTTTTAGTTTTCATTGATCAATATATCCTTGGCCATAACCATGGGTACGCTGATATATTTTTTCTCCATGTAGTTGATCACCTTTTCCAGGATCTCGCGCGATTGCTCGTCCAGGCCCTGTACTTCATCTGCAAAAACCGAGTTAATGGCGGTATTGCGGATCTCTTTGATCTTTTCAGGCACCTGGCGCATGGCTACCTCAATACGGCGCTGTTTAAGCTGCTGTACAAATTCGGCAATGTTTTGCTCAATGATAGCTTCGGCGTGTACCAGTTCGTGGTAACGTTCCTGCAGGTTCTTTTTGGCAACCTCGTTGAGCGAGTGTACTTCGATAAAGTTAACCGGGAATTGCTCCAGTACTTCGGGAGCGGTATCGTTAGGGATGGCGAGATCGACAATGGTTTTCCTGCCGGTTTCGCCGTTTAACAGCGATTGGTAAACGGCGGTAGTGATGATTGGCTCAACTGCCGATGTGCAGGTGATAATGGCATCAAAACCTTTTTTATAGGTTTTCAGAGCTTCGAGGTCAAATGCTTCACCGCCCAAATCGGCAGCTAATTTTTCGGCATTGGCCACGGTACGGTTAAATACCGCGAAGTTTGAAAATTTATGTTTTTGAAGATATTTGGAAATGTTGCGGTTGGTTTCGCCTGCGCCGATGATCAATACACGGGCATTTGAACAAAGATTAAGGTCTTTAAGCTTGCGGTAAGCCAGCGATACTACCGAGATTGGGTTTTTGGAGATGTTGGTATGTGTATAAACTTCCTTGGCTGTTTTTACTACGCAGTTCATGATCATGCGCATGGCATCGCCGGTTAGGCCAGCCTCTTTGCAATGTTCATATGCTTTGCGTAACTGGGCCAGGATCTCCTTTTCGCCCACGATCAAACTCTCCAGCGAACATGAAGTACGCAACAGGTGCACCATAGCTTCCTGATCTTCATAAATAGACGCGCTATCCATAAAGGTGCTTAGTGAATCATGGCAAAGCTCTGTGTTGAAGGCCTCTATGAATTTTTTGGCAAAATCTTTGTCAACTGATTGTGGGGTTGTCATTACAAATTCCACACGGTTACAGGTAGCCAGGTAGAAGATCTCCGGGATATTGAACTGCTCTTTAACCTGTGCAAGTTTATCTGTCAGATTTTCCTGGCAAACCACCAATCTACCCAATTCCTTCAGTTCAATCTGTTTGTGCGTAAAAGCTATTACCTTTAGATACTTCAAAGCAGTTTTAAAATTTGACCGAACAAAAGTATCACTATTCGGCGCATCCAATGTCAACACTTTGTCAAACAGGCTTATTTGGAATGGTTATAAATTACAAAAATGGCTTGTTTTGCAGTATTTAAACTGTTTTACAATACGTATCACAAAATATTTGTAAATTAAAACATGGATAAGTATAAAAAAATAAGCCTGGTAATACTCGTGGCATTCTATGTGCTTGCAGGCCTTAATCACTTCCGCGCCCCGGACTTTTACTACGCCGTAATGCCCAATAACCTGCTTTACCCCGAGACTGTTAACCTTCTTGCCGGGATTGCCGAAATTACATTAGGTGTGTTACTTATACCAGCCAAAACGCGATACTGGGCTGCCTGGGGAGTTGTTTTAATGTTGATTGCCTTTTTGCAGATTCATGTGAGTATGGCATTTAAAGCACCGATGAAGTTAAACTCCATAACAGTTACACCTTTTTTAGCATGGCTGCGCCTAATCTTACAGTTTGTGCTGATCTACTGGGCCTGGTGGCATACAGCCGATCGTAAGAAGATAGCCTAAACTAAAACAAGGTTTGGTTGTTGCTATCGAAGCAAAATAAAAATATGGATCTGCAAAGTATTGAAATGCGCAACCTGGAAGTACAGGACTACCAGGAGCTGAAAAAATCAATGAAATCGGCCTATATGGATATGGACGAGGATTATTGGGATGCCAATTCTATCCGCCGGCTCATCAAAATATTCCCCGAAGGGCAGATCTGCATCACCGTTAACGATACGGTTGTTGGGTGTGCGCTGGCCATCATTGTTGATTACCAAAAATTTGGCGACAATCACACCTACAAACAAATTACCGGCGATAGTACCTTTAAAACCCATAATGACAAAGGGGATGTACTTTACGGTATAGATGTGTTTATCCATCCTAAATATCGCGGCTTGAGGCTTGCACGGCGATTGTACGATGCCCGCAAGGCCCTTTGCGAAAAGCTGAACCTGAAAAGTATTATAGCCGGCGGCCGCATCCCCAACTATCAAAAATTTCAAAATGAGCTTACGCCCCGTCAGTATATTGATAAAGTAAAGTATAAGGAGATCTACGATCCTACTTTATCATTCCAGTTATCTAACGATTTTCACGTGCGCAAGGTGTTGAGGAATTATCTGCCCGAGGATAGTCGCTCAAAAGGCTTTGCTACCCTTATTGAGTGGAATAATGTTTATTACGAAGAGGTAAGTGATGTTATTAACCATAAAACAGTAGTGCGCATTGGGTTGGTACAATGGCAGATGCGTTCGTACAGTAACATCAGTGAGCTGATGAAGCATGCCGAATATTTTGTTGATGCCGTGAGCGATTACCAGGCCGATTTTATCCTGTTCCCCGAACTGTTCAATACACCGCTTATGGCCGATTACAACCACATGGATTCGGCCAAGGCCATGCGCGAGCTGGCCAAGTATACCCAGCCCATTATCGAGGAGTTTTCAAAACTGGCGGTATCGTATAATGTAAACATTATTGCGGGCAGCATGCCTTATATTTTTGAGGAGTCGTTGTATAATGTATCCTACCTGTTCAGGAGGAACGGCAGTATGGAAGAGGTTTACAAAATTCACCCCACCCCGGCCGAGATCAGCTCATGGGGGATGCGCGGCGGCGATGAGGTAAAAGTTTTTGATACCGATTGCGGCAAAGTTGGCATCTTGATTTGTTATGATGTGGAATTTCCCGAATTATCACGCATATTGGCCGGTCAGGATATGCAGATCCTGTTTGTACCTTTCCTTACAGACACCCAGAATGGCTATAACCGGGTTAAGTTTTGCGCCCAGGCCCGCGCCGTTGAAAACGAATGCTATGTGGCTATTGCAGGCTGCGTTGGTAACCTGCCCAATGTAAATAATATGGGTATCAGCTATGCACAGTCGGCGGTGTTTACGCCTTCTGATTTTGGTTTCCCTACAAACGGAATCCAATCTGAAGCTACGCCAAACACCGAAATGATTGTTATTGCCGATGTTGACCTTTCGTTACTTGATGAACTGCATGAATATGGCAGTGTGCAAAATATCAAAGACAGGCGCACCGATTTGTATAACATTACTTTTAACGGGAAGAGGGTGTAAGGATTGCCCCCTTAGCTGTTCCATCAATGTCCTCCACGAGTTTAAGTTTATCCACAAAATTGCTTGTCGTTTAAACAACAAGTCGTCGTGTTTTGCCCCTCTGGGGCAAAGGGTATTTTGTAACTTTACGAGTTACAAACCTTTTGCACCTCTGGTGCATCTGTCCTTGGGCAATTAATACATGTTTATTAAATTGTAAAATCCCCCAAAGGGGGAACAGGTTTGTAGAAATAACGTCACACCCCATACCCGAACCCCAGAGGGGTTCAACTTATCAAGATTACCCAATTTGACTATTGATTTTATGGGTAAACTTAAACTGCGAGAGACCCTGAGGGGATTGGAACGTTTTTAAATTTTGTGGTTGCTGTTAAAAGAATCCCTGAATATTTTCCAGCCGGCTTTCGTGAGTTTCCACAGCTTTAAATACTTTCCATCATCAAGAACTTTACCATTTGGGTCAAAAACCTGCCAGGTGCCTTCTTCGGTAATGTAAGCTTTACCATCGCCATAGATATTGCCGGTTTGGAATTTAACCCCTTTAACTTTTCCCGCAACAAAAGTATCCTCGAAATCTTTTTTCAATGCCTTTTTGCCATTTATAGGCAGCATATTTGGCGCCAATAAAATAGCATCATCAGTATACAGGTTTATGATTGAGGCGTCACTTTTTGCAAACAGCTCATAATAAAGTGTATTTATTTTTTGAATTGAACTTTTGATCTGCTGTAAGCCGGGATTATTTGCCTGGGCAGTGCCGCTTTTATACGTTAAAAAAACACACAGGCATATAATTGCTGCAGTTAAGGTTTTTTGTTTCATGATCTTTAAATATTGAATGAATAATTAAAGCGAAACTATATCCTTAAAATGGGCCAAAATTGTAAAAATCGGAACAGCTTAACTATTGAGCGCGGCAGAAAAATCAGTTGAACTTTCGGGCGAAAACCGTGAAGGGGGCGACCCGGTGAAGAATTTAAAATCCTTTATAAAATGCGACTGATCAAAGTACCCACACTCATAAGCGATAGAAGTGAGCGATAGTTTGTTTTCGGCAACCCGGTAAAGGCTTTTTTGAAACCGTGCTATTTTAGTGTACAAGTTCGGGCTCAGCCCGGAATAGTTTAAAAACATTTTCTGAAGGTACCGGGAGGAAAGACCGTATTTAGCTGCCACTGTATTGATATTCTCCAGAAAATCCTCTTTGCTTAAGTCAAGCATGATGTTGTTAATCAGCTTTAGCCTGCTGAATTTAGGCCCTGATGCTAACAGTCTTTTCATCAGAAACTTTTCTACTAAATCTATTCTCCGGTCCGTTGTTTTGGCCTCTATCAATCTCAAATGCAACAAAGCCGCTTCCTTTCCTGCCAGCTCTTTGAAATCAATGACCCGGTCATTAAATTCTTCTATCCGCTCATTAAAAAAGCAGGCGGCGGTATGGGTGAAAAAACGGATCCCAAACATACAGTGCTTACCGTAAGAGGTAAAAGTAAATGGCTGTATAGTTTGCCCCCATAATTGTATATCGGGACAGGTTACCAGGTCACCGTTTTTTATTTGTTGCGGGCCATCCGCTCCCAGGTTGAATAAGATTTCGATAGCGCCTGTAGCAAACACCTTGTCATCAGTCATAACAGGAATATCTGTTTCGCACACAAAATAACATTGTATGAAATCTTTTAGTATGCCATTAGGACGATATTCGGTATAGCGCATGTCAACTGCAATCTAATATAATCAAATTTAATATAACTGTTTCGATGATTTTGCTTTTCAGGTTTAAATAAAATCTGCGAAAGGCCTGAAGGGAAAATAAGGCTTCGGCTCAGTTGCACTGATTTATTTCAACAACATTTTCGGCCTTTAATACTAAATTAGCCGCCATGATCAGGAAAGATAATTTTACCCTTCCCGGCGCTAAAGGGCGGCCAATGCTTATTGATGTTACCTATGATGATGTTTTAAAAAACGCGCCGCTGGTAATTTTTGCCCATGGCTTTAAGGGCTTTAAAGATTGGGGCACGCATGATCTGTTAGCCCGGTATTTTGCCGAAAAGGGTTTTCGTTTCCTGAAATTTAACTTTTCGCATAACGGCACTACGCCTGCCAGTCCCTTAGACTTTGCCGATTTGACCGCCTTTGCTGATAATACAGTCTCTATCGAACTGGAAGATTTGGATACCATCATTGATTTTGCCTGCAGCGGGGCGAGTATGCCCATGGCCAATGGTGTATACCTCATTGGGCACAGCATGGGCGGCGGCGTAAGCATTATTAAAACTGCCGAAGATAGCCGGATTAAAAAGCTGGTTACTATGGCCTCGATATCCGGTTTCCGGAACCTGTGGCCCAAACAAATAGAACAGCAATGGCGTTTGCAGAGCGTTTTTTACTTTGAAAATAAACGTACCGGGCAGCAAATGCCTGTCAAATCAACCTTGCTTGATGACCTGGACAGTCACCCGTTGAGGCTGGATATCATCAGGCAGGCAGGTTTAATAAAACAGCCATGGCTCATCGTTCATGGTGATGCCGATCCTACGGTACCTGTAAGCCATTCCCTGCAATTGCATGAAGCTAATCCTGCTGCTCAATATATAGTGCAAAAAGGCGCAGATCATACTTTTGGTGGCGAACACCCTTTTACCGGAGATGCTTTGCCGGCCCCGCTTGTTGAGTTTTGTAATACGGCAATATCATTCTTAAGTAAATAAAGGCTGGGCCGCTTCAACCATTCGTAACTTTTTTGCGTTAGTTATATCATACCTGATATAAGTACTATAATTGCTATTATGAGTTTACCCGCATCGCGAAAAAGAGGACGAAAATATCAAAATACCATACCTACCGACGAAGCCGGCTTTGGTAAAATGATTCCCATTTTAAGGGAGTACATGAATAACAAGGCCGAAAATACGCCAAAGAAAACTTTGGGTCCTTTTAAAACAGACCCTTCGGTTTACAGTACTCCGCCCGCTTCGGGTTTGCGCATTACCTGGGTAGGCCATTCCAGTATTTTGATAGAGATTGATAGCAAACGCATCCTTACCGACCCGGTTTGGAGCGAGAGGGTTTCGTTTTCGCAATCATTCGGGCCGAAGCGATTTTTTAAACCGCCCATAGCTTTAGAGGATTTGCCTCCGCTGGATGCCGTGATCCAGTCGCACGATCATTACGACCATCTGGATAAGGCTACCATTAAGTTTTTTGCCGATAAAAACATCCCTTTTTTCTGTTCGATAGGGGTAGCGCAGTATTTAACCCGCTGGGGCATGGCGGCCAACTTTATCACAGAAATGGATTGGGGCGATAGCGCCATGATCGGTAACGAAATTGTACTTACGGCAACGCCGTCGCGCCATTTTTCGGGCAGGGGCATTGTTGGGCGGAACGAAACATTGTGGTCTTCGTTCGTGATCAAAGGTCCGCAGCATAATATTTATTTTGGTGCCGATTCGGGTTACTCGCCCGAATTTAAAGCGATAGGAGAGGCTTTTGGCCCGTTTGATTTAACCATGCTGGAGATAGGTGCTTACGGGAAATTCTGGCCAGATATTCATATGGGGCCAGATAATGCTTCAAATGCCCATCTCGATCTGAAAGGCAAACTGATGATGCCCATCCATTACGGTACGTTTAACCTGGCCCCGCATGCCTGGTACGAGCCTATAGAATGGCTAACCGCCATGGCAAAACAAAAACACATCGATTTATTTGTACCCAAACCCGGTGAGCCAACCGAAGTAAAAGGGGCCTATAATTCTGATTGGTGGAAGGAATATTTGAGCCCCCTCTAAACGGCTAAGCCTTCATGAACTCAAAAACAAAAAATTAGATCGTGAATAATCTCCCCTAAAGGGGAGGAGACTTTTTGCCGTGGTGGGTTAAGCTTTGTAACTTTACAACATTCCAACCTTAAAACAGAGGTCGACACCATGTCCCAATCCTATATATTAGTTATCAACGGTAAGCCCGAAGGCCCATTTACCATTCCCGAGCTCAAAACCCGCGGCATCAAACCCGGCGATTTTGTCAAAACCGATGAAATGGTGGATTACAAAGAAGCTCAGGAGATTGTTGAATTACGCGAACTGTTCGGCTTTGCCCGTCCTAAACTACTCATGCAGTACTATGGCAGCTTTGACCAGCGCTGGCTGGCCTCGGCACTGGATTGGTTTATCGTGTTTGGCGTATTTGTGCTACTTGCAGCTATGGCTGTATTCCTGTTTATTACAGATAAGCAGGCGCGGATATATACTTCTATCGGCATCGTTGCTTTTACTCCCATTGGTAAATTTATTTATCATGTGGTGATGGAAAGTTCGGTTAAGCAAGCCACTTACGGTAAGCAAATGCTCAAAATTAAAGTAGTGGATCTGGATGGAAACCGGATATCCGTTGGCAAAGCCATTGGCCGTAATCTGGCCAAAATATTTTCGGTATTAACTTTTTTTGTTGGTTACCTAATGGCGTTTTTTAATAAGCAGCAGCAGTGTTTACATGATATGATAGCGGGGACACTGGTAATTAAGGATAGGTTGGTGTGATTTTGTATATTGGAGTATAATTTGCGAAAAATGAAAAAGGCAACAGTACTTGAAGCGCTCAAATCATTTGGAGATGAGGTTGATATTGAAAAGTTAATTGAAAAGCTTTTGGTAGCTGATCATAAAAATGAAGTTTTTTATAATGCTGACTTTGTGATCAAAATAGAAAAGAGTCAGGAGCAAGTAAGAAATGGCGAAATCAATATTACCGATATTGACAATTTATGATTCAAAAGAAGCAAACCGGTTATTAATATGCTGAAGCGTAACATATTTAGCCTTGCCTTTGTCTTCATCCTCCAACATCAAATCTATCATCGTTTTATACTCGTCGGTTAATTCAAGATTAATATGATGTTGATGCAGCAAATTTTCGTATTCGCTTATCGGAATAATTACAGCGGTTTTTTGACCTTTTTCATTAGTGATGAACTGAGTTGCCATATTCAAATTTAGTGAATATTGTTTGTATTTGATAAGGAGTGAAAATGCTTTTAACCCAAACATTACAGCCTTTAAACATTACAACTTCCTCCCATCAAACAACTTTCGTATTTTTGTAATCTAATTTCCGTCATTGATGAATACTGATGCTGTTAAAGTACTGCCCGGCCGTTATTGTAACTCGTTAACCGAATATTCACGCTTTATTACCCGCGAGGTTAATATTGGCGACGTGCCTATGGGCGGGAATAATCCAATCCGGATCCAAAGCATGACCACTACCGATACTATGGATACCATTGGTACGGTTGAGCAATCCATCCGCATGGTTGATGCCGGTTGCGAATACGTGCGCATTACAGCACCGAGCATCAAAGAAGCCCAAAACCTGGCCGAAATTAAAAAGCAGCTTCGCGCCCGTGGTTACACGGTGCCTTTGGTTGCTGATATCCACTTTACTCCAAATGCTGCCGAGGTAGCTGCCCGTATAGTTGAAAAAGTACGCGTAAACCCCGGCAACTACGCCGATAAAAAGAAATTTGACCAGATAGATTATACTGACCTGGAATACCAGGGCGAACTGGAGCGCATTTTTCAGAAATTTACGCCGCTTGTAAAAGTTTGTAAAGAATATGGCACAGCCATGCGCATCGGCACGAACCATGGTTCACTGAGCGACAGGATCATGAGCCGTTACGGCGATACCCCGCAAGGCATGGTTGAATCGGCCATGGAATTCATGCGGATGTGCGAGCAGCTTAACTTTTACAACCTCGTGATCTCCATGAAGTCGAGCAATCCGCAGGTAATGGTACAAGCTTACCGTTTGCTGGTTGAAACCATGGTTGCCGAGGGCATGAACTATCCGCTGCACCTTGGCGTAACTGAGGCCGGTGATGGTGAGGACGGTCGCATCAAATCTGCCGTAGGTATTGGTACTTTATTAGAAGACGGCCTCGGTGACACCGTACGGGTGTCTTTAACCGAAGAACCCGAAGCCGAAGCTCCGGTTGCTATTGAGCTGGTTCGACGTTATACCGAGCGGAAAGCAAAAAGCGAAAAGCAGAAAGCCAAAGAACAGGAGCTTTCAGCTTTCAGCCCTCAGCCTTCGGCTTCGCATAGTCCCTACGAATACAAAAAACGCGAAACCCATGAGGCTAACGCATTTATTGGCGGACATTTGGTGCCACGGGTTGTGGTCGACTTATCTAAAAAGAATCTGAAAGACCCGGCTGTGCTGAACGAGGCAGGCTACCTGTACTCGTCGCTGCTGGATAAATACAACATGGCCGAGCAATCGGTTGATTTTGTTTACCTGGCCGATGAACTGCCTTCGTTTACTTTGCCCGGCAATTTAAAACAGCTGTATAACTATAACACCTGGCTTAAATTGACCGATAAAACCAACTGCCATCCGGTATTTACTTTGGAGGAATATATTGGCGAAGTTGACCGCTCATCAAAACTGAACCTTGTACGTTTAAAACCTGCTGATATTGATTCGGATGCTTTTGGTTCGATCCAACTGGATGATTCGCTGGTGTTTGTACTCGAAACAGATGCTTTACATGGCATGGCCGAACAACGCTCATTCTTCTTTAAAATGGAAGAGCTGGGTTTGGATGTACCGGTGATTGTGAAGAGAAGCTATATTTTTGAGTCCGAAAGTCCGGAAGTCGGAAAGTCGGAAAGTAGTCTTAAGTCTGGAGTCGAAAGTGATAAGTTAGAAAAGACTCAAGACTTAGAACTTAAGACTCAAGACTTACAATTGTACGCCTCTACTGACCTCGGCGCTTTATTAGTTGATGGTTTTGGCGATGGTATCTGGATAGATGCACCTGAATTGCCTACAAGTGTAATTACTTCTACTTCTTTTGGTATTTTGCAGGCTACCCGGTCAAGGATTTCTAAAACGGAATATATCTCCTGCCCAAGCTGTGGGCGTACCCTGTTCGATCTGATGGTTACCACCCAAATGATCAGGAGCCGTACCAGTCACCTGAAAGGCTTGAAGATTGGCATTATGGGCTGTATCGTAAATGGTCCCGGTGAAATGGCCGATGCTGATTACGGCTATGTAGGTTCAGGTACTGATAAAATTACCCTTTACCGGGGTAAAGAAGCGGTAAAGAAAAACATCAGCTCGGCCAATGCGCTTGATGAGCTCATCAATATTATTAAAGGTGATGGAAACTGGATTGATGTGGTGCAGGAATAATTGTCTGAACCGGGATTAAACTGATTTGTCGGATTTAAGGATTTTAAAGTCTCCTGAGAGCCTCTCGCAGAGAGATTCTCAGGGGACTTTAAGTTTGACGATTCACCATGCATCCGAAGAATCCATAAATCCTAAAAATCCTGGTTCAGAAAAATGACTTAATGATTATAAGAGGTCAAAGCCAATATCTTTCCTGAAATACATTCCGTCATAATAAATCCGGCTTGCATCAGCAGTCGCTTGTTGCAACGCGCTGAACATATCATCCTGCACGGTGGTAATAGCTAATACACGCCCGCCGGTAGTTATTACATCATTGCCATCCATAGCGGTACCCGCATGGAACACGATGGAATCGCGCACGTTTTCGGTACCGGTGATCACTTTATTTTTGAGGTATTCGCCTGGGTAACCGCCTGCAACCATGACTACGGTGGCAGCTGTTTTAGGGCTGATGATGATTTCTTTTTCGTTCAGGTTCCCTTCGGCAACGCCTAACAGCAAATCAACAAAGTCCGAATCTATACGGCGCATCACGCTTTCAGTTTCAGGGTCGCCCATGCGGCAGTTGTATTCAATTACCCATGGTTCTCCGTTGCTGTTCATCAGGCCGATAAAAATGAAGCCTTTATAAGGGATGCCATCTTTCTTCAAACCTTCAATGGTAGGGATGATCACGCGCTCTTCTACCTTTTTCATATAAGCAGCGTCGGCAAATGGCACCGGCGAAATAGAGCCCATGCCTCCGGTATTTAAGCCGGTATCACCTTCGCCAATACGTTTATAATCTTTAGCCTCGGGTAAAATTTTATAGCTGTTACCATCGGTCATCACAAAAACCGATAGTTCAATGCCTGTTAAAAATTGTTCAACAACCACGCGTGAGCTTGCTTCGCCAAATTTGGCATCGGCCAGCATGGCAGTAAGCTCGGTTTGCGCTTCCTCTAAAGTAAGGCAGATCAGTACGCCTTTTCCGGCTGCAAGCCCGTCGGCTTTCAATACCACCGGTAGTCCGGCGGTAACTAAATAGGTTAGGCCATCCTGCAGGGTATCTTTGGTGAAAGTTCTGTAAGCAGCGGTTGGGATGTTATGCTTCTCCATAAACTGCTTGGAAAAATCTTTACTGCCTTCCAATTGTGCGCCTTCCTGCTGCGGGCCAACAACCGGGATGTTTTTCAATTGCTCATCGGCCAGGAAAAAATCATGAACGCCTTTTACCAGGGGCTCTTCGGGGCCAACCAATACCAGGTTGATATCCTCTTTTAAAACCAGCGCTTTAATGCCTTCAAAATCGGTAACCTTAATATTTACGTTGGTGCCGTATTGAGTGGTGCCGGCGTTACCGGGAGCAATAAAAAGTTTTTCGCAATGAGCGCTTTGGGCTACTTTCCAGGCGAAGGCACTTTCCCTTCCGCCCGAACCAAGAATCAGGATGTTCATGCGGCAAAGATAGTTTTTTTAACAAGCCTTTAATACTATATATGAGGCTACTTGTGTTATAAGTAGTAAATTTACCCCATGGCCCGTAGACTCGAAAAGTTTGAAAAGCTCCCGGTATACCAAAAATCGCAGGAATTATTTGACCTGGCAGATGTAATTGCCGAATCATTAAAGGAAGACAGTATGAAAGAACATCTGGCTATACAGATGTGCAGTAATGCCGCTCTTATCCAGGCAAAAATTGCCGGCGCCGAAGGTGGTAGCCTGTATTCGCTGCGGATGCAAAATGCTGTGCTCATTAAACTTGCGGTGCAGGATATGTTTAATGCCGTATCTTTTGCATCAATGGTAAAAATTAATGAAGAGGACTACGTACAGTTGATGAGGGAAAAGGTAGAGGAGTTTCGCCTGGTTTTTGTAGAATGGATCAGGGGATTTGATAAAAGCTATGATATCCCCGACAATTGGGCCATCCGCTTTGATACCAGTACGCCCGAACAGGAAAAGATGGAAGAACTGATGTTTGATGAAGACCGCTTTTTTGGCGAATTTAACGAGGATGACGAAGACATGGGCAGCTTCGATGATTTTGACGATGATGAAGAGGATGAGGACAAAAATGACGACGATAAATAAAAGCAGAACGACATCAATTTGATTTCGGATATCGAATTTTCAATTTCGGATTTTGAACAAAACAAAAAGAGCTGAAGGATTTTCCCTCAGCTCTTTTTATGTTTTTAGCTTTCCGCTTAAGCCTTTGGCCTTCAGCTCAATTAGCAGTATTGTTCAAACGCGTCAATCAGGTTATCGGCAATCATTTGTGCCGGGCGGCCTTCTATCTGGTAGCGCTCAATCATATGTACCAGTTTACCATCTTTAAACAGCGCCATAGCAGGTGACGATGGCGGGTAAGGCAGCATATAGTTACGCGCGGTATCAACAGCTTCTTTTTCCATGCCTGCAAAAACGGTTACCAGTTTATCAGGGTGTTTGCCGTTTGCGGCGGCAATTTTAGCAGCCGGGCGTGCGTTTGCCGCGGCACAGCCACATACCGAGTTAACCATTACAAATACTGTACCTTCGCTTTCAATAGCGTTTTTTACAGCATCGGCATCTTTTAATTCTTCAAAACCAACCCTGGTCAGATCTTCCCGCATCGGGGCTACTAAATATTCCGGATACATCATTTTTTTTTGCTTTACAATAAAATCAGTGTTACAAAAATAAGAAATGATACTTGGTTTACGTTTATAAAAACTCAATAATAACAATTGGTTGACGATTAACGTAGAAGGCTATTTCATTGATAACCTGTTTACATACATTTAATATTGTTTTATTAACAGTAATTTTTAACTTGCGTACCCTAACTTATTTTGAATTTGATGAAACTTAAAACATCTGATATTAGCACTGTTGTTATCATCAACAAAAATCAACAGCATACAAAATCATTACAAATAAAAACCAAGCACCTTAACAGGCTTAAACACTACGCATGGAGCATAGCTGCTGTTGTTGCCGTACTTGGTGGTTTGGTGTTTTACCTGCATCATAAAAGCGCTGTGCAGGAAGCTGAAAACCAACAGTTACAGGCGCAGATAGCGAAACTTAAAGGCACCATGCCGGTTGTTAAAGCAGAGGTAAATACGCAGGGTACTGCCCAGTCGTACATTCAATCTATCGAGGTTAAACTTAAAACTATAAATGAGTATTTAAAAAGGCGCGGCCTTAAAGGTTTTACTGTAAAAGGTACCGGGGGCGATGGCAACAGGGAGGGGGTAAAACTACCCGATACCGAAGCTTACAGCCTGTATGACGATTATCTTAAGCATTTAACAAGCACTATAGCGTTTACCCCTATGGGCTACCCCAGGATTAGCTCGTTTACCTCATTTTTTGGTTACAGGAGCGACCCCTTTGATTCGGAGCATGCCGAGTTTCACCCCGGTATTGATTTTAAAGGTAACCGGGGCGATGCAGTAAAATGTACGGCCAGCGGCAAAGTTGTTTTTGCAGGATGGGCCGGTGGATATGGTAAATGTGTCAGGATTCAGCATATTAACAGCCTGGAGACCTTGTACGGTCATCTTTCAAAAATTGAAGTGAAGGTAGGGCAGCAGGTTACCGTTGGTGATAACATAGGCAAGGTAGGTTCAACCGGGCACTCAACGGGTGCACACCTGCATTATGAAGTACGTAAAAATGGGAAGCCGGTTAACCCGGTAAATTTTTTAACCCTGAATAAATAAGTTCTAAGTAGGAAGTTTGTTAAGTCGGAAATCTTTAAGTCCTGAGTCGGAAGTTGACCATGGATTATTATGATGCAGATTTAGAACTATCGACTTCGGACTTAGAAGTTAAGACTTTAAAAACATGGCTATTTTTTCTAAAAAAGATAAGGTTGCGCTTGATTTACAGGCAATCTCGACCCTCATTAGCGAAGGCAGTGTATTAGAAGGTAACCTGAAAGCCCCGGCTTTTGCACGGATCGACGGACTTGTTAACGGCGATGTAATGGTTGATGAGGGCCTGATCCTGGGCGAAAAGGGAGAGGTTAAGGGAAATATAAGTACTAAAGAGATCTTTGTTTATGGCACCGTAAGGGGCGATATTAATACCTCCTCGCTTGAAATAAAAGCTACAGGCCGTATAACCGGCGACATCAAAACGCAGAACCTGGCCGTAGAAAATGGCGGGGTATACAACGGCAACCTGACCATGCAGCAGGTGGAGGTGCAAAAGCAGTTGCAGGCGTAAGCCCCATGTTCTTGTTTTGATATAGAATGCGTATCTTTATATTATGACTACGATGACATTAAATGTGCCTGATGCGCTTGAAAAAGAGCATGATGAAACTGTGCGTTTTCTTGCCGCCAAATTATATGAAGCCGGTAAATTATCGTTAGGGCAGGCTGCTGAAATGTGCGGAATGGAGAAGGTTGATTTTCCGGCAGTGTTAGCTGAATTTAACGTTAACTATATACAATACAACTACGAAGATATATTGGCGGATGTAGCCCGGATCAATGGTTGAATACGCCGTTATCACCGATATCAGTTGTTTGATTTTATTAGATAATATCCAGGCGCTACATATTCTCCAATCCGTTTATAATCATATCATAACCACGCCTGAAGTTGCAGCTGAATTTAAAAAGCCCCTACCCGAATGGATACAGGTAATGACTGTAAAAAATTCGCAATTAATTGCTGTTTACTGTTTGCAGGTTGATATAGGTGAAGCAAGCGCTATAGCTTTAGCACAAGAAATACCAGATACTTTACTTATTGTAGATGATTTTAAAGGCAGGCGGCCCGCAAGTCAGCTTAATATCAAATTCACAGGTACCCTGGGTGTTTTGATCGCAGCTAAACAACAAAATAAAATTCCGTCACTGAGGCCATATTTTGAATTGATTAAGTCAACCAATTTTCGAATTGATCCGTTATTGTTAGAACGGATATTGAAAGATTTGGAAAATTAATATCGGTTAGCTTGTTAAGCCGCAGGCTCATTTATAGAACATCCTCGAAGCGCCTGAACCAAACATTTCATTTTCACAAGGATATCAGTTAACTTTGCACTCTCAAAATAAAATCGATATGTCATCAGTAGAAACTGCATTCGTTAAATACAAAGTAAAAGATCTGTCGCTGGCAGAGTGGGGCCGGAAGGAAATTGAACTGGCTGAGGCTGAGATGCCCGGCTTAATGGCTTTACGTAAAGAGTACGGGCCAAGCCAGCCGCTTAAAGGTGCAAGGATTGCCGGTTGTTTGCACATGACCATCCAAACCGCTGTTTTAATTGAAACCCTGATTGCCCTTGGTGCTGAAGTTACCTGGTCATCATGTAATATATTCTCAACCCAGGATCATGCCGCTGCTGCTATTGCTGCCGCTGGTATTTCTGTTTACGCCTGGAAAGGCATGAATGCCGAAGAATTTGACTGGTGCATTGAACAAACTTTATTTTTTGGCGAAGACCGCCAGCCGCTTAACATGATCCTTGATGATGGCGGTGATTTAACCAACATGGTATTGGATAAATACCCTGAGCTGGTTGCTGCTATCAAAGGCTTATCAGAAGAAACTACTACCGGCGTACACCGTTTATATGAGCGCATGAAAGCAGGAACCCTGCCAATGCCTGCTATTAACGTTAATGATTCGGTTACCAAATCAAAATTTGATAATAAATACGGTTGCCGCGAGTCATTGGTTGACGCTATTCGTCGCGCTACCGACGTGATGATGGCCGGTAAAGTGGCCGTTGTTTGCGGTTATGGCGATGTTGGTAAAGGTTCGGCCGATTCTTTGCGCAACTCTGGTGTACGTGTTATTGTTACCGAGATCGACCCGATCTGTGCTCTGCAGGCCGCAATGGAAGGTTTTGAAGTTAAAAAATTAAGTACTGCTATCACTGAAGCTGATATCGTGGTTACTGCTACAGGCAACAAGAACATCGTTCGCGAGCAGCACTTCCGTGCTTTGAAAGATAAAGCAATCGTTTGTAACATCGGTCACTTTGATAACGAGATTGACATGGCCTGGTTAAACGGTGCTTATGGCAATACCAAAGTGGAAATTAAGCCACAGGTTGATAAATATACCATTGAAGGCAAAGACGTTATTGTATTAGCCGAAGGCCGTTTGGTTAACTTAGGTTGCGCTACCGGTCATCCAAGCTTTGTAATGAGTAACTCATTCACCAATCAAACTTTAGCTCAATTAGAGCTTTGGACAAACGGCGCAGCTTACGAAAACAAAGTTTACACCCTGCCAAAACATCTTGACGAAAAAGTAGCCCGCCTGCACCTTGCTAAAATTGGTGTGGAGCTGGAAGTACTTGATCAGGACCAGGCCGAGTACATCGGTGTAACGGTTGAAGGTCCGTTTAAACCGGAATATTACCGTTATTAATCTTTTTTAAGGTTAAAGCATAAAGGCGAAAGCCGAAAGGTTTTTTGCTTTGAAAATATGAGAGGCTGTATCACATGGTGATGCGGCCTTTTTTTGATTTATGTGATTTGATATTTTTCATGGGTTAAGCCCGATGAACTATCCCGGGCATCAGCCTTTGGAGGGTGCAGTTGAAATGTATTTCACACTTGAAGACGCGCCACAAACCGGAAGGACTTGCGGCAGTAATTGATAGGTTATTTGATATTTAAGCTGATATGGATTGAAAAATCAGTAATATTCCTGTTATAATAGCTGTAATGACTAAACCCCAACTTTTAATGTAGCCGATTTTTAAAATTTTCCCACCCATGTCTTCATAATACAGGTCCTTCCCTTTAACAAAAATTCTGTAAAATAAATATGCAATTGCTAAAGAGAAAATACCGTAGAAGAATAGTTCCCAATTCATTTTTTTAATACCGTTTGTTAAGGTTGTAGTTTGAGGTTTAAGCGAATTTAGAAATTATTACCCATAAGAATTTATTTTTCGCCAACACTTAGAGCCATTAAAAATTGGTAATATTTATGTAGTTATGACCGTTAATTGTTTGTCATTTGCTATTATTGACAATCGATTACAATGTGTGATCTGTACACACTTATACCTCTTTTATGCGCAAATTATTTACTTTATTACTCCTTGTTATTGCATTTTCGGCCCGGAGCCAAACCAGGGGTGATTTATCGGGCACCGTTACCGATAGCAAGAGCCAGCCTATCGCGGGCGCTTCGGTGTACCTGCTCAATACCAACTACCAAACCAGTGCCGACAGGAGCGGGAAATTTATTTTAAAAAGTATAACTGCCGGGAAATATACCTTGCATATCAGCGCTATTGGCTATGCGGCTAAAAACATCCCGGTAACTATGATCGGTACCAGTCGCCCGATAACAATCCAGTTGAATGATGCCAGCAACCAGTTGGATGAGGTTACGGTATCTGCGCAAAAAACAGAAGAACAGGCCCAACGCGTACCATTCAGTATTTCAACTTTATCAGCTAAACAAATCCAGGATTACAGGCTTTGGGATTTGAAGGATCTTACTGCCATTGTACCTAACTTAAATTCAGGTGCTCCCGGCGATGGTCGTACAGTAACAGGCATCCGCGGTATTGTTACCACATCATACGATCCGGCTGTGGCTACTTACGTTGATGGTGTAAACCAATACGGACTGGATACCTATATCCCCCAATTACTGGATGTGGATAGGATAGAAGTGCTTCGTGGCCCGCAGGGAACGCTTTATGGCCGTAATGCTACCGGCGGTGTTATCAATGTGATCACCAAGCAGCCATCAAACACCCTGAGCGGTTTTGCCGGTGTTGACGTGGGTAATTACAATCAG
The DNA here is from genome assembly GCF_028993635.1 of Mucilaginibacter sp. SJ. NCBI lineage: Bacteria > Pseudomonadati > Bacteroidota > Sphingobacteriia > Sphingobacteriales > Sphingobacteriaceae > Mucilaginibacter > Mucilaginibacter sp. SJ. The sequence continues at coordinate 4,860,090 of NZ_CP118631.1, forward strand.
CAACGTTATACCCTCGGCATCAAAGCCCCTCTGATAAAAGATAAATTGTATTTAGGCGTAGCAGGTATATATTCTGGTTTCAATGGTTTTTATACCAATACATTTAACAATGCCCATTTTGACAAACAGCACTATTTTTTGGGTAACTATTACCTGAAGTTTTTGGCTACCTCCAAACTGGCCTTTATGCTGAATGTAAAAAATTACAACAACCGCAACAATGGCGCGTTCACCTTAGCAGGTTCGCCTGATGATGCTTTAAGCCATCCTTTTGAGGTTAACCAGAACGCTACGACTAAAATGGTTGATAATACTTTCCAGTCATCATTAACGGCCAACTACAGCGGCAATGATTTTAATTTCACTTCGCAAACATCCTACCAGGTAAACAACCGCTATTATACTACACCTATCGATGGCGATTTTTCCCCTATCGACGCCGTATCTATCATAAATAATTATGGCGGCAAATGGAACAAGGTAAAAACCACCATCCAGGAGTTCCGCTTTACTTCGCCGGCATCATCAACCTCAAAATTGAAATGGGCAGCCGGTACTTATGGCTTTTATCACTATGCGCCAAACAGGCAGGGTACTTACTTTGGTGACGATGCCGGCGCTGTTGGCTCACCGATGACTGATTTTACCAGCATCAATACTAATACCGACCGAAACTATGGCATAGCTGTTTACGGACAGGCTACTTATGCCGTGAATGAGCAGTTTGATATCACAGCTGGTTTGCGTTATGACTACGAGCATAAAAAGGAAAACGTAATGGGCGAGTTCCTGCCAAAGGGCGGCGAGTCGGTGGTTACCCGTTCGGATACGTCGTCAACGGCACATTACAAAGCCTTTACGCCTAAGGTTAGCCTGGCTTATCATGTATCAGCACATAATAACCTGTTTGCTACTTACAGCCGCGGTTTCCGCGCGGGAGGCATTACCGAGTTGGGTTCTGATCCTTCGTCTCCGCCGCTTTATTCTTTCAAGCCCGAGTACAGTAATAATTTTGAAGTAGGATCAAAAAACGACTTTTTAGATAACCGCCTGCGTGTAAATGTAACCGCGTTTTATACCCGCGTTACCGACGCCCAGGTGCCAACCCTGATATTGCCTGATGCCATCACCGTTACCAAAAATGCGGGTAAATTAAGCAGTAAAGGTATCGAGGCCGAAATTAACGCTACCCCAATTAAGGGCCTGGAGTTTGATTACAATTTTGGTTATACCCGCGCCCGTTATACCACTTTAGTAGTTGGCAACAATGGTGAGGAAGTGAATTTAAAAGGCAACAAGCAAATTTATACGCCTAACATCACCAGTATGCTGGCCCTGCAATATGGCTATGATTTGGGCGGTCTGCTTAAAACAAAGCTGATTGCCCGCGGCGAATGGCGCTATCTTGGCGATCAGTATTTCGACCTGGCAAACCAGATAGAACAAAAAGGTTACAACAAGTTCAACGCGAGGGTAGGTGTAAGCACCAAAAGGTTTGGGCTGTTCTTTTGGGAAAGCAATATCGCCAACAAAAAATACATTGATTATGCCTATGATTTCGGCGCGACACACTTAGGCAATCCGCGCACTTACGGAGTGTCGCTGAATACTACTTTTTAATTGAAAAAACAGGTTCAAACGTCCGTGTTTGAATGATGCTTTTTTATAGCATTGGGATGTGCGATTCCCTTCTCGAGAGGGGATTTTAAAATGCTTCTTCTAAGCCATGCCCGGGTAAATCGACGCATTAGGTTATTTTACCTTATAATATCCCGGATATTTTTTGTTAATTCATTTAAAATCTGACTATTAATAAACTCCGATCACCATGAAAAAGAATATCCTGCCTCTGCTTATCGCTATAATTACCATTGCTATCACTTTTCCTGCGCACTCGCAGGTTATTACCAAATACGGAGATAATGTAAGTACTCTTGACGGTATCATGAAAGCCTATTATGGCGTAGTTACTGTTAAGAAAGGCGAAAAGGTAAGTTATGAGCGCGATAGCCTGCTGCATATTGCCAATGCCCATGTTGGTGCAGGCTATACCGATAAACAAGGCAAACAGCAGTTCAGCTATATGACGCTGAAGGAATACCACAAACTGGCCGACCCATCATTGTCAAAAAATGGTTTTGACGAGCGGGAGATAACCCGGCGGGTAGAAAAGTTTGGCAGTATTTACCACATATGGAGCACCTACGAATCGCGCAACACAGCTGATGGGCCGGTAACTGAGCGCGGCATCAACAGCATTGAACTATTTAACGATGGGACCCGTTTCTGGATCCTCGCCTGGTTTTATGACGGCGAACGGAAGGATAACCCGATACCGGCGGAATATTTGAAGTAAGTTTTTTGGGTTCATGGTTGATGGTTGTTCATAGTTGATGGTTCATAGATCATAGCAACTGCTTGCAGGTCGTGATAAAAAATGAATGAAGCTAAACCATGAACCATGATCTATTAACTATGAACAACCATCAACTATGAACAGAAACAAAAAACTACTAACTTCACCGCCCTGAAATCATATACTTTAATTATGAAATTATTAGAAGGAAAAACCGCGTTGGTTACCGGCGCGTCAAAAGGAATAGGCCGCAAGATTGCCGAAAAATTTGCCGAGCATGGCGCTAATGTAGCTTTCACTTATTTGTCGTCTGTTGAAAAAGGCCAGGCCCTTGAGCAGGAGCTGCAAAGTTTTGGCACTAAAGTAAAAGGTTACCGTTCTGATGCTTCCAAATTTGACGAGGCTGATAAACTGATTACCGATATTGTCGCTGATTTCGGTACGCTTGATATTGTTGTCAACAATGCCGGTATCACTAAAGACGGTTTGCTGATGCGCATGACCGAAGAAAACTGGGACGAAGTGCTTGACGTAAACCTGAAATCGATATTCAATGTTACCAAGGCTGCCTCAAAAATCATGATGAAAAACCGTAAAGGTGTATTCATTAACATGAGCTCGGTTGTTGGTGTGCAGGGCAATGCCGGCCAGGCTAACTATGCCGCTTCAAAAGCAGGGATCATCGGTTTCTCTAAATCAGTAGCTAAAGAGCTGGGCTCACGTAACATCCGTACCAACGTTGTTGCACCAGGTTTTATCCGTACCGAAATGACCGAAGTGCTCGACCCTAAAGTTGTTGAAGGATGGGCAGCAGGTATTCCGCTTAAACGCGCGGGTGAAACTGAGGATGTAGCCAATGCCTGTGTATTCCTTGCATCAGATATGGCCGTTTACATCACCGGACAGGTTATCCCTGTTGATGGTGGGATGTTGTAAGAATGCACCCCCTCTAAATCTCCCCCAAAAGGGGAGACTTGAAAAAGCTTTTAAGCCCTCTCCTTTGGAGAGGGTTGGGTGAGGTTTAAAACTTATTCCCCTCCTTTCACAATAATTTCGCATTTTGCAGGTAATGTTTATTGGGCCGGATGACCTGCGCCCTGATGATACTATAGCTACAGATGTTTTCACTTACATGGGGTTCTGTTTCGGGATGGTGGTTGCCTGCCGGCTTATTGCTTGGTTTGGCATATGCCTGGCTCATGTACCGCAAGCCGGTTGACCTAAGTAAAAACTTACGCTATATCCTGGCAGTTATCCGGGCGATAACCGTTTTTTTTATAACGGTGCTGCTCATATCTCCCCTGGTAAAGTCGGTTAAATACGAGCCACAAAAACCTTTAGTACTTATCGCGCAGGATAATTCATCATCCGTAAACACTTTTAAACCGGCGGGTTTTAATCCATCTGCCTTTGTTGAAGGCTTGGCTAAACTGAAACAAGAGCTTGGCGATAAATACGATGTGCAGGAGTTTAATTTTGATAAAGACCTGCATCCCGGTCTTTCAAAAAACTTTAACGGTAAGCAAACCGATATAGCAGCTGCGTTGCACCAGCTTAACAACAGGTTCACTAACCAAAACATCGGCGCGCTGGTATTGGCAACCGACGGTTTATACAACCAGGGTAATGATCCGCAATATGAAGCCGGGAATATCAAAACCAGCATCTACACCATAGCCCTTGGCGATACCACAGCCAAGCGCGACCTGCTCATCGGCAACGTAAATTATAACAAAACGGCCTTTTTAGGGAACGACTTTGTGATAGAAGTGCTTGCCACGGCCTACCAAAGCAAGGGCGAAAGTATGAACCTGTCGATTACCGAAGATGGTAAACAGCTGTATGCCCAAAGCATTGCGGTAACCGCAAACGATTTTAAAAAGATCGTCCCCATACAGCTGAACGCTGCTAAAAAAGGCCTCAGAAAATATACTATCAGCATTGCTCCTGTTAAGAACGAGCTGTCCATCCAAAACAATACCGAAACTATTTATGTGGAAGTACTTGATGCCCGGCAAAAGGTACTGCTGTTATACAACGGTCCGCATCCCGATTTAACGGTGATTAAACAGGCTGTCGAGGCTAACAAAAACTTTGAGGTAAAAGCCAGTTCGCTTGCTGATGCTTCAAGCATTAAACCGGCAGATTATAGCCTGGTGGTCCTGTACCAGCTTTCGGCAGGCGAATATCCGCCGGTAAAAAGTTTTATTGCTAAGAGCAAAACACCGGTTTGGTATATCATTGGTTCACAAAGTAACCTGCAGGCCGTTAATAGCGAGCAAAACACGGTGCGCATAAGCGCAGGCCGTGCTGAAACGCAGGAAGTGATGCCCCTGCCAACCAATGATTTTACGGCTTTCACCCTCTCCGATTCGGCGCAAAAAAAGATTGCCGCCTTTCCGCCATTAGTAGCGCCGTTCGGCAGTTACGGAACCGCTACCGGTGCTTCAGTTTTATTGAAACAAAAGATTGGGACTGTAGCTACTACCTATCCTTTACTGGCCTTTGGCGATGAGGCCGGCCGGCGTATCGCCGTATTAACCGGTGAAGGTCTGTGGCGCTGGCAACTGGCCGAATATCAAAACTATGGTAACCGCAACGCTATTGACGAATTGCTGAGCCAAACTGTACAGTATTTAACTGCCAATGCAAACCGTCAGCGTTTTCGTGTTTATCCGGCCCGTAATGTATTTGATGAAGGGGAAAACGTGATCCTTAATGCCGAATTATATAATGAAGCCCTTGAGTTGATCAATACCTCTGATGTAAAGATAGAGCTGAAAAGCACGGCCGGAAAAAACTATAGCTTCCTGTTTACACGTACCGGGCAAAGCTATCAACTTGATGCAGGCACCCTCCCCATAGGCGAATACACCTACAACGCATCAACCCAAAACGGCAAACAGGAGTTTAAAGCTACCGGGCAATTCACCATAAAACCGCTTAACCTCGAAACCCGCCAAAGCGCTGCCAATCACACATTACTTAATACCCTGGCCAAACAAAGCGGCGGGCAAATGATCAAACCATCGCAGCTAAGCCAGCTTGCTGATCTGATCCGCAAAAATGAGAATATCAAAACGGTGGTTTATGAAGATAAGCATTACAGCGATTTGATAGATCTGAAATGGCTGTTTGGGTTGATCCTCCTGCTATTATCAACCGAATGGTTTTTGAGGAAGCGGGAAGGGGAAGTGTAGGGTAGTAGAGTCAAGACCGCAAGAAGTAAGAGGCAGGAAAAGGAAGAAAAAAAAGCGGGGACCCGTGCGATTCCCTCCCTTGGGAGGGTGTAGGGAGGGGTTTCAGCGAGATACTTACCCGTTTGGAATAGCGTATAACCCCTCCCTGCCAATGCGCAATCCCACCGCACCCCTCCCAAGGGAGGGAATTAAAAAGACTCGAATAACTATCATAAAACGATAAAAAAATGGTTAAAATCATCCCATACAACCCCAAACTAAAAGCAACCGCCAGAAAACTTCGAAAAGAAATGACTTTTGGCGAGGTTCTCCTGTGGAATGAATTAAAAGAAAATAAGCTACCGGGTTTCGACTTTGATCGTCAGCGTGGTATGGATAATTATATAGTCGACTTTTATTGCAAGGAACTAATGCTGGCAATTGAAGTAGATGGGCGGTATCATAATTATGAAGATGTTTTGATTAAGGATGATGTCAGACAAGCGAAATTAGAAAGCTTCGGTGTTAAATTTTTAAGGTTCGCCGAGGCGGATGTAAAAGATGATCTGCCTAATGTATTACGGGCTATTGAAGGGATGATAATTGAGATTGTGAAAGACGACTCTTCGATTGAACTGCCGAAAGATTTTGATAGAACATTGTTGGAATAGCGTAGAAACCCCTCCCTACACCCTCCCAGGGGGGTAATCGCACTGGCCCCAGCTTTACTACACTTTACTTCTCCTTCGTTTCGGGGATTACCACGTAAACATCCTCATTGGCTTTTTTCATGAGGTACTTTTCGCGGGCAAATTTTTCCATTTGCTGGGGGTTGGTGGTCAATTCTTTAAGTTCCTTGGTCACCTGGTCGGTTTGGGCTTTGTAGAAATCGCGCTCGAGCCTTAGTTTTTTAACCTGCTGGTGGTATTGGTATTGCGAAAAAAGATCGTTCCTGTCAAAAAATATCATCCACACCACAAAAGCAATGGTAACCAGGAAAAACTTGTTCTTGAAAAGATCTATAAGGCGTTTCATTGATACCGGCTGGATAATTTTCATTTAAAGCTATTTAATTTTTTCGACGGATACAAATATGCTTATTAACTTATTAACAGGGAAATTTTTGTGGTGATGGGTTTTGCTGTGAGTGGTTGATTAAGTTGATTGGTTGAGTGGTTGCCTTTGCAGTGAGTAGTTGATTGAGTTGATTAGGTGAGTGGTTTTTGTCTTCAATTAAAACAACCATTCACCTAATCAACTATTCTCCAATTATCCTCTCTTAGCCCCACTCATGCCGCTTTTGCCGCCGGATTTACCGGCTTCTGAACGGTTACCCCCAGACCTTCTGTTACCACCCGAACGATTATTGCCAGCCGAACGGCTATTACCGCCACCGCTGCCTCCTGATCTGCGGTTACCGCCGCGACCACCTCCACCGCGTTGGCCACCGCCTGAGCCGCCTTTTTTAGGCGCTTCGTTTATTTTAGCTGCCATAGCCGCCGGACTAAGCGGGTACGGGTGACCTTCTTCAATCGGAATCTGTTTGGCTATCAGCTTGTGGATATCTTTCAAAAATTCCAGTTCTTCGGCATCGCAAAATGAAAATGCTATGCCATTGGCGCCAGCCCGGCCTGTACGGCCAATACGGTGCACATAAGTTTCGGGTACGTTTGGCAACTCATAGTTGATAACGTGTGTAAGGTCGTCAATATCAATGCCACGTGCTGCGATATCTGTAGCTATCAGTACGCGGGTTGTGCGATTTTTAAAGTTGGTTAAAGCCCGCTGCCTTGCATTTTGTGATTTATTGCCGTGGATGGCTTCGGCAGTAATGCCAACCCGGTTTAAGTCTTTCACCACTTTATCGGCACCGTGTTTGGTACGGGTAAATACCAAAACGGTTTTAATGTCCTTATCTTTCAGAATGTGGATCAGCAACGACTTCTTATCTCCCTTATCAACATAATAAACGGCTTGTTGTATGGTATCGGCAGTTGATGAAACCGGGGTAACTTCAACTTTTTCGGGATTGTTCAGGATGCTGTCGGCCAGGCTCTGGATCTCCTTGGGCATGGTAGCCGAAAAGAACAGGGTTTGCCTTTTGGCCGGTACTTTGGCTATGATCTTTTTAACATCATTAACAAAGCCCATATCTAACATACGGTCGGCCTCATCCAATATCAGGAATTTAACATGCTCCAGGTGAACATAACGCTGGTTCATCAAATCCAGCAAACGCCCCGGGGTTGCCACTAAAATATCAACACCGCGACGCAAAGCATCAACCTGAGGGTTTTGTGATACGCCGCCAAATATTACGAGGTTTTTAAGGCCTGTATGTTTGCCATAATTGGTAAAACTTTCACCAATTTGAAGGGCAAGCTCGCGGGTTGGGGTTAAAACCAATGCTTTAATGGTTTTTTGCTCTTTGTGAGCTATCCTGTCCTGGTGTAATAATTGCAGGGTAGGGATAGCAAAAGCCGCGGTTTTGCCGGTGCCTGTTTGGGCACAGCCCAATAAATCCTGGTGTTGTAATATAATAGGAATGGCTTGTGCCTGTATTGGAGTAGGTGTGGTATATCCCTCTGTTTTTAAAGCCTTGAGGATTGGCTCAATTAAATTTAAATTTTCGAATGACATTCTTGATTATTTGTAATATATAATGTGCTAACGCGAAAGCATAAGCGGATCTGAAGAGTTTGCTGGGCTCAAAACCGTAAGCGAACGGGTAATTAGCTGCAAAGATACGCTTTTTATTGTTAAGAAATTTTTAAGAGCAAGAACTACGCTGGATTAGGCTGCCAGCGTTTCGGTATCAGGAGTTCCTTGTTCCTTTTTGGCCTTACGGTCCTTTTGCCATGATTCCAGCAGGATTAAGCCCATACCTATCATAATAGATACATCGGCCACATTAAATACGCCTGTTTGGAAGATTCCGAAGTTCATGTGCATAAAATCTGTTACGCTGCCATAAAGCATCCTGTCGTACAGGTTACCTGCGCCACCGGCAATAACCAAAACGATACCTGTGGTGGTTAATTTACCTATTGATGGTTTTAGCATGACATAAAAAACGCCAAAGGCAAGGGCCAGTAAGGGCAGCAATGATAGCAGGATGAATTTCCATGGGTTTTGCAGCGAATCGCCAAGACTTAAAAAAGCTCCCGTGTTTTCGGCATGCAGAATGGTGAAAAAGTTTTTGATAACAAAAACGTTATCGCTGATGTGAATATGCTCCCTAACGTAAATTTTAGTAACCCTGTCAAGCCCGATGCTTAAAACTAATACCAGCACTATACCCAATATCCTCAAAATCCCTTTTTTGTTCATTAGTTTATTTTAACAAGTTATTATAACGTGGTTGCCTTAGTTTAATTATATGGCTTTGGTTGCAGGAGGCAAAGGTATAAAAAAATAGGTGATTGAGATAGATAACTATAACAATGCACATCTATCAGGGTGTCATGCTGAGGTATTCGAAGCATGTGGGTAGGCCTCTGCGCGCGACCCTTCGACGGGCTCAGGGTGACGGCCCTCTTTTTTAGCTAAAACAAAAAAGACCACCTGCTTTACACAGATGGCCTTTCACATCGTCAAAAAATTACTTTTTAAAGTATTTGAAATCTTTACCGATGAATTTAGCGTTAGCGCCTAATTCTTCTTCGATACGTAACAACTGGTTGTATTTAGCGATCCTGTCTGAACGTGAAGCCGAACCGGTTTTGATCTGGCCGCAGTTTAATGCTACAGCAAGATCAGCAATGGTTGAATCTTCAGTTTCGCCAGAGCGGTGGCTCATTACTGAGGTGAAGCCGTTGGTTTGAGCTAAAGTAACCGCGTTGATAGTTTCGGTTAATGACCCAATTTGGTTTACTTTTACCAGGATTGAGTTAGCAATACCTTCGCTAACACCTCTTTGTAAACGTTTGGTGTTGGTTACAAACAAATCGTCGCCTACTAACTGTACTTTTTTACCAATTTTGTCGGTTAAGATTTTCCAGCCTTCCCAATCGTCTTCGGCCATACCGTCTTCGATAGAGATAACAGGATATTTTGCTACTAATTCGGCAAGGTAATCAGCCTGCTCAGCGCTGGTGCGGATAGCACCTTTTTCGCCTTCAAATTTAGTATAGTCGTATTTACCGTCTTTGTAAAATTCAGATGCAGCACAGTCAAAAGCGATGAAGATATCTTCGCCGGCTTTGTAGCCTGCTTTTTCAATAGCTTTTAAAATGGTTTCAACACCATCTTCAGTACCTTCAAAAGTTGGGGCAAAACCACCTTCATCACCTACTGCAGTTGACAAACCGCGGTCGTGAAGGATTTTTTTCAGGTTGTGGAATACTTCTGTACCCCAACGTAAAGCTTCAGAGAATGAAGGAGCGCCAACCGGCATGATCATAAATTCCTGGAAAGCGATAGGGGCATCAGAGTGTGAACCACCGTTAACGATGTTCATCATAGGTATTGGCAGCGTGTTAGCATTTACACCACCAATGTAGCGGTATAAAGGCTGGCGGCTTTCCTGGGCAGCAGCTTTAGCTACGGCTAATGAAACACCTAATATAGCGTTGGCACCAATTTTACCTTTGTTTTCGGTACCGTCAATTTCAATCATTAAAGCGTCGATAGCATTTTGTTCAAACACATCGATACCTTTTAATTCAGGAGCCAAAACTTCGTTTACATTTTCAACGGCTTTTAAAACGCCTTTGCCCATGTATTTTGATTTATCGTTATCGCGAAGCTCAACAGCTTCGTGAACGCCGGTTGATGCACCTGAAGGTACAGCAGCGCGACCAAATGCGCCGTTCTCGGTTAAAACTTCTACCTCAATAGTAGGGTTACCGCGCGAATCTAAGATCTGGCGGGCATGCACATCAATTATTATGCTCATAGTGAATTGTCAGAGTGTGGTTTGAATGAATACTATTAATAACGGCGGCTAAGTTAATGCCTAAATAAGGAAAACGCAATTGAAATTTTGTATTTGTAACGATTATAGGCAATTAATGATGCGATTTAACATGAAATTAATATAGAATGATAGTTTTTTCATGAAAACGGATGTCTGAACCGGGATTTGGGTGGATTTTTATGATTTATAGGATTTTTCTTTCCTTGCTTCCCCGGTTGCCGTGTCTCCACGGCAACATGTAAGGTTTGAAATTTGGTTGCCGTGGAGACACGGCAACGTGGGGGAGTTTTTTAATTCAGTTTAAAAAAAATCGGTGTAATCAGAAAAAGAACCAGTGTAATCCCAGAAATAAAATCAACGTAATCATCCCCACTCAACGGTGATTAATCGCTCGTAGTAGGGACGTGCTCACGCTGCACGGCATTTTTGCGCTGGATGCGGTACATCAGGATGAGCATAATATTGTCCTTATCGCTTTTAGCGGCAGCCGAATAATTATATTGGTTGATCCAGCCAGCCTGTAAGATCCACGATTTATCAAACTGATAACCTACTGCAGCCGATATTCGATTACGTTCAAAGTTAGGTACCTTATTATTAAGGAATACTTCGTCGAAAACAGAAATGAACCAGGTTTTGGCTTCAATTTTGGTGCTATTTAAAGGCACAAACACATTTAGCCTGTAACGGAAACGGTTGCGGTAGTCGCTGTTAACCCAGCGCTGCTCTACCCGGTAGCGGTGTTCCAGTTTTATGCGGTACAGGAACTGGTTGCTGGTAATCTGTTCCCAAAAACGGGTTTCGGTAGTTGTAGGGCCTTTTCCAACGTCCATATAATCAAAGGTAGTATAACGGCCGGTACCTAAAAGCGCGGTGAAGTTTCTGTCTATGTCATAACTTACACCAGCCTTAACCTCATAATATTGAAACTGGCTGAATACATTATTGGTACGGGTTTGAAACTCGGTATAACCACCCCATTTGTGGGAACTGTCGCCCGGTAAAACTACCGTAACTATGCCCCAGGTGCCTACTTTTGAGTCCTGTGCCTTAACAGTAATTGAACATATAGTTAATAAAAAGAGCACTAAAGCGATGGAATTGACGGGCTTGATTGTCATTGCAGAGATTATTTCTGCAAATATATTTCCTAAATGTTATCTTAATGTTAATATTAATACCGTTAATGTTAACATAATGTTAAGGATTTAGAGTTGGGGTTTGTTGTAAATACATACGTTTTAAAAAATTAGTAAGGCTGCATTTGCAATTCATAGGGATAAAGTAAGGTGGCGAGGGGGCGGCAATATAAATCTTAAATTCCTGATCCTTTCCCGCTATTCCCACTTAAACGTTTTTACCGCTACCGCATAAATTCCGATAAACCAGGCAAAAAGAATCAGTAACTGGTGTGTAACATCACCTAAGCCCGCGCCCTCAAATGCTACTTTGCGCATAGCATCGTTTAAATGGGTTAGCGGTAACACCTTGCTGATATATTGCAGCCAGTTTGGAAAGGCGGTGATTGAAAAAAAAGTACCCGAAAGCAGGAACTGCGGCAGCGTGATAATATTGGAAAGCGGTGGCACCGAACTTTCGTTTTTGGCGATGCCAGATACAGTAAAGCCGAATCCCATGAAAATGATCAACCCTATTGCCGAAAGTACCAGCATATTTAGTACAGTTGTTACACCGTGGATCAGCGTAAAACCAAACATGTAATGCCCAACCAGTATAATAAATAATGAACCTAATAAAGAAAAGGCCAGCCTCGCAATAGCTTCGCCCAACACAATACTGTAACGCTTAACCGGCGTAGCAAAAAAACGCTTGATAACCAATGTTAACCGCAGGCTCAGGAACACGAAAGCCGTACCGAAAACGCCGCTGCTTAGCAACGAAAAACCTAACTGTCCGGGCAATATAAAGTCAATATATTTATACGGGCGACCACTTATGGTTTCTTCTTTAAGATCGATTAATTTGGGTACCTGAACCGTGGTGTATGATTGGATGCGCTTCAATTCTTCTGATTGAATACGATAAAAAATATTGTTCAATGCCGATTTCAATACACTGCCTTTATCGCCCGATGCCTGGCTATATTGTACATGAACGGTCATTGATGCTGGTGGTGCAAAGGGTTTAAGGTCGATAATAGCATCGATATTTCCTTTTGCCAGGTTTTTATTCATTTCATCAGCCGTTTGATCATGGATGAGGTGCATGATCTTGTTTTTTTTCAGTGCAGTGTAAACCGGGTTATTGGCCGATGTATCGCTGCCTTTGGCTACACCTACATCTATCGACATGCCCCCGCCGCCAATATTGGCAAAAACAATGATGAATATCAAGGGGAAAGCCAGCGTAAACACCACCGCCGAAGGACTGCGTAATATCGACCGGAAACTTGCCCGGGCAATAGCCAGGGTTGCTTTTGTATTGCTGTACTTATTGTTCATTAGTTCAATGGTTCATTAGTTCATTGGGCTTGTTTGCTCAGATATTTACTGCCACTGCAAACTTAAAACTGCATACTGACTCCCCCTTTAGGGGGCTGGGGCACCTATCCCTCCCGCCATTCCTTCCCGGTGAGGTTGATGAATACGTCTTCGAGATTGGCGAGTTTTACCTGCTTTTTACGTTCGAAGCCTGATGCTACCAGCTCATCAATGAAATGGTCGGGAGTGTCAATGCCGATAATATACCCGCCGTCAACAAAGGCAACACGGTCGCACAACACTTCAGCCTCGTCCATGTAGTGGGTGGTGATCACTACTGTAGTGCCCTGGTCACGGATCTCACGGATCAAATCCCAGAGGTTACGGCGTGCCTGTGGGTCGAGACCGGTTGTAGGTTCATCCAAAAATATGATCCTTGGGTTATTGATGAGCGTAGTAGCGATAGAAAAACGCTGCTTTTGTCCGCCGGAAAGGTCTTTATATTTAGCCTTCGCTTTATCGGTAAGTGCAACTTTTTCCAGCATTTCCATTGGTGTTTTATCGATGCCATATAGCCCCGAAAACAGTACGATCAGCTCCGATAGATTGAGGTTGGGATAATAGCCTGCAGCCTGCAATTGTACACCAATAAGCTTTTTGATGCTATCAGCGTCGGTTTCAATATCAAAGCCATCAACATTAATACTGCCGGATGTTTTATCGCGAAGGGTTTCTATAATTTCGAGGGTAGTTGTTTTACCTGCGCCATTGGGGCCGAGCAAGCCGAAGATCTCACCTTCGTAAACTTCAAAACTAATGCCTTTAACGGCTGCAAAATCGCCATAGTTTTTTACCAGGTTGTTTACAGTGATGATAGGTTGTTTTGTCATAGGGTAAAAATGCATCACATTAATGAAATAACCATGAGTTTTTCGGTGAAGTACAGAATTTTTACGGTGAAAGTAAGTTGGAGCGGGGTATGGAGGGGAGATGGCATTTAGGTGTAGGCTGTCATCCTGAGCCCATCGAAGTACGCGCGCAGAAGCCCTGCCCACATGTTTCGACAAGCTCAGCATGACCCATTTTAATTATGTCATGCTGAGTGTTTAAATCCGAGGCCTCTGAAAGTGAAATGACATTAATACTTATTGTCATCCTGAGGAACGAAGGATCTTCTTCGCCCTGCTTAGCGGCCCTGTATCTTGCAGAAGATTCTTCGCTACAATCAGAATGACAGGCGTTTTTTAAACTTGTCATGGGTAACCTGTCGAAGACTCGTGCGGAGGGGCTTGCCCGCCACACTTCGACGGGCTCAGTATGACACCCGTTTGAAGTTGTCTTGGGTAACGATAGTGAAGATCCTCTGTACTATGAATATGCATAGCTTTGAACATTGCGAAGAAGATTCTTCGCTATCGCTCAACATGACAAGCGGCCAAAAATAAAAAAGCCCGGATGTTCATCATCCGGGCTAAAATAATCTTCGTAAAGATGGGGTTTAGCTGGCCTTTAACTCACTTTCAGATTTCAGCACTTTACTACCGTTTTTCTGTTCAATTTCATAAGCGGGCTCCTCTTTGCTGGCGTTCCGTTTAACTTTTGCGCCTTTTATAGTTTTGCTTACCGGTTGGGTGTGTTTTTTAACCACCTTGCCTTCAGCTTCTGATTTTCCCCATTTCCAGGTTACTTCATCTCCTTTTTTCATGTGCTCACCCTTTTTAAGGATAACATGTGCGGTTAATTATTGATTTAACAAAGATGAAATAACAACCCTCGGGGTGCCGGGACATTATTTTATTAAATGACCAATGGAGTGGGCGATAGCCACGGCGTGCTCGGCGGCTTTCATTACCAAATGGATCAATTGAATTGCAAGTAGAGTTTTCATGGCATTTATTTGTTGTTGTTTAGTGATCCAAAATTGCACACAAAAGACACCCTGCCGTTAGGTTTATTAGGCGAAGCAAGTACGGTTATCGGTGAATAGCGGTAAAATATCGGAGAAATGCCGGTAAAAAATGGATGTCGTCGGTAAAAATTGGGGTATTAGGATTAATGAAAAGAGCAATTTTTTATACTCTATTGTCGCGTTAATAGACTGAATGTCGTTGTTTTCGTTACATTTGTTTAACAGAAACAATTTACACCTAATTAATTATCACTAAATGAAAAAGACTGCTCTGTTAGTCGCGTTAATGCTATTGTGTGGCATTACGCTCCAAGCACAATTTAAACCCCTTGCCGAAGGCGCTACCTTTGAAGAACCTGAAGAGGGCTTCGCTAAGATTCTCCAGCTTAAAAACGGCAATACCATGTTTATTCATATTACATATAAAAAGGGAATAAACGTCCGCATGTATAATGCAAGCTATCAGGAAATTGCCGTAACTCACGTTGATCCATCGTACGGTAAACTCGACCATGGGAGTATCGAAGCTGTTTTTGAATTAGCGGGTAATGCTGTTTTGATGATCAGAAAATAGGTGAACTTGCTCATGTAAGTTTTTTTGGAGGCTACGCTATGGCCTTCGGTGATGTACCGGAGCCCCATTTTTTTGTGCGTAAAGATCCTGATAGTGATAATTACGCTGTGGTAATGTTCAATAGTTTTGAATCTGAACGGAGTAAACGTATTGAAATTGTAAGCTATGGTTCTGATAACAAGGAAACTAACAGAGCTTATTATGCATCGCCCGAAGAAAAATATAAGTACATGCGTTATGTAGATATGGCAGTTATAGGCAGCGATAAAGTTTGTGTGCTGGCTTATGGCTACAATACTAAAAGCAGCGGCGGCAAGGAGAGTGAGTTGATCCTGGCTAATCTTGATAAGGGAGCCAAAGCGGTTAGTTTTACCGAATTGGGTTTTTCAAAAGATCTGATCGTTTACGAAGGAATAACACGTTACAGCCCTGCTATAAAATCGTTAATATTGGTTGCGCTGGTTAAAGAAAAGAAAGGTGACAGGGGATATACTCCAATCCTGTCGTTCGTGAACCCATTTGAAAAGAAGATTAACCGGGCCGATCTGATCTCCCCATCGCCAAGGCTCGATCAGTATTCAAAAAAAGGTTTTAGGGGATTGCCGCAAAACCTGTACCTTAATGATGACGGGACATTTTCAATTGTATCTGAAGAAATGACGGTAACCTCGGGTAGGTATATTGCAACAACGCTTGGTGATATAGCCGTGGTTAATTATAGCAAAACAGGCGAGTTTATTAATGATTATCTTATACGCAAGAGTCATGATTTGCTTAACGTTTATTTAAATCCTTTTTATCAGTCGCTGCGTGAAGGTACTGCCCAACGCCTTTCGGGTGGTAACCAGTTTAAATCGTTCGCTTTTCTGAGTGCCGGCCCAAAAAGTTTTGTATTATTTAATGATACTGAACGCAATAACGACGCCCAGGAAAAAGGTGGTTTGGTAACCATAAAAGGTGTTAGTGGTAGTGATGGGTTCTATTACCCGCTCAAAGGGCCTGATCCTATTTTGAAACGGGATTACGTTTTTGGCAACCCTGCAGGTAAACGTGATCATGACCTGGGTTTGTTTTCCATATCCGACTACGACCGTAAAAACAATGTTTATGCAACTTTAAAGCTTGAAAATCAACACGGCGATAAGGGCGTAAAGGTGGTTTGGCTGCAGCCATAAAACAATAAACAGGTATTAAATAGCGAAGCCGCCTTGCCTTAACTGCAAAGCGGCTTCCGTGTTTTATAGGCAGATGAATATATTAACTGATCAGGTTAGCCAACGCCTGGATAACGGTTACCGTATGCTCTTGCAGGGAGATCATCACAGCTATAAGCGGATTGTAAAATGTTTTCATAGTAATGTTATTTGCCGCAAATATGTGCCCTTAGCTTTTTGTTAAACAGGTTTTTTTAGGTGAAACGGCATAAAATGTCGGTGAAAGGGAGGCTTGCACAGGACAAGCCCAATCAACTAACTTTTATGACCAAAAACCCTGTATCCTGATCTGGCTTGACGGGTACCCCTGTAGTTTTAACAATTTGCGTAATTCGCCTACCATGGTATGGTTGCCGGCAATGTAAAATACCGAGTGTTCAAGGTTATACTGTTGTTCCATTACCCACTGGATGAGGCTGTGATGACCGTATACATCATTACGTTCTATAGGTGTTAATGGCGATTTGAAATATTCACCAAATAAATCCCTGTGATTTTCATCGGCCATAACTATAGCGCCCGAAAAACGCGTTGCGGGTAATACCATTTGCTGTAAGGCCAGCATATGCCCCATGCTGCTTTCATCGCCAAGGCCTATTATGGCCGGGGTGCCGGCCGGTGCGTGCCGGGTAGAACGGATTTTTAAATAGCGTACGGTATCGTTTTTTTGAAGTTGTTTAGCCCATTTACTGCCGGGACCGCTATGGGCTGCATCAACATACAGGGTACAGGTGCTGGTTTCGGCATCCCAGCCGGCAGGGGTATAATCGCGGTAAGTAAGGTTATCAACTTTTATTTTTATGTAGGGTATTTCGTGCCAGTTTTGCATATCAGCCTGTGGTAAGTGCAGGTCAATCTCAATCATGGTCGACGGTTCCCAGTGCCTTACTTCAAGCACCCTGCCACTTTGTAAAAGTTGGTTTTCAAACAAGCTGCCTGCCTTTCTTTTTAATTTATGAAGAGTGGATGTTTCCATGGTGTAGTGTTTTAATACTACAAAGAAACATTGAATTTTAGGCTGATAAAATAGTAGTTTCAGGGTAAATATTGGATTATTTACGGTGTTTGTCCCTGAACTCGAGCGGGGTGATGCAGGCCGATTTTTTAAATAACCGCGAAAAATAGGTGTGGTCATCATAACCCAGTGTATGCGCAATCTCCTTTACGTTGAGGCCGCTGTAATACAGTAATCTTTTTGCTTCCAGCATTACTTCCTGGGTTATCCAGTAACTTACCTGGAACCCGGTGGTTTTCTTTAAAACCTCGTTAAGATATGATTCGGAAACATTAAGCATACCCGCGTATGCCGATGGGCCTTTAACTGTGCGTACATGCCTCAACAATAGCTTTTTAAACTGATGTGAAATTTGTGCCGGCCTTGAAAGTTGCTTTTCGGGCGTATAAACGTTACTGAAAGTGGCCGCTGCCATGCCTGTGAATGATTGTATAAGCGATTGCAAAACGGGTAAAAAGAAAGCGCTGTTATCATCCTCATTATTTTTTTCACGTAACAGACAAAGGAGCTGCTGGTATTGCCTTAATTCAATATCATTCAGTTGATAAGGCTGCTGCAAAAAAAGTTGGTTTTCAAAAATATTCCGGAAGTCGGCCGGAATGTGCTGTGAATCGATGGCTACATACCAGCCGCCTGCAATTTCATTACGTATCCGGTGGTGTACCTGCCCCGGCAAAATATAATAGAATGTGTTTTCACAAAAATGAATTTCGTTAAAATCTATCATCAGTGATGCCGAGCCGCTTTCAATCAAAAAAAACAGGTAATGATCATCACGATGGGCGCCCATCGGCGGTTTTTTTGAATCTTCTTCGCCGCTTTCGAAGTGCCTGATCTCAAAGCCGGTATTTGATCGTTCATGTAGCTGGTGTACAGGTATATCTTTCATTTTGCAGGGTAGTTATTGTATTATTGTAACGCAATCTTTAACCGGTAGGGTACATTTTCTCCAGGCTAAGGAATTTATTTTAGATAGAATCTGTTAGTATTGGACCTAAATTAGCTTTTGGCTTTGTGCATTCCGCTTTCAGCTATATAAATACAATAATTCCGGCGATTATTTACCGCCATCTACCAGTGCATAAATTTCCTGCATGTAAATGGCTTCATCCATCGCAACATGAAAATCTTCCCATTCATCAACAGTAAAAGTAAGCTGGATATCATTGACCGGGGTACGCATTACCACGCGTTCCTGTCCGTCGGGAAATGGGAAGGAATGGTCGCCGAAATCAAGATCGATAGTGAAATTTTTAAACTGGATAAATTGATCGGGTGTAAAGCTAAGGATCAGGTTATGATGCCATATAAATAGGCATTGGCATTCGGAGCAACGGCTCACTACCGATGTTCCCTTTTGGCTGAGTATTTTAGCATCGCACATAAATTCTGGTAATTTAAAAATGAATTGGTGCCTGCTCTGCTGATTAAATGTTTGATATAAACAATTAAACTACAGAACAGGACTTTATATTTTAAGCATTAATAATCAAATAATTGTTAATGAGCTTGTGGGCCTCTGTTTTGCGCATAGTGTATTAACAGCAACAAAGAAATACGTTATTTAGAATAAATCCAAATAAAAATAAATAAAACTCCAAAAAGCATTCAGAATTAATTACTTTGAGTTTATTTTTTTTAACGTATGAATTATTATATCCCTAAAATTTGCGTAGCATTGCTGTTGTTTAGACTGATTATTGATTGAAAAAGACTTTTGCCATAGTAATGTTAGTTACCCATATGCTCAATTTGCTGGGGTACATGGCGCTTAATCAATATTTTTTTAACAGATCAAACAAAGTAATTGCCCGGCAAATTGCCAGAGGTAAATATGATTCGCGCGATCTCATTGAAATTAAGATCGGCCAAAACCTGCCCTTTATACATGATTGGGACAGCTATGTGAATGTTTCCGGGCAGTTACAGCTGGATGGTGTGTCGTACAACTACGTGAAACTCAGGGTTACGCGCGATACGTTGTATGTACAGTGTATCCCCAACTATGAAACTACCAGGTTGTTGAATGAAAATGTGATCTGCGCTAAAAAGTTATATAGTAAGCCTATCAGCAAACGCACACATGAATCATCAGAAAAAAAATTGGGCAGCGACGCTAAATATAACTGCCCCGAAATTTCATACGCTTTTATAAAACAGACGGAGCCTGTTCAGCCCCCCGGCACATTTATCTATATCAGCATGCCTGATGCTTTTGTATCTGTCGGCGGTCAGCCTCCGGAAATGGCGCTTGCCTAAGTTTATATCCGATAATTAATCTGTTCCCTCAATCTTAATGACTTGCATTGATATGCCTGCAATACGCTGCGCGTATGCATTGCCAGTTTCATTATTGTGCCTGAACAGCATCCCCCAAAATCTATTTTATTTGAATAAATGAATACCCTTTATAAAACTTCATTACCTGCCTTATTAATATGTTGCGCGGGCTTTGCCCGGGCGCAGCATAAAAGCGTTAAAGATACCCTGCAACTTGACAGTGTTATTATTAAAGAAAGCAGGCCAAAACATTTGCCCAATGTATCCGGCACCAGCATTTTTGCCGGAAAAAAAACCTTTGATATTTTTCTTGACGCCGGAAAAGCAAACTTAGCTAATAATAATGCCCGTATGACCTTTGCAAAAGTTCCCGGCGTTAATATCTGGGAGATGGACGGTGCCGGTTTACAGCTCAATATCGGTACCCGGGGTACGGACACCCACCGCTCTATCGAAACCAACATCAGGCAAAATGGCTATAACACCAACTCGGATATGTTTGGCTATCCCGAAAATCATTACAATGTGCCATTCCAGGCGGTAAGCGAAATTCAGATAGTGCGAGGTTCGGCGGCATTACAATTTGGCAGCCAGTTTGGCGGCATGGTTAACTTCAAACTTAAAGAAGGCGACAGCACTAAGGTGCTGGGTTTTGAAAGCGAACAATCGGCCGGCTCAAACAGGTTTTTCAATTCGTATAATGCCATTGGCGGCAAAGCGGGCAAGGTTAGTTATTACGCTTTTTACAGCGCCCGCACCGGCGATGGCTGGCGGCCTGATGCCAATTTTAACTCCCGCGCTTACTACGCCAGCCTCAAATACCAGTTTAATGATCAGGGCAGCATAGCTTTCCAGTTTTCAAGATCAGACTACAGGCAGCAAATAGCCGGTGGTTTAACCGACGCACAATTTGAAGCAAACAATCGTCAGTCGACCCGTGCGCGTAATTTTTTCAATCCTGAAATCAATATCCCGGCATTGTTGTTCAATTACCGGTTTGATAGAAATACCAGGCTGGAAGTTACCTCGCATGTACTGTTTGGTCAGCGCAATAGTGTGCAGTTCATTAACACGGCCAATATACCTGATACAGTTAATACAAGTTTGAAAACATTTAATCCGCGCCAGGTCGACCGTGATTATTATGCCGGTTTCACTACCGAAGCCCGCTTGCTGCATACTTACAAACTCGGTAATCTCAGGAGCTCGTTTACCACAGGTATAAGGTATTTTGAAGAAACTACCAAACGTAAACAAAAAGGCACAGGCACGGCAGCATCTGATTTTGACCTGCGCCTGGTTAAAGATTATGGCATCGACCTGAGATTGCATACCTTAAACTATGCAGCCTTTGCCGAAAATATGTTCCAGGTAACGCAGGCATTTACAGTTACCCCCGGTGTGCGTTTTGAGCAGATCAATACCACTACTTCGGGTGTTATTGTAAACCGTGCGGTGCCTGTAACCTATAAGGATAATCGCAACTTTCCGCTGTTTGGTACTGGTTTGCAATACCAGTTTGCCGGTGGAAACCAACTTTACGGTAATATTTCACAGGCTTACCGCCCTTATATTTATGCCGCCGTTACCCCTGCAGATCAGTTGACCATTATCGATCCGAACATCAGGGATAGCAAAGGTTATGATGCCGACCTGGGTTACCGCGGTCATATCAGCACTTTATTTAGTTTTGATGTTAACGCCTTTTACGTTTACTATGGCAATAGGGCAGGTACCCTGACCCAAACTGATGCCAATAACGTAGCCCATCTTTACATGACCAACATTGGTAATGGCGTGGCTAAAGGTATTGAGGCCTTTACCGAAGTTTCGCTGATCCGCTCATTTGATAAATCTTCGGTGAGTGATCTCCGTTTGTTCAACTCACTGTCGTACACGCATGGTCGTTACACCAGTGGTTCTGTCAATCAAAACGGAAAAAATGTAAGTTTAAAAAATAATCAACTTGAAGGCACTCCCGATTGGATAGACCGTGCAGGTTTAACATTTTTAAGCGGCCATGTAAGCAGCACACTGCAATACAGCTATGTAGGGAAAAGCTTTAGTGATGCCAATAATACTACTTTTAATGCCACAGGCGCTACCGGCATAGTGCCCGCGTATCATTTGTTCGACTGGGCTTTCAATTATGGGTTTCTGAAAAACTACCATCTCACGGCCAATGTGAACAACTTATTTAACGCTAAATATTTTACACGCCGTATTAACATGTACCCCGGACCAGGCATTTTACCGGCCGACGGGCGTACGTTTAATATTGGGTTTGGGCTGAAGATTTAAGCGCCGGCTCCAAAACCTCCCCAAAGGAGAAGGCTTAAAGTATTTAACGATATTTCTTCAACGTCCTCTCCTGGAGCGGATTTAGGTGAGGCCTAACAAAACGGCCCTTCAAATTAATGGAGGGTCGTTTTATTTATACTGATAAGGATTGCTTACTTGATATGCTTTTTTACGATCTCTGAAAGTGATGTCAGATCAAATGGCTTGGCAAGGTACCCATCGGCGTTACCGGCTTTGGCAATTTCTTTGATATTGCTCACGGCCGAAATAATGATCACGGGGATGTGGCTGGTAGCCGGATTGTCTTTTATACTTTTACTTAGCTGCTGCCCGTTGGCGTCACTGCTCCAATCGGTAAGCCAGTTATCAAGCAAAATCAGGCCGGGGTTAATAGTGGTCAGGGTACGCAGGATTCGGGCATTGTCGGATTGTATTACTTCGTAACCTTCTTCCTCCAATACATACACTACGGTATCACGAATATCTTTATCGTCCTCTATAACTAAAACCTTTTTGGCCATAAACTTGATTGCTTTATACTTTATTAAAGCACCTTCTTTTTGAAGCTGCTGTGCTTAAGTACATAACAAACAAATACCCGGTATTTGTTTTAGTTATAGTATTAAATAAAAAATATATTATTTAATGAAATCTTAACCCGCAACGGTATTATAGCATGCCCTGCAGCGGGGCTCATAGCTTTCCTTTTCGCCTAATAATATTTTTGAATTATCATGTACCAGGCGGTACGAGTATTGGGCCGGGTTGCCGCATCTTACGCAAACGGCCTGCAGTTTGGTTACCGATTCGGCAATGGCCATAATGTTGGGCATTGAGCCAAATGGACGGCCTTTAAAATCCATGTCCAAGCCGGCTACAATTACGCGTACGCCGCGGTTGGCCAGTACGGTACATACCTCGGGGAGCTCATCGTCAAAAAATTGTGCTTCATCAACACCTATTACATGGGCATCACTGGCCAGCAGTAAAATAGCCGAAGCGCTATCAACCGGGGTAGAAGTTATTTTGCTGGCATTGTGCGAAATGATGGCATCCTCGCCATAACGGGTATCGGCTTTAGGGCTAAAAATCTCAACCTTAAGCTTGGCAATGCGGGCACGGTTAAGCCTCCTGATCAGCTCTTCGGTTTTGCCCGAGAACATTGATCCGCAGATAACCTCAATACTGCCGCCTACTTCGCTTTTACGCCTGAAAACCTCTTCGTGATATACCATTTATGACTTTTATAGTCGGCAAATATCAGAATTTAATCCTATTTTTGGTAAGCATTTTCCTAACATTGAGGCCATGAAGCAAATGGATGTATTTAAAAAGATAGGTGGGATTTTAAAAGAGCTTAATGATCAATATGACTACCTTGCAGCTGATCCCAGCGAACTTAACGAGCTTGAATTAGAACTTTTTGTAGCCAATGCCCATTTTTTAAAAGACCATGCCGAAATACTGCGCCGCATCAACGAGCGCGCGGCAGCTCCTGCACTGCTTGCAGAAAAAAACCAGCCGGCAGTTGAAGAACATACACCGGTAACCCTGGTATTACCTCCCGCTCCGGTGCCGGTAACGCCTCCGCCTGCAAAGGAAGAAGCTTTGCATGAGCAGCGCTTTTTTGAGCCGGTAGTACAACAGCACGTCCCTGTGCCGGTTGATAAGATAGAACTTACCAGCGATGCTGAACCACCAGCTCCGGTGCCGTTTAACCCGGTAAAAATAGAAGTGATCAACCCTGCGCCCGAAATAAAGGAAACGCCCGAACCGCAAATAAATTTCGCTGCCGAAAAAGATACAGATACTTATTCATTTCAACAGGAAATTCCTGAAGGAAGCAGCTTTGAACTAAATTTAAACGAGGCTGATACCTGGGACGACGAAGCTGACAGGTTTGAGCAGGAAGAGCTGATGGGTGAACTTCCCGAAAAGCCGGTTGAGATAGTACCCATAGCCGAACAGCCAAAGCCCGTACCGGTAACTGAGCCCGTAAAACCCGCAGCGGAGCCTGTTGTGGCTACAGCTCCTTCGGCAGATACAGGCAGCAGCCAACAGGTACTGACCTTTAATCAGAGGATCATGGCCCAAAAGGCCGAGAAGGCTAACAATGCAGCAAGCACCACTGCCGAGTTGCCGGTTACCGATCTTAAATCGGCCATAAACCTAAACGATAAGCTGCTTTATATAAAAGATTTGTTTAATGGTTACAGCCTGGCCTACAGTGAAGCTATTGAGATAGTAAACCGATTTAACACTTTTGAAGAAGCCGAACGTTTCCTGAAAACAAACTACGTAGTTAAAAACAACTGGGAAAGTAAAGCATCAACAGCCGATAAGTTTTACGCTTTGCTGAAAAGAAGGTATCCGGCGGGATGAAGTTTTTTGGTTCATGGTTGATGGTTCATAGTTCATAGCCAAAGCGACTTGAATAATATTGCTTTTGATAGCGTACCCTCGTTGTGCTTTATAAGAGGCTGTTTAAATTTAGCCGTTTTAAAAATGTAGAGATGCATCACATGCGTCTCCCGCATGCAAATTCCTGAACTTAATGACTTACAAAGCGGCTTATTCTATGGGAGACGCATGTGATGCGTCTCTACGTAAAACCTTCTCAAACAAATTTAACCGTTTTTAACTTACGGACCTTCCGACTTCCACCGACTTGCGGACTAAAAACGCTTAAATAATCCCCATCCTGTTGGAGTCGAGTTTGATAAGCACGAACAAGAGCATGGTAAAGCTTAACAGCGACGAGCCTCCATAGCTGATGAACGGTAAAGGGATCCCAATAACGGGCACTACGCCAATGGTCATACCGATATTGATCACTACGTGAAAAAATAGCACTGAAGCTACACCGTAACCGTAAATACGCGTAAAAGGCGATCGTTGCCGTTCGGCTATGAGTATTACCCGCAATATCAGGAACATGAAAAGGCTTATTACCGTTAATGAGCCTGCAAAGCCCCATTCTTCGCCGACGGTACAGAAAATAAAGTCGGTACTTTGCTCGGGTACAAATGAGTATTGGGTTTGTGTACCATGTAAATAACCTTTACCCCACATTTTTCCGGAGCCTATAGCTATTTTCGACTGGTTTACATTATAGCCTTTCCCCCTTAAATCGGTAGTGATGCCCAGGAGTATGTTAATACGCTCTGTTTGATGTTTCTTTAAAACGTGGGTATAGATAAACTTTACACTGAATATAAATGCTATAGAAATTGCAAGGCCGATGATCAGGGTTTTGATGAGCTGCCTGTTACGCTTAAACAAAAAGATAATGAAAGCAGTTATTGCAGCCAGTATCAGGATAATATACAGCGGATTGTATAATAGCGACGTAACAAAAAGGGTGATGAACAACCCCGTTATCACCAGGAAATAAGGCGAAAGCCCTTCGCGGTATAAAACAAATATCAAAGAGCAAAATACCAGTGTCGAACCGGTATCGGGCTGCAGCATGATCAGCAACATCGGGAACCCGATAATCACGGCGGCCGTTAAAAATGATTTGGGTTCGGTAACCCTGATATTAGTGCCGCTTAAATATCGCGCAAGCAACAAACAGGTTGCAAACTTGGCAAACTCCGAAGGCTGCAGCCGGAAACCGCCGCCCATGTTAATCCAGGCCTGGTTACCGCCTACGTTTCGACCTATCACCAGCACCAGTATCAATAACAGTACAATCAACACGTAAAATGCCGGGGCTAAGGCAGCAATAAATCGGCTTTCGAGCAGGAGTATCACAATACCTACGACAATGGATACGCAGATGTAAATAAACTGTTTGCCGTAATTGGTGGAGGCATCAACAATACTGGAGTGGTTGACATCAAAAACAGCAGCATGGATATTGAACCAGCCAATGGTACATAATATCAGGTACAGAAAAACTGTAAGCCAGTCTACATTAAAAAAGAAACTCCGCTGCTGATTGCTCATGACTTGCCCGGCCTCCCGCCCGTTAATGATTTAATCCAGTTCGCCGGTTTATTGTTATAAGCTGATTCGCGCCTTTCTTTTTTTATTGAATCGGCCTTGAATTTTTTTATTGAATCAGCTTTGAATTTTTTGATCGAATCAACTTTTGCCGCCCTGATACTGTCACGCCTGCGTTCTTTTTGCAGGTCTTGAGCATAAAGGCTAAGATCGGGCAGGCGATTGGCATTTGCATAATAATCAACTGTAATTCCCGATTCGCGCGGGCTTATCTTACCTTTTAAATATTTTTCAACTATGAAGCTTGCAATGGGAGCGGCCCAGTGTGCACCCTCGCCCGAGTTTTCAACTACAACAGCAATCGCTATCTTAGGATTATCGCGTGGGGCGAAAGCTACAAATACTGAGTTATCCTCGCCATGTGGATTTTGCGCGGTGCCGGTTTTACCGCACATAATAATATCAGGTATTTTTGACCGTCTGGCTGTACCGTTTTCAACCACTGCCTGCATTCCGTTAATAACAGGCTCAAAATATCCGGAATCTATCCCAACATAGTTTTTTTCAACGTATTCTTTTTTAATTACGTTTTTGGTACCGATTGCCTTGATAAGGTGGGGCTTATAGTAAAATCCGCGATTGGCAATAGTACACTCCAGGTTAGCCATTTGCAAAGGTGTTGCCAATAACTCGCCCTGGCCTATGGCCAGCGGAACGATGGTGCTTGAACGCCAGCCGCCTTTATGATAAACATTATCATAATGTAAAGGCGTTGGAACGTTACCACGGCTTTCGGCAGGCATATCCAGGTCCAGCCTTGCACCAAGGCCAAATTTCATTACATTATTTCGCCATGCGGTGAAATTGGCTTCTGTATTTTTTACCCCGTACCGGTCAACAATACGTTGAAAAACCATTGAGAAGTAGCCGTTACATGACTCGGCCACAGCCCGGGCCATATTTACCGTGCCATGTGCTTCGCCATGGTTACAGTGTACAATGCGGTTGCCTGCCCGGTAATTACCGGTACAATAAAAAGTTTCGCTGGGGTTAACGATGCCCTCCTGCAGCGCGATAAGGGCACTTAATGGTTTAAATGACGAGCCGGGAGGATATTGTGCCTGGATAGGCCTGATGAAAAACGGCTTATACGGGTTATTATACATTTTGGCAAGGTTATTACCGCGCTGACGACCCACCATGAGGTTAGGATCATAGGTGGGGCTGCTCACATAACATAAGATCTCGCCCGATGATGGCTCTATGGCCACAATACTGCCCAGCTTGTTTTGCATCAGTTTTTCACCGAGCCTTTGCAGGTCAACATCTAACGACGAGGTCAAACGTTCGCCCGAACGGGGCACGGTATCAAGCGCGCCATTGGCAAATGAGCCTTTGGGTACACCGTGCGAATCTACCATTTGTACCTGTACGCCGCGTTGACCGCGCAATACATTTTCGTAGGCCTTCTCGACGCCGGTAACACCAATATAATCGCCAAGGCGATAATAACCATTTGAGCGTTTGATATCCCTGTCGGTAACCTCACCAATAAAACCTAAAAACTGTGCCGCTACCGAATCTGGATAGGTACGTATGGTGCGGGGTACAATAGCAAAGCCCGGAAACTCAAACAGCTTTTCCTGCAATGAAGCATACAACTGAACAGAAAGCTGTTTTTCAAATACGGATGCTGTATTGGGCGATTGTTTTTTAGCCTTGATAAAGCGTTTGTCAAACCCCTCTTTGTCGATGCCTATCATTTTGCAAAACAACAGGGTATCAAAAGGTTTTACCTCCTTGGGGTTGACGGTAACATCATAAATGGGTTCGTTTTGTACAAGGATTTTGCCGTTGCGGTCAAGTATAGGCCCGCGGGCAGGGTAAAGTATAGTGGTACGCCTTACATTGCTGTTGGCGTATATGGTATAGCGGTCGTCAACTATCTGGATATAATAAAGCCTTCCCAGCAGGGCTAATATAATAGCTATAAAGATACCGGTAACAACGTAGCGGCGTTCAAAAAACTTATTCATTTACGTTCTTTCCTTCTGAAAAATAGCAGGCCCGAAATTAGAATTAAAAATACGGTAAACAATGAACTCAAAACAACACGGCTTAGTGTGTATTGTATTTCAGAAAAACTAAAAACCTCTAAATTAAGCAGGAAAAAATGGTGAAATAAAGTGAGGATCAAAACGTAGGTAAAAAACCACCTGAAACCCATGATACTTAATGTAGGTTCCGGCTCATTATCAAAGCCATCCTTTTGTACCGTGATGCTGATGAAAAGTACACGTACCAATGCCAGCACAACGCAGGCTGCTGCATGAAGCCCCGGTGTATCATAAAAAGCATCAATAGTGAGGCCTGTCAGGAACGAGAGTACAAACAACAGCAGATTAGGTACTTCAAAGGGAAGCAACAAAATGAAAAGGATATAGAAATACGGGGTGGCAAGATTATAAAACGTTATGTTTTTTAACAGGAAAACCTGCATAAAAACCAAAACCATAAACCTAACAAGGTTAACAAGGATAGTCCTACTCATTTTTGTTTTGTACGGCCTCCAGTCCCGTTTGTTCACCTGCAAATTTGTTATTTACCACGTAAACGTATTGAAGCTTTGTAAAATCAACAGCTAAGGCTACCTCAACGTTGATGAGTAAACCGCCGCCTTTGGCATGCAGGTTAGTAATTTTGCCAAACGGTATGCCGGTAGGGAAAAGCGAATAACCGGAGGTAACCACCGTGTCGCCAATTTTGGGCTGAGCGTTATTCTGGATATCTATCAATACACCCCTGTGCGGATCAATATCATTGCCCCATACAAACGAACCTATATCTTTAGTGCCTGCAAGCATAGCGCTAAACCGCGTGTTTTTATGTAAAACCGATTGAATAATAGCTAAATGCTCGGTTACGGCAATAACCTGGCCCACAACGCCTGCCCCGGTTATTACACCCATATCTTTTTGGATCCCGTCCCTGCTGCCCCGGTCAATAGTAATATAGTTGCTGCGTTTATTGAACGAATTATTGATTACTTTGGCTACGATATAAGTATACTGTTGTTTGTAAACAGTGTCATTAACCTTGTGCTTTTCAACACTATCAACATACATAGAAGCTTTGAGCTGGCCGCGGAGTTTGGCATTTTCGCGGGCAAGGCTGTCGTTGGTTTCTTTTAATGACAGATATTCTTTTAAGGCGTCAACCTGGCTGTACAGCGTACCGGTTACCTTATTAGTTGAGTTAATAAAAGATGCTTTTTGAAACGAGTTGTATTTAATATAAATAAGCAGCGAGCTAATCTCAAAAATCAGGAATAAAAAAAACGCGTTATACTTAGTTATAAATATCCAAAGGTTACGCATTGCTTAGATTAGATTTGAGATATGAGACGTGAGATATGAGATCAGAAAAACATCGATAGCCGGTGCCTTACATCTCATATCTAAAATCTCACATCTAAATTACTGCATTAAAAATTTAAAGTTGCCAATGTTTTTAAGGGCAGTGCCGGTTCCGCGTACTACGGCGCGAAGAGGGTCTTCGGCAACGTGAACGGGTAGTTTGGTTTTGGCAGCCACACGCTTATCCAAACCGCGCAACAAGGCACCGCCACCGGTTAAGTAGATCCCGGTTTGATAAATATCGGCCGAAAGCTCGGGAGGGGTAATTTCCAACGCTTTTAATATCGCTTCCTCAATTTTTGAAATTGATTTATCCAAACAATGCGCAATCTCGGTATATGATACCATGATTTGTTTTGGCACACCCGTCATGAGGTCACGGCCTTGTACGGCAAAATCACCCGGTGGCTCGCTTAGTTCAGGAAGCGCGGCGCCAACCTCAATTTTAATTTTTTCGGCAGTACGGTCACCAATCATGATGTTATGCTGGCGACGGATATATTGAACAATGTCCGAATCAAAGTTATCTCCTGCTACGCGGATCGATTGGTCGCACACGATACCTGATAAAGCGATAACGGCAATTTCAGTAGTACCACCACCAATATCGATGATCATGTTGCCCATAGGTTCTTCCACGTCGATACCGATACCTACAGCAGCCGCCATTGGCTCGTGGATGAGGTAAACCTCTTTGGCGCCGGCAATCTCGGCCGAGTCGCGCACCGCACGTTTCTCAACCTCGGTAATACCCGAAGGGATACAGATCACCATACGCAGCGATGGAAAGAACCATCCTTTGCCCTGGTTAATCATTTTGATCATACCGCGGATCATGTGCTCGGCGGCGTTAAAGTCGGCAATTACGCCATCCTTAAGCGGGCGCACAGTGCGGATATTATCGTGCGTTTTACCTTCCATTTGCATGGCCTGGCGCCCGATAGCGATCACTTTATTGGTTGTCCTGTCAAACGCCACGATCGAGGGTTCGTCAACAACAACTTTATCGTTATGTATAATGAGGGTATTTGCTGTACCTAAATCGATAGCAATTTCTTGTGTAAAAAAGTTAAATAAACCCATCTGGTATTTCTTTCAGTATGTTATGCAAAGTTTATAAAAATACGCTTAAAAAGTTCAGCATTTTGCAAACTAAAGCGTTAAAAAATCACATTTATTGTGTTGGGTTCAGGAGAATGGTTGATTAAGTTAGATTAGGTTGATTAAGTTTTGTGTTGATTGATTAAATTAATTAAAACCCCTTCCGCAAACCAACCACTATCCTAATCAACTTAATCAACCACTCACCAAACTCAATTAAACCAACTCAAAATTAATGTTTAAAGTGGCGTACGCCGGTAGTAACCATAGCCAGGCCTTTTTCATTGCACATGGCAACTGAAAGCTTGTCGTTAATTGATCCGCCTGGTTGTAAAATGGCAGTGATGCCTGCTTCGGCAGCCAGTTCGGCACAATCAGGGAAAGGGAAAAATGCATCAGAGGCCATTACCGCACCGTTCAGGTCGAAGCCAAAGCTTTGTGCTTTGATCACCGCTTGCCTAAGTGCGTCAACCCTTGAGGTTTGACCCACACCGCTTGCCATTAGCTGGTTATTTTTAGCAAACACAATGGTGTTTGATTTGGTATGTTTTACAATTTTGTTAGCGAAGAACAGGTCTTTCAATTCAGCTTCAGTCGGCGCTTTTTCAGTAACGGTAGTCATTTGGGCCGGACCTTCAATAACCGCGTCTTTATCCTGCTCAATTACACCATTCAATAAAGTTTTGAAATGCTTAACAGGCAACTCAACCGGCTGGCGAACCAACAGGATGCGGTTCTTCTTGCCTGATAGGATCTGTACGGCTTCATCAGTGAAAGCAGGAGCGATCAGTACTTCATAAAATATCTTGTCGATTTCAGTAGCTGTTTCAGCATCGATTTCGGCATTGGCAATAATTACACCGCCAAAGGCCGAAACAGGGTCGCAGGCCAATGCGTCTATCCATGCTTCTTTGATAAATGAACGCGAAGCTACACCGCAGGCATTGGTATGCTTAAGGATAGCGATAGTAGGCTCGGTAAACTCATCAATAATAGCAACGGCAGCATCAACATCAACCAGGTTGTTGTATGAAAGCTCTTTGCCGTTGAGTTTGTTGAACATGGCATCAAGGTTACCATAAAAAGTTCCTTTTTGGTGAGGGTTTTCGCCGTAACGTAAAACCTGGCTGGTTTGGATACTTTGTTTAAATACCGGGAGTGGTTCAGCCTCGTTAAAGTAGTTAAAAATATGTGTATCGTAGTTTGACGATATGTTGAATGCTTTTTGAGCGAATGAACGGCGCTGATCAATTGTGGTAGTACCATCCTGTGTTTTCAGGATATTTTCCAGGCCTGCGTAGTCATCTTTTGAAGCTACGATCACTACATCTTTAAAGTTTTTTGCAGCCGCGCGAATCAAAGAAATACCACCGATATCGATCTTTTCGATCACATCTTCGGCACCGGCGCCTGATTGTACAGTTTCTTCAAACGGGTACAGGTCAACAATTACCAAATCAATTTCAGGAATTTCATATTGCTCTAATTGCTGTTTATCTCCATCAAAGCTCCTTCGGGCCAAAATACCACCGAAAACCTTAGGGTGCAGGGTTTTAACACGGCCACCCAGTATTGAAGGGTATGAAGTAAGGTCTTCAACCGGGATCACATTTACACCTAAATTGCGGATAAAAGTTTCGGTACCTCCGGTTGAATAGATATTTACACCAAGGCGGTTTAACTCATGAATGATGGGCTCTAAGTTATCTTTGTAATAAACAGAAATTAAAGCATTTTTTATTTGAACTGACTGGCTCATGTACACGCTGTTTTTTGAGCCGCAAAGGTAGTGATATTTAGTTAATTGGAGGTTAGTTAATTAGAGATAAGTTATTAGCATAAGGATCGATATTTATCCACATCAAAATTTTATAGCGGACGATATTTAAAATGTATTGCTGTACGTTCAATAGGCTAATTGTTGAGGTATTCATAAATAATTGGTAACTTAGTGTATGACTACGGTGATCATTCAATCAAATTCGGAAAAAAAGACCCGCTTGTTGATGCAGCTTGCTGAAGAGCTTGGTCTTTCTGCGCAAACACAAGAAGTTAAGGATTTGAACACAATTGACGTTGCGAGGGGGATTGGAAGAAAAGCAACAGACGAAGAGCTGATTAATTATTTAAATAAAGATCTTGATGAAGAAGCTATTCCGTTAGATAAAGCTTTTTCTAAGTATACTCAATAAGCCCATCCTGTATTTTGAACGTTACTATTAAGCCTAAGGCCTTAAAGGTTATTGATGCGATTGTTGATTTTGTAGAATCGAAAAATACACCGGGAAGCGGTGCAAGATATGCTTTGAAATTCAAGACAGCTATCAAAAGATTAGCTATACCCGGAGTACAGCATTCCATTTGTAACCATGAGGTTTTAGCCGCGTTCAAATATTCTTGCAGTCATTTCAATGACTGGGTTATAGCCTTTAAAATTGTTGATGGTGAATTGACTGTTTACGAAATTATACACGGGTCATTGTTGTTTTAATAACCCATAAAAGAACTTAGGTAACCCCCTAATCACTAAACAACTCAGCTTTTCATCTTTTTCAACAGCGCCTCAACAACTTTCGGGAAATGATTATGCTCTAACTGCTGGCCTTTAAATTTTACGATCTCAAGCGTATCGCCCGGTTCAATTTTAAATTTCGACTGGTGGATGATCTCGCCTTCGTCAAAGTTTTCGTTAACGAAGTGGATGGTGATGCCGCTTTCTTCTTCTTTGTCTTCTAATATTTTTCGGTGTACATTATCACCGTACATGCCTTTGCCACCATATTTGGGTAACAGGGCAGGATGCAGGTTAATGATCTTATTGGGGAATGCTTTTAACAGTGATTGTGGCACAAGCCATAAAAAACCGGCAAGTACAATCAGATCAACCTGTAAGTTTTTTAGCAGGCGGATAACACCGTCGGTTTCATAAAACTCATGGCGACTGAAAATATGCGAGGGTACCTCAAAGTTATCGGCACGCTGCAAAACGTAAGCTTGCGGGTTATTGGTAAGTATCAGCACAACTTCGGCATCGGCATTGCGTTTAAAATGCTCCATTAACTTTTGGGCGTTTGAGCCGGAACCTGAAGCGAAAATGGCAATTCTTTTTTTCATCGATAATATCTCTTTCAACGAAGATGAAGCTACAATAGTTTCATCGGGGCTGACTGTTTACTTGGCATTGAAACTATTATAACAAAACCATTTTTACAACTTGAAAACATTTTATGCTATTGGGTTGAGCTTATTTTTTGTCTGATAAAGCCATATCGCATAACACGTCTTTTTTTTGTTGCCGAATAATTGGGTTCAACATCTCCTGTTTCCAAGACTAACGAATAGTTTCCTAATGTAACTATTTTAGCGTTTGCAAATGGCTTTGAAGTACCTCCTGATGATTTGGTAGTATCATTACAAACCATATCCGAAGTTAAAAATAACTTATTTGCTGTAAGCGACCAGCGGCCTGTTGTTGTATCAGAATTGCATTGGAAATTGACATAAGAGCAACTGTTATCGCTGTTGAAAATAAAATATTGAGTTATTGTGCATGTAGTGTCAAGCACATCGGTAGATATTTTAGAATCACCTACGTAATTATACACTTCTATTGAAGCAATTTGCCACTTCCCAGCCAATAACCCAGGTATGTGGCTTAAGTTATCTTTCTTGCATGAATTAACAATCAGCGCAATGCTTATTAAAAACAGGAAAAACAACAGCGGAGTTCTTTTCATTTATTAAAGGCAAAATTATAAAATATGGTTGATTACCTTGCATCAGCATACTGTAATAAACGCTATAAATTAAATTTATTTCAAAACCTATGCGCGTTCCATACCAAAAACTTGAAGCCGAATTTGAAAGGGTACTATTAAGTATTGATCTGCCGCTTGAAAAAGCCCGGCAATGCGCCGCCATTTTTGCCGCCAACAGCAGGGATGGTGTTTACAGTCATGGCCTTAACCGGTTTCCTGCTTTTGTACAAACTGTAAAGGAAGGCTTGTTTAAACCGGATGCGGAGGCTGTAATGGTAAACAATCTGGGTGCAATTGAGCAATGGAACGGTAATTTTGGTCTTGGTATGTTAAACGCAAACAAGTGCATGAGCCGGGCTATTGAACTGGCCGGTGAGTACGGCATCGGCTGTGTTGCTATCAAAAATACCAATCACTGGATGCGTGGCGGTACTTATGGCTTGCAGGCGGCTGATGCCGGATTTATAGGCATTTGTTTTACAAATACCATTGCTAACCTGCCGCCCTGGGGCGGGCTCGACCCGCGGCTTGGTAATAATCCCCTGGTTATTGCGGTGCCGCGTAAGGGCGGACATGTCTTATTGGACATGGCTATTTCGCAATATTCGGTAGGTAAGCTGATGGAGAGCAAATCGAAAAATAAACCTTTGCCATTGCCCGGCGGCTATGATCATGAAGGGAATTTAAGTACTGATGCCGATGCCATTTTGCAGTCAAAACGGATGTTGCCTATTGGTTTTTGGAAAGGGTCGGGTTTATCGCTGATGCTTGATCTGTTGGCTACACTACTAAGTGGTGGAGAATCTACCTCAAAAATCAGCGAACACGAAAAGGAGTGGGGCGTATCGCAAGTGTTTATCTGCCTGAAAACAGACACTGAGCAAAATGAGCGTTTGATAAATGAGATCCTGGACTACACCAAAAGCAGCAATCCTGTTGATGGCGAGCAGGTTTCTTATCCGGGCGAAAATATGCTTAAAACAAGAGAGCTGAATTTACGGGATGGGATACCTGTTAATGAGGAGATCTGGGAAAGGGTATTGAATATGTGAGCCGATGGATTGACTACTGACAAATTTACCCTACCATCATTCCCTCAAATTTTTCCCAAAAGCCATCGCGCGGTACGGGAGCGATAATAGCAACCGGTTCGTTTTTTACCGGGTGTACAAACGTAAGCTTGCGTGCATGCAGGCAAATGCTTTTGCGCAGGCTGCCGCGGGGATAGCCATATTTATTATCGCCTACGATGGGGCAGCCGAGGGTTGAAAGCTGTACCCTGATCTGGTGCGGGCGACCGGTTATCGGGTCTACCTCAATTAAATAATACCCGTTTAGCTCGCCCACCAATTTATAGCTTAGCTCCGAGCGTAAACTGCCCTGTACTTCGCGGTCATGGGCTTTGGTTACATTTTTCTGTGAGTTTTTTACCAGCCAGTGTACCAGGGTACCTTCTTCGGGGAATGGTTTTTTGCGCACTACTGCATAATAGGTTTTATGCATTTCGCGGGCTTTAAACATTTTGTTGATGCGGTCGAGCGCTTTACTGGTTTTGGCAAACAGGATCACGCCGCTTACCGGTCTGTCCAGCCGGTGCACTACGCCTAAAAATGCGCCGTTAGGCTTGCTGTATTTTTTGGCGATGTATTTTTTTACTTTTTCGTCCAAGGGCTCATCACCGGTTTCATCAACCTGTACAATGTCTCCCGCGCGTTTATTTATGGCAATAAGGTGGTTGTCCTCATAAAGAACATCCTTATCAGTAATATCTGCATTGCTATAATTAAATTCAGGACGGGCCATTGTTTAGTTCATGGTTCATGGTTAATAGTTCATAGTTAAGCAGCATTTAGCCATGATCTATGAACCATCAACTATAAGCTAATTAATATTGTTCCTTCTCGTTAGGGAAACTGTTACTTTTTACGTCGGTATTGTAATTTTTGATCGCGTCGTGCATGATATCATACAGGTTGGAATACTGGCGTAAAAAGCGGGGTTTAAAGCCTTTGTTAATCCCCAGCATATCATGGATCACCAGTACCTGGCCGTCGCAATGCTGACCGGCGCCGATACCTATTGTAGGGATTTGCAGACTTTCAGATACCTCCTGCGCCAGTTTGGCCGGGATTTTTTCCAATACAATACCAAAGCAGCCAAGCTCCTGTAGTTTAAGGGCATCCTCGCGCAGCTTTTGCGCTTCGGCTTCATGTTTGGCGCGTACAGTGTATGTTCCAAACTTGTATATGGATTGCGGTGTAAGGCCAAGGTGCCCCATTACCGGGATGCCGGCGGTTAAAATCCGGCTAACTGATTCGGCTATTTCAACACCGCCTTCAATTTTAACGGCGTGTGCCCCGGCTTCCTTCATAATGCGGATGGCTGAGTTCAGCGCTTCCTTTGAGTTGCCCTGGTATGATCCAAAAGGCAGATCGACAACCACCAATGCACGTTTAGCCGCACGTACCACAGATGATGCATGATAGATCATCTGGTCGAGCGTTATAGGCAGCGTAGTTTCGTGACCCGCCATCACATTGGAGGCCGAATCACCAACAAGGATGATATCAGTCCCGGCATCGTCGACTATGGTAGCCATCGAATAGTCATATGCGGTAAGCATAGAGATCTTTTCGCCACGAACCTTCATCTCCTGGATGGTATTGGTGGTGATACGCTTTATTTCTTTATTTACAGACATTGATAAATGTGTTATCGCAGTGCAAAGGTAAGCATGATTTCGGATTTCGGAATTTTGATTTCGAAGGTGATTTTTGGATTTCGAATTTCGGAATTTCGATTTCGGATTTTTCTGTTTTTGATTTGTTATTTTGATTGGCAGGGAGCGTATTCATTACTAATAAATCCGAAATCCCACATTCGAAATCCGAAATCAAAATAAATCCGAAATCTCACATCCGAAATCCGAAATTATTTTCTACTTTTGCGCCGTGAATCCGGAAGTTCCTTACTTCAATATTTCTATCAGTTTTCACGGGGCTTTGAACCAGGCGATCCGATCATTTAACCCTTTCAATTTTTTTAAGCGATGAATTATTTCACCAAATTACCGGCTATATTGCTGCTTGCCGACGGCACCGTTTTTTACGGTAAAGCCGCGGGCAAAATGGGGACTACCACCGGCGAGATTTGTTTTAATACCGGCATGACCGGCTACCAGGAAATTTTTACCGACCCTTCATACTTTGGGCAAATTATGGTAACCACCAATGCGCACATTGGTAACTACGGTATTGCTAATGAAGAAGTGGAATCGGGCAGGATCCAGATTGCCGGCCTGGTTTGTAAAAATTATAACATCGCCTACAGCCGTAAACAGGCTAATGAATCGATACAGGATTATTTCCAGGAGCAAAACATTGTAGGGATCTCTGATATCGATACCCGTAAGCTTGTTCGTCACATTCGTGATAAAGGCGCTATGAACGCCATTATTTCATCAGAAATATTAGACCTGGATGAACTGAAAGCAAAGCTTGACCTGGTGCCTTCGATGGATGGCCTGGAGCTTTCATCGCAGGTATCAACTACCGAAACCTATACTTTTGGCAGCGAAGATGCTCCTTACCGTGTAGCGGTGCTTGACCTTGGTGTAAAGAAAAATATCCTTCGCAATTTTGATTCGCGCGAGGTTTATGCCAAAGTATTCCCTGCTAAAACAACCTATGCCGAAATGGAAAAAGATTTTGGCCCAACAGGTTACTTTATATCAAACGGCCCCGGCGATCCATCAGCGATGCCTTACGCCGTAGAAACAGTTA
Source organism: Mucilaginibacter sp. SJ (assembly GCF_028993635.1). Lineage (NCBI taxonomy): Bacteria > Pseudomonadati > Bacteroidota > Sphingobacteriia > Sphingobacteriales > Sphingobacteriaceae > Mucilaginibacter > Mucilaginibacter sp. SJ. The sequence continues at coordinate 4,898,282 of NZ_CP118631.1, forward strand.
AAGAAATTTTAGCTGCTGACAAGCCAATGTTCGGGATTTGTTTAGGTCACCAGTTGCTGGCTTTGGCTAACGATATCCCAACCCAAAAAATGTTTAACGGTCACCGTGGTTTAAACCACCCGGTAAAAAATATCATCATTAACCATTGTGAGGTTACTTCACAAAATCATGGTTTTGGAGTAGTGCCGGAAGCTGTACGTGCTTCGGATAAAGTGGAGATCACCCACGTTAACCTGAACGACCAATCCATAGAAGGCATTCGTGTAAAAGGCAAAAAAGCTTTCTCGGTACAATATCACCCTGAATCGTCACCTGGTCCACACGATTCAAGGTATTTGTTTGATGACTTTATCAAATTGATGAAATAAATTGCAGATGTGCAGATTTTAGATGTGCAGATCTCCGGAAGCCTTCCAATTTAGTTTGGAAGGCTTTTTTGTTTGTCGGGATTCCTTGTTAAATTAGCTTATTAAGTAAGCCTGTCATGAAAAAATCAATTAACCTACTTTTAACTGCCGAAGAAAAAGCTACCCTCAGGGCCCAAAAAACAAAAATAGCCGATCTTATAAGTTTCGCCCCTGATGAAATCGCCATGATATTAAATGCGGATGCCGAACGGGCAAGAGAGATCAATGCGCTTATTGAATTTCAGAGTATTCCGTCGTTAGGGATCAACTTTGCTACTGAGTTGATACAGCAGGGCTATTACTCGTTAAAACAATTGGAAGGCAAGGATCCGGTAGAATTGTTTAACGCCTTTGAACGTTACGTTGGCGCATGGGCCGATCCTTGTGTGGAAGATTCATATCGCTTACTGGCCCATTATATAAAATATGGTGATACCGGCAAGAGCTGGTGGGATTTCACTGCCGAACGTAAAGCTTACCGGGCACAATATGGTTTTCCGGCAAACAGACCTGCCAAAGCCTGGCACGAATTGCCGCAATATCATGAGGGAAAAGAGTTGGCCGGGAGTAAGTAGGTATATTGGAATAAGCGGAAAAAAAGTGCAGGATTGTGCGATTCCCTCCCTTGGGAGGGTGTAGGGAGGGGTTTTATCGATATGCTTATTCGTTTGAAATAGCGTATAACCCCTCCCTGCCACTGCTCATTCCAACACACCCCTCCCAAGGGAGGGAATTAAAAACATCAAGCCCACAAAAAAACCGCGAATGAAATCTCATTCGCGGTTTTGGTATAAAAACTCAGGCGGATATATCCTGGATTAGTTTAAGTATGATTGCAAAAGGTTTGATTTTGAATTGTGACGTAAACGCATCAAAGCCTTGTCTTTTAACTGGCGAACACGCTCACGGGTTAAATCAAATTTTTCACCTATTTCCTCTAATGAGTGAGGAGCATGACCACCAAGGCCAAAGAATAACATCAGTACTTCACGGTCACGTTCGGCAAGGATGCCTAACGAGCGTTTAATTTCCTGCGATAAAGAATCGGCCATTACTTCGGTATCGGTTGCAGCATCAGAGCTGGCCAATACGTCAAGTAAGGTGTTTTCTTCACCCTGGATGAAAGGCGCGTCCATTGAAATCTGGCGACCCGCATTATTCATCGAATCGGCAATTTTATCAACCGAAATTTCCAGGTTGTCTGCAAGTTCTTCGGGTGTTGGCTGTCTTTCAAATTCCTGCTCCAGTTTTGAAGCTGCTTTGTGGATTTTGCTCAATGAACCAATCTGGTTCAATGGTAAACGCACAATACGCGATTGCTCGGCAATGGCCGACAGGATTGACTGACGGATCCACCATACGGCATATGAAATAAATTTAAAGCCTTTGGTTTCGTCAAAGCGTTTTGCCGCTTTAATTAAACCAAGGTTTCCTTCGTTTATTAAGTCGCCCAGGGTAAGGCCCTGGTTTTGGTACTGCTTAGCAACCGATACCACAAAGCGAAGGTTTGTTTTTGTCAAACGTTCTAACGCTACCTGGTCGCCCTCACGGATCTTTTGCGCCAGGATCACTTCCTCCTCAGCTGTGATCAAATCTACCTTGCCAATATCGTGCAGGTATTTTTCGAGCGATGCCGATTCGCGGTTAGTGATTGATTGGGATATTTTAAGTTGTCTCATTTTTTAATACAGATTATTAAGCTAAAAACGGTTCAATAAGATACATGTGCCGGGTTAAACAACCGGAGGTAAAAACAGACTACATTAAACTTTGCTTCCTTCTTTATTTGTGAACCCGGGATAGTATTTATTTAAAACGAGGGTTTGCTACTGATATTATTGCTGTAAGGAGCGAGCGGTTTAAAAGTTTTTAAAATAATGTGCTAACCAATTAAATGTTTAATCAACATATTACCCTATAATGAACAGCACAAAGGTAAGCATTTATTTGCTATTATAGTGTCATTTAAACACCATGAAAATAAGGTTAATGTGAAGTTTTTTTGAAGTTAAACTAATCTTGTACAGGTTCGGGTGTTTGCTGGCTGTCGTCTGTCTTTTGTTCATCGTCAGTTGTCTTGGTTTTTTTATGGTTCTTATTCCATTTTATCTTTATTTTGCCGTCGTCACCGTCGGTAGCAAGTATGTGTAATACGATGCCGCGCATCCGCTTTTTATTGCGCTTGTTATCATCGGCTATTTTACTGTCGTTTTTGGGGTTGCGCAATGGCACATCCAGTGCAATATTAGTTCCCTGCGATAAGGAATAAACTCCTTCCACATCCATATTTAACACGCTCGAATTAATTTGCATCGGGGCAATTTTGATCTTATCGCCATTGATATCAAACCGGGCTTTCAAATCGCCAAAGGTAATATTATCCAGATCGCGGAATGGGAAGGCAAACTTGCCCACACTTTTTATCGGCGAAAAATTAACCAATGCGCCATCTTTAAGGTTAACCACCGCGGTGCCCCTGATTGATTTAGGTACCAGGTTACCTGCATTATTGATGCCTCCTTTGATATCGACCTTTGCCGAAAGAAAACCCCGCAGGTTATCACTGGTAAAATCCTTCAACCCGAAGTTGTTAAACGATGCAAAAAATGTATTAGTATTCACGTTGCTGATGGTAGTACTAACGGCAAAATTATTCATGGGCCCCTGCAATATCAGCCCGCTCATTTTTAATGAACCGCCGGCGCTTTTCAGGCTTACATTGCGCACTTTCATCGAATTATCGGCAAGCAATATATCGGCCGTGGCATCGGTTGCCAAAAACTTTTTATAGTACACCTTTGCCACGCGGAGGTGAAGTTCGGCCTGGCCCTTATCAAAGGCGGTGTTTAACCGGTGGGTCATCTTCGCGTTCGCGGCACGGCTCATGGCCTTACTGCTACTGCCGCGGCTGCTTTGCCCTCCGCGATTATTCAGGAAGCCCAAAAATTCACCTAAGCGGATCTGCGGGCTGGTGATTTGCCATACTATCAGGATCTTTTCGGGCGCAGTGTAATACAGGTTTAAAAAGTTACTTACTTTACCCTGCATATAAACCACGCTGCTCCCGTTTTGCATGCGGATATTGTTAATGTACAGGTCTTTATCGGTAAATTTTAAAGCAATCGAGTTGTTTTTGAATACCAGGTTGCGGGGCAGGTAAGTTACATCGGCGTTTTTTATATCTACATTGCCGGTAACATAGGGTTTGGTGAATTTGAAATTCACGATATCGGCCTTATAAGCCAGTTTCAGATCGGCCATTCCCCTGGTAAATTTAAGGCTTTCATCACCAATGATAGGATTGAGCTTGCTAACCGGGAAACGCGACCTGAAAATCCCCGTGGCGACCGGTGTATTCAGGTTGTTGATAAACGCGGTATCAATAGTAAAGGGGATATTTTTATAGCTGCCGTTAAAATGGTAAAGCTTTATTACTGAATTTTCATCGCCCAGGCCCCTGCCGTTAATATAGTTATTGCTGAACGTTCCGTTAAAGCTGCAATTTTCGATTATGCCTCCCTGGGTTTTCAACACGTTATTCTTTGCTTTGGCGGTAACATAAATAGATGGGTCGCCGCTAACGCCTAAAGCCCCTTTCAGGTCGCAGGTAACATCAATAGGCTTTTCCAGGTCGAACATTTTGAGGCTTTTGGTGATGTTGGCCGCAAGCAGGTTAGCTGCGCTGGTCCATAAAATATTGTTAACTTTTAAATTGATAATAAACGGCGTTTCGGGTTTCTTAAGTTCAAACCTGGCAGCGACATTGAAGGCGTCATCACCTATATTTAAGTTATTAGGCGCTACGTTAATAATCTGCAAGTCATAAGCATAGCTGATATCAAAATGACCTTTGAGCAGCCTGTTTTTCATGAAACTTCCCTTTTGGGTATTAAAAGAAAAACTGTTTACCATGGTGTTCAGGTCAATGCCGGCATTCCATCCTTTAGCAGGATAATCCAGGCGGCCCCGGATATCATTAACAGCAAATTTGAAAAGCTTATAAGCGTGGCGGTCATCAACCACAAAATTTACTTTGTTTAACGAAAACCTTTTGATTTGGGTTGATGAACTGGTTTGTTTTTCCGTCGGGTCTTTTTCAACTTTAGGTTTTGTTTTAAATATAGATGCATTACTGTAGCCGGTGCTATCGGTAAACAGATCGATATCGGCATTGTTGATATCGATTTTATTGATCACCACTTCACCCTTTAAAAGAGCAGAAGCGTTTACTGATACTTCAAGATCTTTGGCGGTAAGTAGCGTATGATGATGTTGTGCCCAGCGGTTATCTTTCAGTACTACATCTTTCAGCTCGACTGATACCCCTGGGAAACCTTTAAATAATGTTGGATCGATAGTGCCGATAGTTAGTGTGCCGTTCAGGTTTTTATTAAGCTCGGAGGTGATCATAGCAAGCACCTTCTGTTTATTATTATTAACATAAACAGTAAGGGCAATAAACAAAATTATAATTAAACCAACGAGCGCTCCGGCGATCTTTAAGGTTAACTTTAACCATCCTGGCATTTCAACTAATTTATTGTTAAAGCGTTATGGTTATATAATTGTTTGTATTGTAACATATAATTAACACAAGGTGTAGGAATAGGTAATAAATCTGCAATAAGATACAATATTTTAAATCTATAATCGGCTATATCAGTATCATGGAAACAACTAATAAAATAAGGGCTATTATAACAGGAGCCACCGGTATGGTAGGCGAGGGCGTATTGCATCAATGCTTGTTGAGCGATAAGGTTGAAGCTGTATTGGTTATTAACCGTAAGCCCTGCGGTGTAACACACCCTAAACTAAAGGAAATTATCCATACTGATTTTTTTAACCTCACACCTATTCAGGATCAGTTAGAAGGTTACAATGCCTGCTTTTTTTGTTTAGGCGTTTCATCGGTAGGGATGAACGAAGAAGCTTATTATAAAATAACTTACCTGCTCACTATGCACGTGGCCGAAATTTTGAGCCGCATAAATCCGGATATGACTTTTTGCTATGTATCCGGTGCCGGTACAGACAGTACCGAAAAAAGCCGCAGTATGTGGGCCCGGATAAAAGGCAAAACCGAAAATGATCTGATGAAGCTGCCCTTCAAACAGGTATTCAACTTCAGGCCGGGATTTATGAAAAGCTTTAAGGGGGCAAAAAACACCCTGCCATTTTATAAATACATCAGTTGGATGTACCCCATAGGCCGCCTTATTTACCCTAAAGGTTTTATTACACTTGAGGAAGTTGGAAAAGCCATGATCAATTCCGCGAACCGCGGCACCGGTCGCTGGATATTAGATGGAAAGGATATTGTTGCTATGGCGAATAACCAATAGTGGGTAATGACATATGGAGAAAGCCATCGTGTAAACCCGATATATCGTGAATGTTGAGTAACTGGATTTTAATTAATATATTGATTAATAGTATTTTGTGTTTTTGGAGCACGCTTTGAAATGGTACTGTCAACAGTATTATTTATGAAACTTAAACTCCAGCAAAAAATGAACACAAAATTCATGAAAGGCCGCTTAAAAGCACATTTAATTGCGGCGACTATTTTATCAGGTAGTTTGTTTGCCTTTACTTTTAAGGCCGCTGCCCAGGCACAGCCTGTTAAAAACATTGTATTAGTGCACGGGGCCTTTGCCGATGGCTCGGGCTTTAAGGCCGTGTACAATATCCTTACAAAAAAAGGTTATAATGTTACCGTGGTGCAAAATCCGCTCACTTCTTTAAAGGACGACGTTGACGCCGCCAACCGGATCCTGGATAAACAGGATGGCCCGACGGTATTGGTAGGCCACTCTTATGGTGGTACGGTAATTACCGAAGCCGGGAATAATTCAAAAGTAGTAGCGTTAGTTTATATAGCCGCTTTTATGCCCGATAAGGGGGAAAATACGATAAAATGGGTACAGTCGGCACCTCCTGCGCCCGAGAACGGTATTTTACCGCCCGATGATAAAGGTTTTGTTTACTATGATAAAGCCAAATTTCATGGTGGTTTTGCCGGCGACCTGAGTAAAGCCGAAGCCGACTTTATGTTTGCATCGCAGGGGCCGACTTCGGTTCAATGTTTTGTTACGCCTGTTACCGAAGCAGCATGGAAAACCAAGCCAAGCTATGCTATAGTGGCCACCGAAGATAAAAGCATTGTTCCCGATGTTGAGCGCACGATGTACAAACGTGCCGGTGCAAAAGTAACAGAGGTAAAAGGCAGCCATGTGATCTTCGTTTCGCAGCCAGAGGCCGTTGCTAAAGTGATTATCGACGCGGCAAATGGCGTTAAATAATCAGATAGTTTTTGTTACAGTTTTAAGCGGAATTGGTCGTGATTGACTGTTCCGCTTTTTTATTGGTTTGCCGAAAAAGTGCTGTCACAGGGTAAAGATGTGCTTTGATCTTCACGGTCCGACGCATCCATTTTTAGTAGCGGCAATTCTATATACTTTATAAGTAAATTAAACGTTTTACCATCTCAAAACAGCCAATCCGGTGCGCAGAGCTTATTTTATATTGTTAAAACAACACTAATTATTGCTTGTCTGAATATACGTGCCAGCAATTTTTTCAACAGGCACTTGAACTATGTAATGACTTTTTTACAGGCCAAAAGGTTCATTTAAGTAAATAATGCATTTTATCTGAATAAAATTTTAAATAAAATTTTTCTTTGTCAAAAATTAAGTGTTATTTCGACAATAATTATAAATCTTTATATGAGCAATAACCAATTAGTGATCGGGGTTGATTACGGGTCTGACTCCGTGCGCTCCGTGATAGTGAACGCGGCCAACGGAGAAGAAATAGCATCATCGGTATTTAATTACCCCCGCTGGCGCGACGGCAAGTATTGCGTACCTGCCGAAAACCAGTTCCGCCAGCATCCGCAGGATTATATCGACGGACTTAAAGCCACCATTAAAGATTGTATTGCACAGGCCGGCGGTGAAGCCATTGCAAAAAATATAAAAGGCATTTCTGTTGATACCACAGGCTCGACCCCCGTTGCGGTTGATGCTACAGGAATACCGCTTGCCTTAACTCCAGGTTTTGAAACCAACCCCAACGCCATGTTTGTGTTGTGGAAAGATCATACTTCGGTTAAAGAAGCAGCACAGATCAATGAGCATGCTGCAAAATTTGATACCAATTATTTGAAATATGTTGGCGGTATCTACTCGTCTGAGTGGTTTTGGGCTAAACTGCTGCATGTACTAAGGGTTGATAAAAGTGTACGTGATGCTGCTGCCTCATGGGTTGAGCATTGCGACTGGATTCCCTTCCTGCTAACCGGCGGTACCAATGTTAAGGATATTAAACGCGGCCGTTGCTCTGCCGGGCACAAAGCATTGTGGGCCGAGGAATTTAATGGCCTGCCCCCCGAAGAATTTTTTGTTTCCCTTGATCCGATACTGGCTGGTTTCAGGGATAAATTATATGAAGATACATACACGGCCGATGAAGCAGCCGGAAACCTCAGCGCGGAGTGGGCGGAGATATTGGGACTCTCAACCGATGTGATTGTAGGTACCGGCGCTTTTGACGCGCACATGGGCGCTGTTGGCGGCCAGATTGAGCCTTATCACCTGAGCAAGGTAATGGGCACATCAACCTGCGATATCCTGGTTGCCCCAACATCAGAGATGGAAGGCAAACTGGTACGCGGTATCTGTGGACAGGTGAATGGCTCGGTTATTCCGGGGATGGCTGGTTTAGAGGCTGGTCAATCGGCTTTTGGCGATACTTATGCCTGGTTTAAAAATATCCTGGCCTGGCCGTTGAATAACCTGCTTTCACAATCGCAGGTAATCGACGCGGCCACTGCCGAAGCTTTGAAGGAAGAAATTTCAGAAATGATCATCCCTGAGCTAAGCAGGCAGGCAGCTTTATTACCAATTGAAGAAAGCAATGAGCTGGCTATCGACTGGTTTAACGGCCGACGTACACCGGATGCTAACCAGGAATTGAAGGGCGCTATAACCGGTTTAGGTTTGGGCAGCGATGCACCACGGGTATTCCGTGCGCTTGCCGAGGCCACCTGCTTTGGTGCCAAGAGCATTGTTGATCGCTTTATCAGCGAGGGCATCCCGGTTAAAGGGATCATCGGTATCGGCGGTGTGGCAAAAAAATCACCTTTCGTGATGCAAATGATGGCCGATGTTTTGGGCATGCCTATCCGCATCCATCAGTTTAAACATACCTGCGCTTTGGGCGCTGCGATGTTTGCAGCGGTGGTTGCCGGTATCTACCCAACTATAGAAGAAGCTATGACAGCCATGGGCCGCGGTTTTGACGTAGTTTATGAGCCAAACATCGCGCTGAAAGAGGTTTATCAGCAACGGTATAACCAATACAGCATACTGGGCAAGTTTGTAGCTGCCGAAGTTGCTTTGAAAAATAATCCTGAACTGCAAAATGCTTGATAAAAACATGAGTAAATATGATCATATAAGGCTTAGTGCCTATAATGCCAATATGCAGCTGCCCAAATTGGGCCTGGTGCTGTTCACTTTTGGTAACGTAAGTGCTGCCGACAGGGAATTAGGTGTGTTTGCGATAAAACCAAGCGGTGTACCTTACGAGGATCTGTCGCCGGAGAAAATGGTAATCGTTGACTTTGATGGTAACACTGTTGAAGGTGACCTTCGCCCGTCAAGCGATACCAAAACACACGCCGTACTTTATAAACACTGGGAAGGCATTAACGGTATTGTGCATACGCACTCTACCTACGGCACTGCCTGGGCACAGTCGCAACGTGATATCCCGATTTTTGGTACTACCCATGCAGATCATTTAACGGTTGACATTCCCTGCGCTCCACCCATGAATGATGAAATGATCAAGGGTAACTACGAGTACCAAACCGGTTTCCAGATCATGGAGTGCTTTGAAGAAAAAGGCCTGGATTATAAAGAGGTTGAAATGGTGTTGGTGGGTAACCATGCGCCGTTTACCTGGGGCAAAACTGCCGAAAAAGCGGTGTATAACAGCGCCGTACTGGAAGCCGTAGCCCAGATGGCCTACCTTACCGAGCAAATTGACAGAAGCGCCCCCCGCTTAAAAGATGCGCTGATCAAGAAACATTACGAGCGCAAACACGGACCTGATTCATATTACGGACAATAAGCATGAGAAAGATAAAAACGTTTTTAGCTCCCCTCTTGAGAGGGGGCGCGATGGATAAGAGCGGGAGCAGGGGGGTGTTATGCGCCCGGAATAACAAAAGCGATGAACACACCCCTACACCCCTATCAAGAGGGGAATCGCACTACCCCCGCTTTTTCTCTTTTTTCCTACTGCTTTGTTTTTTTGCCTGCACCCGTTTATCGGCGCAGGTAGCAGCTACACCGCCAATGGGCTGGAACAGTTATAACTGTTTTGGTTCGGCAGTACATGAAGATGAAGTAAAGGCCAATGCCGATTATATGGCAGAGCATTTGAAGCAATATGGCTGGGAGTATGTGGTGGTGGATTTTTTATGGTCGTACGATAACCCTCCGGGCAGCAATATCGGCAACCCATTCCAATTGCGTTTGCAGGATGGTTCATACGTGCCATGGTTAACTATGGATAAATGGGGCCGCCTTACACCGCAGCCTACTAAATTCCCTTCGGCTTTTGGTGGTAATGGCTTTAAACCGCTGGGTGATTATATCCACAGCAAAGGTTTGAAATTTGGCATCCACGTAATGCGCGGAATCCCAAGACAGGCTGTTTGGTCAAAATCTCCGGTGAAAGGTACCAATGGCATTACTGCCGATATGGTAGCCGATACCAACTCAAAATGCCCATGGATGAACCACATGTATGGCTTGGACATGAAAAAGCCCGGTGCACAGGAATACCTGAATTCGCTGCTGGAGCTTTATGCTTCATGGGGAGTTGACTTTATTAAGGTAGATGACCTTTCGCGCCCGTACAGCAACGCCGAGGTTGAAGGTTATCAAAAAGCTATTCAGCAATGCGGCCGGCAGGTTGTATTAAGCTTATCGCCCGGCGAGACCCCGGTTGCGCAAGCGGCTCATGCTGCCAAATATGCCAATATGTGGCGCATGGCTGATGACTTTTGGGATAACTGGAAAGAGATCCTTCATATGTTTGAATATGCTAAAAGCTGGGAAGGTGCAAGCGGCCCCGGTCACTGGCCCGATTGTGATATGATCCAGATTGGCAAGCTAAGCAAGCGTGGTCCGGTAGGGCAGGAGCGCTTCAGCCGCTTTACCGAAGATGAAGAAATTACACATATGACCTTCTGGAGCATTTTCCAATCGCCGCTGATGATAGGGGGAAACATGCCCGAAAACCGTGATTTTGAGTTGAAGCTTTTTACCAATGATGAGGTAATTGCGGTAAACCAAAAAGGTGCGCACCCTAAACAGCTATACAAAAAAGATGGTGCCATGGTGTGGTATTCGCAGATCCCCGGCAGTAAGGATATTTATGCCGCCTTTTTCAATATTGGCGATGATGACAAATCTGTATCTCTCAATTTCAAAGACCTGGGCCTGAAAGGCAAGGTAACCGTACGTGACCTATGGAAAAAACAGGATGTTGGCCAGTACAAAACAAGCTATCAGCAAAAAATAAACAAACACGGCGCAGCACTATTTAAGCTGTCACCCAAAAACTAATCAAGATTCAATAAATTAAAATTCAATAATTCACTAACTCAATAATTCACTAATTGACATATATGATTGATCTGAAAACATTTGAAGTATGGTTCATTACCGGGAGCCAGAATTTATACGGAGAAGAAACACTGAAAAAAGTTGCCGAGCACTCGCAGGAAATTGCTAAAGGTATTGACGGTGCTGCCAATATCCCTGTGCGTGTAGTGTACAAACCAGTTGTTAAATCAACCGAAGAAATCTACAACACCTTACAGCAGGCTAACGTTGCCGAAAACTGTATTGGTGTTATTGCCTGGATGCATACTTTTTCGCCAGCTAAAATGTGGATTCGTGGGTTAAGCATCCTTAAAAAACCGATGCTGCACCTGCATACCCAATATAACCGCGATATTCCATGGAGTTCAATTGACATGGATTTTATGAACCTTAACCAGAGCGCCCACGGCGACAGGGAATTCGGTTTCATGGTATCACGTATGCGCATTAACCGCAGAGTGGTTGTTGGTCACTGGCAGGATAGCGAAGTGTTGAAAGACATTGAAAGCTGGAGCCGTGCAGCAGCAGGCTGGTATGACTGGCAGGGCGCTAAGTTTGTTCGCTTTGGCGATAACATGCGTTTTGTTGCTGTTACCGATGGCGATAAAGTTGAGGCCGAATTGAAATTTGGTTTTGCTGTAAATACTTATGGCATTGGCGATCTGGTTGCTGTTGTTGACAGTATCAGCGATGCTGAGGTTAAAGCCCTTACCGATGAGTATGAAGCCACCTATACTATGGCCGATGACCTTAAGCAAGGCGGTGCAAGGTATCAGTCGGTTTATGACGCTGCCAAAATTGAACTTGGCTTACGTAAGTTTTTACAGGACGGCGGCTACAAAGGTTTCAGCGATACGTTTGAAGACCTGCATGGCATGATCCAGTTGCCGGGCATTGCTTCACAGCGCTTAATGGCCGATGGTTACGGTTTTGCCGGTGAAGGCGACTGGAAAACCGCTGCCCTGGTACGTGCATTCAAAGTAATGGGTGCTGGTTTACCAGGCGGTAACGCTTTCATGGAAGATTATACTTACCACTTTGATCCGAACAATGCCTTGGTTTTAGGCTCACACATGCTTGAAGTGGATAGCAGCTTAGCTAACGGCAAAGCAGCGTTAGAGGTACACGCATTGGGCATTGGCGGCAAAGCCGATCCTGCACGTTTGGTATTTAACGTGGCTGGCGGTGCTGCGTTGAACGCTTCTATCGTGGATATGGGTAACCGTTTCCGTTTAATTGTTAACGAGGTTGAAGCCATTGAGCCGGTTGAAGATCTGCCAAAATTACCAGTTGCAAGGGTGCTTTGGAAACCACTGCCCGATATGAAAACCGGTTGTGCAGCCTGGATCTATGCCGGCGGCGCACACCACACTGCGTACAGCCAAAACCTATCGGCCGAGTTGATCAATGATTTTGCTGATATGGCCGGTATCGAGTTTTTACGTATTGGTAAAGACACCAAACTTGATCAGCTGAGGAGCGAGATCAGGTGGAATGACGCGGCTTATAAATAGCCCCAGCCCCCTCTAAATCTCCCCCAAAAGGGGAGACTTGGAAAAAAATATAAGATGGTCGCCGCTCGGCTCCGGCCGAGTGGCAACTATTAAGCGGCCTCTGGCCGCCGGGATTGGAGTAGCAGGCCAGAGGCCTGGGGATAATAGCCACTCGGCTGGAGCCGAGCGGCGGCGGTTTTTTTAAAAGACTTACGAAGTTTTTAAAACTTCGTAAGTCTTAAGTTCTGCGATTGTCGCGTTAGGGATAGCAGCGGATACCGGCCACGTGGCTAAGGCCTCGTGCAGTATGAGCGGATAGCCCGGCCGCAGGTAACGCCATTGTGAATTTGAGATTTCGGATGTCCGATTTCGGAATTGTCTGAACTCGAATGCACAGAATTAAAGAATTTGTCGAATTAGCTTAGCATGCTGTTAATGCTTTAATTCCACAAGTTCCGGTTCAGAAAAAATGAGAAGAATATAAACTTAACCAATGCTTTAAAAAGCCCTCACCCTTTAGGGGAGGGTTGGGTGGGGCGCTAAACTAAATTTTAAACCAAATAATGAACAAATTTTCCACTATCGATTACGTGATCTTCGTAATCTATTTTATTGTAGTTACGAGCTACGGGTACTGGGTTTACAGCCGTAAAAAGATCAAAGGCGTATCTGATAGTCACGACTTTTTCCTGGCCGAGGGTTCACTTACCTGGTGGGCCATTGGTGCTTCGCTAATCGCGTCAAACATATCTGCCGAGCAATTTATAGGCACCAGTGGGCAGGGTTTTGCTGTGGGTTTGGCCGTTGCAGCTTACGAATGGGTTGCTGCCATAGCGCTTATTATTGTGGCTGTATGGTTTATACCAGTATACCTCAAAAATAAGATTTTCACCATGCCGCAATTTCTGCATACGCGGTATAATGAAACGGTAAGTTTTATCATGGCCATTTTCTGGCTGTTGTTGTATGTGCTGGTTAACCTAACCTCTATACTTTACCTGGGTGCTTTGGCCATCAATAACTTAATGGGGGGCGGATACCTGCACGAGATCATTATCGCGTTATCGATCTTTGCATTGTTCATTACCCTTGGCGGTATGAAGGTGATCGGCTTTACCGATGTTATACAAGTATTGGTATTGGTTGTTGGTGGCTTGGCTACCACTTATATAGCGCTTACTTTGGTGAGCGAACATTTTGGTTTGGGCAAAGACGCCATGGCGGGCCTAAATAAAATGATGAGCGATGCACCTGATCACTTTAAAATGATGATGGCTAAACCTAAGCCGGGCGCTCCGCAGGCAGAGATCAACAAATACCTTGCGCTGCCTGGTATTGCCATGTATTTTGCCGGTCAATGGATCGTGAACCTGAACTACTGGGGCTGTAACCAATACATTACGCAAAGGGCTTTGGGCGCTAACCTGAAAACTGCCCGTACAGGGATCCTTTTTGCAGGTTTAATGAAACTGGCTATGCCTGTTATAGTGGTATTACCGGGTATTGCTGCTTACGTATTGTACAAAAACGGCGGCTTGCAACAGGAAATGGCATCGGGTGGTCACTTCAATTCGGATAATGCTTACTCGGCTATATTGGGCTTTTTGCCAACCGGGTTAAAAGGTCTTTCGGTTGCAGCTTTAACTGCTGCTATCGTGGCTTCGCTGGCAGGTAAGGCTAATAGTATCAGTACCATTTTTACGCTCGATATTTACAAAAAACATATCAGTAAAGAAGCCAGCGAAAAGAACATGGTACTTATAGGCAGGCTTACCATTTTGGCAGCGTTAGTGTTTTCGATCATACTTACCTGGAAAGATCTTTTAGGCATAGGCGGCGAAGGCGGCTTTACCTTTATCCAGAAATATACCGGCTTTATCAGCCCGGGGATCTTCGCCATTTTCATTTTAGGTTTCTTTTGGAAACGTACCACCGGGGCCGCGGCTATTGCCGGTATTTTAACAGGCTTTGGCATGTCGGTGCTGTTCAATAACTATGCACCAAAATTGTTTGGTAACGAAACCCTGTTGTATACGGCTTTCCCTAACGGTAAGGGCGGTTATGAAATTCCGTTCCTGATTTGTATGGGGCTGTCATTCATGTTCACCATTATTGTGATGGTGGCTATCAGCCTTGCCGGACCGAAAGTTAATCCGAAGGCCTTTGAAATTCCGCGCAGTATGTTCAAGGTTGAGAAATCAACCATGGCATTAATTGTAGTTACATTGATCCTGCTTACCATGCTTTATGCTAAATTCTGGTAAGTACAATAATTTATAAAATGAAGTTTTTTATCGACACAGCCAACCTGGCACAAATTAAAGAAGCTCATGATCTGGGCGTATTAGACGGCGTTACCACCAACCCATCACTGATGGCTAAAGAAGGTATTACCGGTCATGAAAATATCATTAACCACTACAAAGCCATTTGCGAAATTACGGATGGCGATGTAAGTGCCGAAGTTATATCAACCACTTTTGACGAGATGGTTGCCGAAGGCGAAGCGCTCGCTGCTCTTCACGAGCGCATTGTGGTAAAGCTGCCCATGATAAAAGATGGCGTAAAAGCTTTAAAGTACTTTAAACAAAAAGGAATTAAAACCAATTGCACGCTGGTGTTTTCAGCGGGTCAGGCCCTGTTGGCGGCTAAGGCCGGTGCTACTTACGTATCGCCGTTTATCGGTCGTTTAGATGATATCTCAACAGATGGTTTACAACTGATTGAAGATATCAGGCTGATTTACGATAACTACGGTTATGAAACACAGATCCTGGCAGCTTCGGTACGTCATGCTATGCACATAGTTAACTGCGCTAAGCTGGGTGCAGATGTGATAACCGGTCCGCTGAGTGCTATTACCGCATTACTAAAACATCCGCTTACAGATAACGGGCTTGCGCAGTTCCTGGCCGACCATGCCAAGGCTGCAGGTGTTTAGTTGAAATATTTGATTTTTGAATAAGAAAGTCCCGCGCGAGGCGGGCTTTTTTAAATTAAATATTTTAAGTGTTTTTTTAACAATTATAAATTAATTTTTATACATTGGTCTCACTGATTCTCAAACCATTAGTTAAACCAATTTATTTGTTCCGGAAATTATAATAGTTAAACGGCAAATGCTTTAAAAAGCAAGCTAACAACCTCAAATTATGAAGAATAACAAGAATTTATTAATGATGTTAAGCTGTTCGGCAGCGCTTTTTGCGGCTTGTAACGGTAATCCAAAAGCAACTGATTCAACCGTGAAAGATTCAACCTCGGTAACTACCCAGTCAATACCCGATTCGGCAAATTTTGAGGCCGATGTACAGGGGCAAAAAGTAAAACTCTTTACCCTGAAAAATAACAGCGGTGCAACAGTGGCCGTTACCAATTATGGCGGCAGGCTGGTAAGCTTACTGGTACCCGATAAAGACGGCAAAGCTACCGATGTTATTTTAGGTTACGACTCGCTGAAAAGCTATCAAAAACCAAAGGAACCGTATTTCGGTGCCATCATAGGCCGTTATGGTAACCGTATTGCCAAAGGTAAATTCACGTTGGATGGCAAAGCTTACCAATTGGATATTAACGATGGTGTAAACACCCTGCATGGCGGCTTCAACGGCTTTTACGGAAAGGTATTTTCGGCTAAGCAGCTGAGCGCTTCGCAATTGGAATTTACTTATATTTCAAAAGACGGCGAAGGCGGTTATCCGGGCAATTTAACCGCAACCGTGGTTTATACTCTGGGCGATGATAACGCGCTTAAGATTGAATATAAAGCCACTACCGATAAAACTACCATCGTTAATTTAACTAACCACGCATATTTTAACCTGAATGGAGCGGGCAACCCAACTATTACCGATAACGTACTGCAAATAAATGCCGACGCATTTTTGCCGGTAGATACCACCTTGATCCCGACAGGCAAGCTGCAGCCGGTTAAAGGTAGCCCGTTTGATTTTACCACATCAAAAACCATTGGTAAAGACATTGGCACTGCCGATGAGCAATTGAAAAACGGTAAAGGTTATGACCATAACTTTGTATTGAACAAACATGACCTTAGCACCCCAATTGCTACCGTTAAAAGTACGGTTACCGGCATTACTATGGAGGTATTCACCGAAGAGCCAGGTTTGCAATTTTACTCAGGTAATTTTTTAACCGGCGAAACCAAAGATGGTAAAGGCGGTAAAGCTTATCCTTACCGTTCGGCGTTTTGTTTGGAAACCCAGCATTTTCCTGATGCGCCAAATCAACCGGCGTTTGCTTCAACCGTGTTAAAGCCTGGCCAAACCTACCATACGGTAACCATTTACAAATTCTCCAAATAAATAAGCGATGCTAAAAAGAGCTTTTTTAATGCTGTGTGCAGCCGGTACCTTTACCGGGGTGCGTGCGCAAACACAATATACCATAGCGGCTGATAAGGTGAAGGCACACATTCAGCCAACCATGTATGGGATATTTTTTGAGGATATTAACCTTGCTGCCGATGGCGGTGTTTATGCCGAACTGGTAAAAAACCGCTCGTTTGAGTTCAATATGCCTCTGATGGGATGGAAGGAACATACAAAGGATGGCGGTGACGGCCGTACAGAAGTGATAAACCGTGCTGTTGAACGGCCGGAGAATGCGCACTTTATAAAAAGTTATATTACAACCGATGCCGGTTTTTACGGTTTCTCGAACGAGGGCTTTCGCGGGATGGGGGTTAAGGAAGGCGAGGAATACAGCTTTTCGGTGATAGCCAAACAGGAAGGCGATACCGATGTAAAACTGAATATTGAGCTGCACGGCGATAATGATGCTATTATTGGTAAAGCCGAACTTACGCCAACTGATAAAGAATGGAACCGTTATAGCGTGAAATTTAAATCGGATGCTACAACGCAGAAAGCACGTTTGTATGTTTGGATGAGCGGCAAGGGCGTAATCGACCTCGATATGATTTCCCTGTTCCCAGAGCACACCTGGAAAAACCGCCCGGGTGGCCTGCGTGCCGACCTGGTACAGCGACTGGCTGATCTTAAGCCCGGCTTTTTACGCTTTCCCGGCGGATGCATTGTTGAAGGCCGCGAGTTGAGCAACCGCTATCAGTGGAAAAAAACTATCGGCGCGGTTGATAAACGCGAGAACATCATTAACCGCTGGAATACCGAGTTTAAACACCGTCCAACGCCTGATTATTATCAAACTTTCGGCCTGGGCTTTATGGAGTATTTCATGACTGCCGAAGATATTGGCGCTTCGCCTCTGCCTATCCTGAATTGCGGTATGGCCTGCGAATTCAACACCGGCGAGCTGGTGCCTTTGGATAAACTTGATCCTTACGTGCAGGACGCACTCGACCTGATTGAGTTTGCTAATGGCGATGCCAGCACCAAATGGGGTAAGCTGCGTACCGATCTCGGTCACCCGGCACCGTTTAATTTAAAAATGATCGGTGTAGGTAACGAGCAATGGGGCCCGCAATATATCGACCGTTGGAAAATTTTCACCAAGGCTATCAAAACTAAATACCCCGATATCAAAATCGTATCGGCTTTAGGCCCATCGCCCGATGGTAAGGAGTTTGACTTGTTAAATAAAACATTCCGCAGTTTAGGTGCTGATATTTTGGATGAGCATTACTATGCGCCTGCAAAATGGTTCAGGGATAATGCCCGCCGCTACGATAATTATGATCGTAAAGGTCCTAAGATCTTCGCCGGTGAGTATGCCGCGCAAAGCAAATCCACAGTAAATCCGGATAATAAAAACAATTGGGAGTGCGCATTATCAGAAGCAGCCTTCATGACCGGTTTAGAGCGTAATGCAGATGTGGTGAACATGGCTTCATATGCCCCGCTTTTCGCTCATGTGGAAGGCTGGCAGTGGACACCAAACCTCATCTGGTTTGATAACCTGAAAAGCTATGCTACACCAAATTATTATGTGCAGCAATTGTTTTCGTTAAATAAAGGCACCGATGTAGTGCCGCTTACCTTAAACAATGAAGCCGTAGCCGGGCAAAATGATAGCTACGCAACCGCCAGTTTAGATAAGAATACCAACGAACTGGTGATCAAGTTTGTGAACACCGGCACATCAGCGCAAAACGTGAACTTTAAAATTACAGGTTCGAAAGGTTATCAGAAACAAGCGACAGTTACAACACTGAAATCCGATAATAAGGATGCTGAAAACTCATTGACCGCACCAACGGCAGTTAGCCCTGTTGAAAACAAGATTGATATTTCGGGCAATACCCTGAAGCTGGCGGTTGAGCCATACTCGTTTAAAATAGTAAGGCTTAAAAATAAATAGCCTTGAAAAATATCCTATTGATCATAACCTTATTGTTCCCGGGCATTTTCTGCAATGCCCAGGAACTAAGGACTGATATATCGGTACATGACCCGGTAATGACCCGGCAGGATAGTACGTATTACATCTTTTGTACGGGCAACGGCATTGCCATGTGGTCGTCGTCAGATAGGATACACTGGAAGGCCGAGAAACCGGTATTTGCTGCACCTCCGCAATGGGCTCTTGACGCTATTCCTGGTTTTAAAGGCCATATCTGGGCCCCGGATATTTCGTTTTACAATGGATTGTACTACCTGTTTTACTCGGTATCGGCCTTTGGCAAAAACACTTCGGCCATAGGTGTAGCAACCAATACTACATTACATACCAATGATCCGGCATATAAATGGATTGATCATGGCAAAGTGATTCAATCAATCCCCGGCAAAACCAACTGGAATGCCATCGACCCCAATTTAATTACAGATAAAGATGGTACACCGTATCTGGTTTTCGGATCGTTTTGGGATGGTTTAAAATTAGTGAAGCTGAATAAAGAGAGGTTAAGCGTTGCGGAGGATCTTAACAATATCCCAACCATAGCCACCCGCCGAAAAGGATCAACGGAAAATCTTCCCGCTGTTGACGGGAACCCGGTTGACGCCGGCGGCAATGCCATTGAAGCGCCGTTTATTTTTAAACACGATCAATACTTTTACCTGTTTGCCTCGATAGATTATTGCTGCAAAGGGCCGAAGAGTACTTACAAAATGATTATCGGTCGTTCAAAAAACCTAAAAGGGCCATACCTGGATAAAGATGGTATTGCTATGGATAAAGGCGGAGGCAGTATCCTGCTGGCCGGCGATAAGGATTGGTACGGTGTTGGACATAACGGTGTAAGCACCTTTGACGGCGCGGATTACATTATTTTCCACGGCTATGATGCAGCTGATAGAGGGATTTCGAAGTTAAGGATTGAGAAACTGGATTGGGTTGGCGGATGGCCGGTTGTAGGGAAATGAGTTAATTAATCTGGAAAAAGGTAGGGCCGTGCGATTCCTCCCTTGGGAGGGTGTAGGGAGGGGTGTCGTCGAGATGCTCAGTTGTTGCAATGGTGTATAAACCCCTCCCTGCCAATACGCAATCCTAACGCGCCCCTCCCCAAGGGAGGGAACTGTCAATTACTATTGAGAGAGGGAATTTGAAAGGAGCATAGGCCTGTTGGCCTGTGAATTTAAATCGATTACAATATGAAAATATCACAATACCTGATTGCATTAGGCCTAACACTTGGCAGCCTGACATATGCCAATGCCACAACCCGCGATACCACTTTTCACTCTGATGGTAACCCCATCATCAGGCATAAATATACCGCCGACCCGGCGGCTATGGTTTATAAGGACAAGGTATACCTGTACACCGGACATGATGAAGCTGCTCCCGGTCATAACGGCTATACCATGCACGACTGGACCTGCTTCACTACAACCGATATGGTGACCTGGACAGAGCATCCCTCACCGATGAATGTTAAGGCTTTTCAATGGGCCAGGGACGATGCATGGGCTTCGCAGGTGATAGAACGGAATGGCAAGTTTTACTGGTATGTGGCTGTTGAACATGGTACTATCCGCGGTAAAGCTATCGGTGTTGCGGTGTCTGATAGTCCGCTGGGGCCGTTTAAGGATGCCCGTGGCAGCGCTTTGGTTACCAACGATATGACCAAAGCCGTAAAGCATTCATGGGATGATATTGACCCAACAGTTATTATTGACAAAGACGGACAAGCCTACCTGTTTTGGGGCAATGGCATTTGCTATTACGCTAAACTGAAAAGTAACATGACCGAGCTTGATGGTGAGATCAAAACCATCACCTTGCCGCACTATACCGAAGCACCATGGATCCATGAGCGTAATGGCTGGTATTATCTTTCATATGCTTATGAATTTCCTGAGAAAATAGCCTATGCTATGAGCAGGAATATCAACGGGCCATGGGAATATAAGGGGATCATTAATGAAATAGCAGGAAATTCCAATACCAATCACCAGGCTATTATTGAGTTTAAGGGCAAATGGTATTTTATATATCATAACGGAGCGTTAGTGCCTGACGCTGGCAGTTTCCACCGTTCCGTTTGCATCGATTATTTGTATTACAATAAAGATGGGAGCATTAAGCGGGTGATAATGACCAGCGAAGGGGTTAAGCCGGCCAAATAATTAGTCCCACTCAAGCCTTCCCGGGGTAGGGAGGGCTTTAAGGTTGTCCTGACATGATAGTCCAAAGGGCGAATTATTCCGGTTCATAAATACATAATTTAATGAAAAGTAATTTTACCAATTATTTTACTGATATTGCGTTGCTGAAGCAATATGGCCTGTAACCAGTTGGCTATGATTGCTTTGGTAAGGAACCAATTATAACAAAATATGATCATTAAAAATGTTTACTTATTACTTGCCGGACTTTTATTGGCCGGTTTTACTTCATGCAAAAAGAAAGAAGTTTTGCCGGGCAATTCCGGGAACGTTCCCGGTGATACAGTGGTGAACACCGGGAAGGCGTTGCCGGCGGGTGCAAAAGACGGGGTTACCTTTATCAACTCGGGTAAATCGGTAATTTTTAACCTGTATGCACCGGGCAAAAAATCCGTATCGGTAATAGGTGATTTTAACGGTTGGGATGTGAATGACACCAAAGCCCTGATGAACAACACTCCCGATGGAAAACGCTGGTGGCTGCAGATTGATAACATCGACCCCGCTACCGAATATGGTTACCAGTTTTATATTGATAAATCATTAAAAGTAGCCGATCCGTATACCGAAAAGGTGCTTGATCCGGATAATGATTCATACATTTCCGCAGATACTTATCCCAACCTGAAGAAATATCCAACCGGGAAAACTACCGGTAATGTAAGCGTTTTTCAGGCCAATCAGCCTGCGTACAGCTGGAAAAACACCAGTTTCACCCGCCCCGATAAAAAGAACCTGGTTATTTATGAATTATTGGTTCGTGATTTTATTGATGCACATAATTATCAAACCCTTACAGATACGCTGAAGTATCTCTCCAACCTGGGTGTTAACGCTATTGAACTGATGCCTTTTAATGAGTTTGAAGGTAATCTTTCATGGGGGTATAATCCGTCTTTTTATTTTGCGCCTGATAAATACTACGGTACCAAAAACGCCTTGAAAGCTTTTATTGATGAGTGCCACTCGCGGGGTATCGCGGTGATCCAGGATATGGTGCTTAATCATTCCTTTGGCCAATCGCCAATGGTACAGATGTATTTTAATACAACAGCAGGCAAACCTGCGGCCAACAACCCCTGGTATAATGTGGATCCAACGCATCCTTACAATGTAGGTTACCAGTTTAACCATGAAAGTGCCGACACTAAATATTTTGTAAAAAATGTGCTCAAATTCTGGATGACGGAGTATAAGATAGATGGTTTCCGCTTCGACCTTTCAAAAGGTTTTACCCAGGTTAACTATGGCACGTCTGATGCAGCCGTGAACGCATGGAGCCAGTACGACGCCAGTCGTGTAGCCATCTGGAAAGATTATAACAACTACATCAAAAGCGTCGATAATAATAATTTCTACGTAATACTGGAACATTTTGCGGCTAACCAGGAAGAAAAAGAACTGGCCGGCGAAGGCATGATGCTTTGGAACAACCTGAACTATAATGCCAATGAAGCTACTATGGGCTGGCTAACCAACTCCAATTTTCAGGGTTTGTTTTATGATCAGCATACGTTTACGCAGCCGTATAACCTGGTAGGTTACTTTGAAAGCCATGATGAAGAACGCCTGCAGTTTAAAAACGAAAGTTATGGCAATGCGGTTGGCAGCTATAACGTAAAAGATAAAAACACTGGATTAGCGCGCGAAGAAATGGCAGCCGCGTTCCTGTTCTCGGTTCCGGGGCCTAAGATGCTGTGGCAGTTTGGCGAGCTCGGCTACGATGTAAGTATTAACCAGGGGGGCCGTACAAGCAATAAACCCATCTACTGGAACTATAATACCGATCCTGATAGAAGGCATTTATATGGCGTTTATGCAAAGATGATTAAGGTGAAGGAAAAGAACGCTGTATTTGCCTCAACCAATTCTACTTATGACCTTGCCGGCCCTATTAAAACTATACAGTTAAAAGATGCCAGTGCGAATGTTGAAGTGGTTGGTAATTTTGATGTGGTGCAGCAAACCGGCAATATCAGCTTCCCGGCTACCGGAACGTGGTACGATAACATTCGCAAAACCAGTATTAATGTAACATCATTGCCATATTCCATGACGCTGCAACCCGGCGAATATCATGTTTACAGCAGTGTTCCTTTACAGCAATAACGAGGTTAAAATACTAAGTGTTAAGGCTTCCGGGAGTTGATAAATGCTGTTTTTAAGACGTAGTTTTCAACAGGGAATTACACTTCCGAAAACTTTAAACGTGTAATGGCCTTATTTTTAATTGATTGTTAATAATTAATGTTACCTTTGTGGCTTAAATAAAAATATAATGCAAGGAACAGTAAAATTCTTTAATGAAACTAAAGGCTTCGGATTTATTACACCAATAGATGGTGGTGCTGAAGTTTTTGTACACGTATCAGGTTTGGTTGACACTATCCGTGAAAACGATAGCGTTACCTACGATGTAGAGCAAGGCCGTAAAGGCCCAAATGCGGTGAATGTAAAAGTAGCTTAAACTATTAATTATATAAAAATCGTACGGCATCTGTTCAGCAATGGGCAGATGCTTTTTTATGCAATAAAAAAGCCTAACGCATGCATTCCGTTAGGCTATGATTATCTTTCGACCCGAAGTACGCTTAAGATGGGTTTACCATCTGCACTAAAGCATCTATAAACTTAGGGGCATCATTCAAACTCTCAACCAGTTGCACATGCTCACCGCCAAGCGCTCTAAACTCGTCACCGTATTCGGTAGTTACTTCATATACGGTTTCAAGGCAGTCGGCTACAAAGGCGGGGCAAAATACCAGGAGACGTTTTTTACCTTCGCCGGCCAGCTTAGCTACGATTTCGCTGGTGTAAGGCTGCACCCATGGGTCGTTGCCCAGGCGTGATTGAAAGCAGATGGTATATTTCTCTTTCGGAATGCCCATTTTTTCAGCTATCAGTTTCGCTGTATGGTGCGATTGTGCTGAATAACAAAAGCGGTTGGCATCAGTAAGTGTTTCACAGCAGCCGGCCGATTTAAGGCAGTGGTTATGCGTATGGTCGGCTTTAATCAGCTGCCTTTGCGGCAGTCCGTGAAAGCTAAATAAAACGTGATCGTAGGTATCCGGGTTGTATTTTTGAGCGTTATCAGCAAAAGTTTCAATCATCAGCTCGTTATCATGAAACGAGTTGATGAAGCTGATATTTGGCGATGTTGGCCATTTACCAACAATGTCCATCACTTTTTCATAAACAGACCCGGTACTGGCCGAAGCATATTGCGGAAACAAAGGGATCACCTGGATACATTCAACAAGGGCTGCTTTCAGTTTCTCTAATGCCGATTCGATAGAAGGGTTTTGGTAACGCATAGCCAACTCAACCATATAGTCATCGCCAAGGCGCTGTTGCAAAGCCTGCTGTTGTAAAACGCTGTAATGTAACAGTGGTGAGCCTGTTTTGGGGTCCCAGATGGCTTGGTACAATTTGGCCGATTTAGGCGCCCTGAACGGAACAATAAGGCCTTTGACTAAAAGGGTACGTGAAATGGCCCCGATGTCAATAACCCGCGGATCCATCAAAAATTCATTCAAATAACGCTTTACATCTGCTGTGCTGGGGCTATCCGGGGTGCCCAGGTTAACCAGTAAAATTCCTTTTTTAGCCATAACTGTAGGCGCAAAAATAGCAAAAAATGCCCCGTAAGTTATGACGGTAGTCACAATTTACAAATAAATGAGGTGTAAGGTTTATTTATTCCCTGTCACTGTATACTCCCGTTATTATAGGAGACGAAGCAATCCCCAGCTTAGTAGGGAGATTTGCACGATTACCTGTCTGTTTGGGGGGATTGTTTCGTGTTTTTATCATGATGTGATTGTAAGAGGTTGATTATTAAATGTTTTTGGACAGGTTTAATGATATGGGCGTTGCCTGCGGCCCGGGCTTTACGCTGCAAATCCTCGCCTTGCCTGTACGCACTGAGGCCTGCACAAGGCTGTGGGTTTTCCGCTGCAATCCCTAACGCTGCCCTGCGCAACATCCCTAAAATATATTTTATACGTCATTACGATTTTTTCCGAGCTTAATAGTGGATACAATGACGAGCAGCGGGTTATGGATTAGTTAATCTCTGCTTTTCGGCAACGGAGCCTTCCACAATTTCCACCACGGTACACCCGGCGATTCATGGTGCTCATAATGATAGCCGAAAAAATAGCAGCTAAAAAATGCAGCCAAATGATTACGGCGCTGGCTCCGGGCAAAGTGCCGGTTATCGTGTTCGCCTTTATGCGGTTGGTACGTACCAAAGTAAAATAACTGTAATGTGCTCAGTAATGATGGTACAACCCAAAACATGATCAGGTTTGGCTGTGGGATCCAGATCTTCAGCATATTGAATACAACAGCCATCACCACAATTTGCCATATGGACAGGTAATTGCGGATAAATTGTACATACCATGCAAAAAAGCTGCCCTGATGATAATCCGGATCTTCATGGGTATGTACGTGGCTATGGTGCCTGTGGTGTTTGGTGTACAATTGCGGGTACCAGAACGAGGCATATAGGAAAGTGCTGAGGTAACCCACAAAGTTATTTAAGCCCTTATTGGGCGAAACTGTACCATGCATAGCATCATGTGCAGTGATGAACAGTCCGGTATAAAGGTGCATTTGCACCAGCATCAGTACACAAACAAGAGGATTGCTGAAGCTGAAATGCCACTGCATCAGTAATGTAATGCTTATTGCCCAGCAGCCAATTACCAGCGCGGCCACAAATAAACCAATATTTGATGGACTTTTTTGCATGTTACCTATTATAGCAAAAAGCGTGCTGTTAAAAGCTTTCTATAGCGGCTTTTACTTTCTGCATCAGCCACATTGGGGTTGATGTTGCTCCGGCAATACCAATGGTATCATTTGGCGCAAACATGTTTTTATCCAGCTCGTCGGTTGAGGATATGAAGTAAGTATTGGGATTGTGCTTGCGGCATACTTCATACAACACCTTACCGTTTGATGATTTTTTGCCCGATACAAAAACAATCTTATCAAAGCGCGTTGCAAATTTGGGCAGGTCTTTATCCCGGTTACTTACCTGGCGGCAAATAGTATCATTAGCCTTAAGGGCGTAGCCGCGTGAAATAAGCTCGTCTTTCACCGAGTAGAATTTATCCATACTCTTGGTGGTTTGGCTATACAGCGTAATGTTGTGCGGCAGTTCTACATTGTCAAGCTCGGCAATATCCTGGAAAACTATCGCTTCATTATTGGTTTGTCCCTGCAGGCCAACCACTTCTGCATGACCGTGCTTGCCAAAAATCAGGATCTTCTCGTTCGAGTCGTATGAGGTTTTGATGCGGTTTTGCAGTTTAAGCACTACCGGGCATGAGGCATCAATAAGGGTGATGTTATTCTCTAAAGCCGTACGGTAGGTGTCGGGAGCTTCACCATGGGCACGGATGAGCACCTTTTCATTATGGAGATCTTTAAGCTGGCCGTGCTCAATGATGCGCAGGCCTTTTGCTTTCAGACGTTCAACTTCCTCGTCATTATGCACAATATCGCCAAGGCAGTACAGGTAGCCATCCTCTTCTAAAATCTCTTCAGCCATATCAATGGCATAAACCACCCCAAAGCAAAAGCCCGAATCCTGATCAATAGTAACCTTTAACTGATAATCTCCCATGGTGCTGCAAATTTACGGCAAAAATAACCGTTGATTGTAATGATTGCGTTGATTTTGATGATCTTTGGTAGTCAACTTTATTTGTTGTAGTTATTAAAGGGATTGGATGCCTGGAAACTCCTTACCTATACTGTTGTAATAAGCTCTTACCTTCCGACGCCAGCTACTTCTCGCAGACGGCCAGTTTTTTTGTCCCTCAATAAAATCAATACGGGGGTTGGAATGCCCTGGTCTGGAGTTGCTACCTTTTGAGGGTTGTTCAAATTTTAATAATAGCCCGGGATCATTTATGGGATCAAAATCCCCATCATGGTCAAATATAGTTTTATGTTCAGAGCTATTATATAACTCTCTTCTGCGCTTAAGCAGGTTCATCAATTCATTTAGGGAGACGTGATCGGTAATATAATCAAGGTCATAAATATCTTTGTCATTTGCCCTGCTTGATGCGGTCATTAATTTTAATGGCCCAATATCAATTAGGCTCATAACCTTGACGTTATTAATAATTTCAGGAGTGTTATAAACCTGCATATTCTGCAATATTTCTACTTTAATTGCTGTGTCGTCTCTGCGAATAAAAAAACGTTGAAGCAAAAACTGATCATTTATATCGCATGGATAGTCTATCGCAAAAACGGCTTCTCCGTAAAAAGCTTCAACTTCCTTTCTGATCAACTCATACCCAATTTTGCCTATAATACCGGGAAAGAAAAAATCAATATCATTAGACACCCGGTGGCTAAAACGGATGGCCAGGCTGGTACCGCCACCTAAAACACTTGCCTTTAGCGAAGGGAGTTGTTGAAGTTCACAAATGGTTTTAAATAAATTATCATCAACAGCCTTCATTGGGCAAACCGTAAAAACTGCTTAATATGGTAACGGCGTGCAACCAGCAAGCAAACCTGATTACTCACTTTTTCTTTAGTGGCTTTTAATTCACGTGCAATAACTGCTTTGGGATAAATAGCTTCGAGCCTTAATATATCATCTGCAAAAGTTGATGAGGTAGTTGCCATCAATGCCCTCGGAATGATGAGATCTTGGTCGTGATTGATATCAAGAGATGCGATGTCCACGTCCCAAAATAAATACTTAGGAAATATTTCTTGAATGTGTATATCCTTTTTCATCTTAAACAAAGATACAAAATCAGTTATTGATTAATGACCAGCTTAATACACCAAATTCAAAACAGCAAAAAATACAAATTGTGCAATCAGTAATGCCGGGCCAACAATGCTTTGCCGTTTAAATTTAAACTGCTCAAATATAAAAAGCAGCAATGCACTCAGCACAAACCAGCAACCATAGTTTTTAAACGGAACGCCGGCATCCAGCCAATGCCAGTAATCAAAATGTATGGCAATAGGCTCAATCAGTACATCGAGCAGGGTAAGGACCATAGATCCCGTAAATATCCTTACCCAGGTATTTTGAAGCCTGCTTCGCTGTAGGATAACCCCTGCGGCATAGATCAGCAGGAACCAATTTACCCCGATCATCAGGGGAATTTCAAATAGTTTAATGCCAAGTGTTCGGCCATACTGATAATGCCCGAAGAGCCAACCGGTATGTACGCCGATGTATTCGGCCAGGAAGCCGGTGACGAAGGCGGTTAATGCAAACAGCAGAAACCTGCTGTCAAAATTGTCATAACTATAAATGATAATCCCAAGCATTAATAGTAAATGCCATGGTACCAGGGTTATAAATAATACGGTTAATGAGGGGATAATAAAGCCTGTCAATCCTACCAAATGAAACAGGAAAATAACTATGATACAGATCCTGTTTTTTGCCCGGGCAGAATTATCGGATGCTATGGGTTTCAAATTTTTCGCCCTTTCCACATCGTGGTTTTGGTAAGATACCTTTGGATGGATAAAACAGCCACAATCAGCAGGCTAAACATTTGAGCAGGATGTAAAAGGATGTTATACTCCGCTTTTTGACCGGCCGAAAGGGAGATCATGATCCGCGTAAGAAAAATAAGGCCTGCGGTAAAAAGTATCAGCGGCATGTTCAGGGTTGTCAGGATAATCAGCGGACCGGCAATAGTGATGGTAATGTACACCAAAAAACCAATGATGCTGTAGTTAAACGCCGCCAGGAAATTTTTACTGAACCCGTTTATAGCTTCGCCATAGCCCCGGTACATGCGGCAGCTGATCATGCCGTTGGCCAGCAGTGCCTCACCATTATAACGCTCTGCTTTTATGAGGCGCATGATCTCCACGTCTTCCACCACCTTGTTTTTTACCGCTTTGTGCCAGTGGTGTTTATGATAAATGGCAGCATCAAACAACATAAACTGCCCGCTGGCGGCTGCTACTGAGGCGTTTTTTAATATATATACCAGGCGTAAAGGAAGCAGGTTTAGCAATATGAAATGCATAAGAGGCACTACCAGGTTCTCGCCGAGGGTAAGCATGGTTTGATTGCTAAACAGGCTTAATAAACCCAGTTGGTGCAAATGCATACGGTGCACAGCACTGTTGATAAGCCGGTTACTAACTTGTTCGTCGGCATCCAAAAACAGCAGATATTTACCATCGGCCTGTTTAGCCATCTGGTGGCAGGCGTAATTTTTCCCCATCCAGCCATCCGGTAATTTACCGCCCTTTAACACCCTAAAGTGAGGGTGCCCGGCAGCAAATTCAGCACAAACCTGGTAAGTGTCATCGCTTGAATCATCGTCATAAATAATAACCTCGTAGTTGTTATAATCCTGCTGATGGATGGAATTTAACAGGGTTAATATGTTTTCGGCCTCGTTACGTGCAGGGATCAGGATAGAAACTTTATCCGAATAATACCGCCCTATATGGGGCAGCTTAGGGTTGGAGATATAATTGAATAGCGTTACCGCAAACCTGAGTATGATAAAAAAGAGGGTTATTAATATAGCTATGGTCACTTTTTATGTATCAAATTCGGTTTGCAGTGCTTTGGAGGCTTCATAATGCCTTTGGTAAGCCTGTTGTAATTTACTTATGCTTTTACCGGTGTAATTTTCTGGTTCGCTTTTTAAATAAACGGTTGCCGTTGCCTTTTTATGTTTAAAGTACTGAATAAAAGTTGAAGCAAAAACGAGCTGGAAATTCCCGTTTGCTTTTTCAATGATCCTCATAACCCCTTTTTCAAAGTTTATGCTGGTAACAAAGTTAGCATACAGTTTGCCCTGCGGAAACATCAAAACCAAATTTGCCGGATCGGTGAGCAATCCGGCCGCATAGTCAAGGGACTGAATGATACTTTTTGAATCTTTTTTTACTGAAAAAGCACCCACATATTTCAGGAAGTGCTCGCTACGGGCAGTCTCTTCCAGGATCATGACATGTAACTTTTTCTTTAGCAATTTATCGTTTACGCAGTATAATATCAACCCATCCCAAAAACTAAAGTGGTTGCCTATCAGCAGCACCGATTTGTTTTTATCAATCACAATATCGTTAAACAATAGTTCATGAAACGTTTTGCCAACTATCCATTTAATATAATAATGGACAATACGGTTCATGAAAAAGTTTTCTTTATTGCGGATCATATTTTGAAACGAATGTATTGCATGTCGGCGACAATTTTATCGAATTACACGAAATTTGCTGATGGCTTATCAAATGAAATTAGTGTCAATTTGATATAATTCGGGAAATTAGTGTCAATTAAGTTAGTGTTCCATATTGATCTGGTTCTTCAACGCTTGCTGATGCGCGTTATTAATGTTCTCCTTCAACTGCTCAAAACTAAGTTCGCCGGCAACACCTAAATCAAACAAATGAACATAGGCACGGGGCTTCAGGCTTTCAAAGTAATCGATCAGGGTACAGTGGTAAACCACCTGGCAGGGGCCTTTTATCTGCCGCATCAGTTTATAAACACCGGTTTCAACATGGATATGTGTTTCATGGTTTGAATAGAGCTCGCCCTGCGGAAATATCACGATGAGGTTCTCAGGATCATTTAATATCCCGGCCGAGTAACTGAGCGAGTCGAGTATTGCCCTTGACCCTTTTTGAATAGAGTAAGCACCAATGTACCGAAAATACCTGTGCTGATCGAACTGGTCCTGCTGCATCATGATATAGAATTGCTTTTTAAGATCATAAACAGCTGTCCGGTTAGCAATGAAGCCATCCCACCAGCTAAAATGATTGGTCAAAAGCAATATTGAATGTCCCGGGCGTGGCTCAAAGGGCTGTACATTAACCTCTTTAAAATTACGGCCGATCCACCATTTTACGCAACGGATGAATAGTTTACTCCAAAATTTCTTTTTACGCGAAGGTACCATGTTTATTTAACTAAATACTCGTCAAGTGCCTTTGTAACCAACCAGTGCCCGAGTTCAATTTCGTGCACTTCAGCATTATTGAGCATTCCTAAGAATGGCATTGCCGCCGATTTAGGGAAAAGTTTATCATGCCTGCCAAATATCAGCAAACATTTAATTTTATGCTGATTGATTAGTTGTGCTACTTTCTGTACGTCAGGTTTTAACTGTCTGATCAAATTTAGGGTATAAAAGGTGTCAAGCCGTTTTTGTTCGGTATCAATTTCATTATAAGCTATGCGGTAAAGGCTTTCGTCAATAGCGCCAACGGTTTTCATGCTTTTAACTAAAAAAGGTGCCAGCCATTTGCTTTTTGTAGCCGTACGGAAAATTGCGCGGCCAAGCGTATTATGTAGTATAAAATGAAAGCCTTTAAATACAGCCAGGCCATCAGGGGCCATTAAAATGATATCATCAATCATATCGGCATATTCTTCAACCAATATCAGGGCCAGGTTGGCGCCTATAGAATAACCCATTACCGAAAAGCGCTGCCGGCCGTAAAGCTTAAACCATTCTTCCATGTAGCTGCGTACCATTGTTTTCGGCATCCCGGCCATGATCTGTTGTTCTGTCCAGCCATTCAGCCTGCTTTCGCCGTGAAAAAAATGATCGAAACCATAGATATGATATTGGGGTAGGATAGACTGATCAAGTACATGAAACTGCTTCCCCGTCATGCCATAACCATGAAAGGCCAGCAGCGGTTTTTGACCGGTACCATACTCGTGAAAATGTGCTTTGCCCAGGCCGGGCAGATGTAAAAACCCCATTAAGGCAATATTAAGAATTTATGGCTTTTGTACAGTAAACAACCATGTTTTGTTTTGAATGATGGAATAGTCTTTTTATAAATTGTCATTTCGATGAACGGCGGAGGTGGCGAAGCGGGGCGTGAAGAGAAATCTTCTGCTTCCTGCAAATCCACCATACATGGTTTACTTACCGGGTGTACAAGATTTCTCACCCGTTCCTCATATGATAAATGACATTTTTTTATTTATCGATATACTTCATGATCATGTCCGTAGCCCCTACGTTTTCCTTCACATAATTAAATACCTTTTTACGAGTAATATTATAAAACGCCTCGTCATTAACCAGTGTGTCAACAATATCTTTTAATTCTGTTTCATTGCTGATGCTAAAACCAGCTTTAATGGCTATAAGTTCCTTGGCTTCGTTAAATTTCTGATAATTAGGGCCAAAAATAACCGGCAGACCGAATGCGGCTGCCTCCAGGGTATTATGAATTCCCACGCCAAAGCCGCCACCTATGTAAGCAACGTCGGCATAAGCATAAAGCGATGAAAGCATGCCAATATTATCTATCACCAGCGATTGAAGATTGTTAGATGTAAGCGATTGGTTAATAAAATCTCCCGACTTCAGACCTTCAGCTTCGGTTTTTAGCTGTGAAAACGTGATGGCTTTTCCTTCCGGAAGCAACTCTATCAAGTTATTAATCTTTTCTTCCGGTATTTCATGCGGAGCGAAGATGAATTTCCAGTCGGGATATTGGATTACCAGTTTAGCCAGGAGGGCTTCATCTTGCGGCCAGGTGCTACCCGCGATAAACACTTTGTGCCCGTTTTTAAATTCTTCAATCAGGGGCAATTGTTTAGGATTTTGTGCATTTGCCCAAACGCGGTCAAAACGGGTATCACCACTCACCGATGTATTGGTAATGCCTATGTTTTCCAATAGCTGCTTAGAGCTGTTATCCTGTAAAAAAAAGTGGCTTACCAGGCTTAATATTTTGCGGTTAAAACCGCCATACCATTTAAAAAACACCTGTTCGGGCCTGAAGATGCCTGATACGATATACAAGGGGATGTTACGCTTGTTTGTTTCATTAAAAAAATGGAACCAGTACTCGTATTTAGTAAAAATGACAATTTCGGGGTTAATGGCATCAATAAACCTGCGAGCGTTTCGGGCAGTATCCAAAGGCAGGTAGTAAACATGGTCGGCAAGCGGTGTGTTTTTCCTGATCTCATATCCCGAAGGAGAAAAAAAGGTGATTACTATTTTCTTTTCGGGGTGTAAATTTCTCATAGCTTCCAGTATCGGCCTGCCTTGCTCAAATTCGCCAAGTGAAGCAAAATGAAACCAAACGCTGCTATCCATACGTACAAAAACAATGTTTTTACGTCCTGCAATCCAAAGTTTTGCCTTATTGTTAAATAGCGAGGCAAAACGGATAAAAAGGGAATATAATTTGATACCTATATTATATAATAACATCAATTTTAACGCTGAATGATTATCTTAGCCGGGCATAAAAGTAATAACAATAATTACAATATTAGTTTTATGGCCCGCCCGGTGCTATAATATGCTGGTTATATGGTTGATCATACGAATATTGCTAACCTTAATTTAAAACACATTTAACACTATGAAAATTGCAGTAATTGGCACAGGTTATGTAGGCCTGGTAACGGGAACTTGTTTAGCCGAAACGGGAAATGAAGTAACCTGTGTAGATATCGTGGAAGAAAAAGTAAACAAGATGCGGAATGGCGAGATGCCGATCTATGAACCGGGGCTTGATATTTTATTTCTGCGTAACATTAAACAGGAAAGACTAACCTTTACCACCAACCTTGCCGAAGCAATAGCCCCGGCCAAAGTGATCTTTTTGGCCTTACCTACGCCTCCGGGAGCTGATGGGGCGGCCGATTTGAGCTATGTGCTGGGCGCGGCCAAAGATATAGCCAAACTGATTACCGAATATAAAGTGATCGTAACCAAATCAACAGTACCGGTAGGTACGGCAGATAAGGTAACCGCAGTGATGAAAGCCAATACCGATGTTCCGTTTGCGGTGGTATCCAACCCCGAATTTTTACGCGAAGGCGTAGCCGTAGAAGACTTCATGAAACCGGACAGGGTAGTGATCGGTACAACGGATGAAAAAGCCCGCCAGGTAATGGGCGATTTATATGCACCCTATGTGCGCCAGGGCAACCCTATATTATACATGGACGAACGCTCATCCGAGCTAACCAAATATGCAGCCAACTCATTTTTGGCCACCAAAATCACGTTCATGAACGAGATTGCCAACATGTGCGAACTGGTAGGGGCGGATGTTGATATGGTACGCAAGGGGGTGGGGGCAGATGGCCGCATTGGTAAACGCTTCCTCTTTCCGGGTGTGGGTTATGGGGGCAGCTGTTTTCCTAAAGATGTGCAGGCCCTGTCCAAAGCAGCCGAAGAAAATAAATACGACTTCAAGATCCTCAACTCGGTGATGGAAGTGAACGAAACTCAGAAGAAACGGCTGGTAGTTAAAATGCGTGAATATTATGGCGAAGGCGGACTGAAAGGAAAACATTTTGCCCTGTGGGGACTGGCTTTTAAACCGGAGACCGACGATATCCGCGAAGCACCGGCACTGTACATTATCGATGAGTTATTAGCAGCCGGGGCAACAGTAACTGCCTACGACCCGGAAGGCATGCCAAACGTTAAAAAACTACTTGGCGATAAGATAAGCTATGCCACCAACCGGTACAATGCCCTTGAAGATGCAGATGCCCTGCTGATTGTGACCGAATGGCCGGTTTTCCGCACGCCGGATTTTGACTTTATGAAGGAAAAGCTGAAGTCGCCGGTTATTTTTGACGGACGTAACCTGTATGACCTGGACAGGATGAAAGATTATGGATTTTATTATAACAGTATAGGCCGTAAAATAGTAGCAATATGACAGCAAGAAAAAGAATCCTGATTACAGGAGCGGCCGGTTTTTTAGGCTCGCACTTGTGCGACAGGTTTATTAAGGAAGATTATCATGTGATCGGGATGGATAACCTGATCACCGGCGATTTAAGGAATATCGAACATTTGTTCAAACTGGAGAACTTTGAGTTTTATAATCATGACGTATCCAAGTTTGTTTATGTACCGGGTGAACTGCACTATATCCTGCATTTTGCCTCACCGGCCAGCCCGATAGATTACCTGAAAATTCCGATCCAGACATTGAAAGTAGGCTCATTGGGAACCCATAACCTGCTGGGACTGGCCCGGAACAAGAAAGCACGGATGCTGATCGCCTCTACCTCGGAAGTATACGGCGATCCGAACATCAACCCGCAGCCAGAGGAATACTGGGGTAATGTAAACCCGGTAGGCCCGAGAGGGGTGTATGATGAAGCCAAAAGGTTCCAGGAAGCTATTACCATGGCTTACCATACCTTCCACGGGTTGGAAACCAGGATCGTTAGGATTTTCAATACTTATGGCCCAAGGATGCGACTGAACGACGGAAGGGTATTACCGGCTTTTATCGGGCAGGCACTGCGGGGCGAACCGCTGACGATGTTTGGCGACGGCTCACAAACGCGGTCGTTTTGTTATGTAGATGACCTGATAGAAGGGATCTACAGATTACTGCACAGCGATTACGCCCAGCCGGTGAACATCGGCAACCCGGATGAAATCACGATAAAACAATTTGGCGAGGAGATCATTAAGCTGACGGGCACCAACCAGGAGCTGATCAGCCTGCCTTTGCCAACGGACGATCCGAAGCAACGCCGCCCGGATATTACCAAGGCCAAAGCTATATTAGGCTGGGAGCCAAAAGTATCCAGAAGTGAAGGTTTGAAGATCACCTTAGAATACTTCAAGTCGTTGCCCGAACATGAAATAAACCATAAAGACTTTACTTATTACAATAAGTAAGGGTAACGAGGCCGGAAATTAATTTTTTTGGCCTTTTTTATAATATAAAAGCGGATGAATTGTCACAATCTGCTTACTTTGCCAAACATTCAAACATACTCTCTATTTAAACCATGAAAATATTAGTAACAGGCGGTTTGGGTTTTATTGGTTCGCACACCGTTGTTGAGCTGGTTAACGCGGGGTATGACCCCATTATCGTTGACGACCTGTCGAACTCGGACCCTAAAATATTAGATCAGCTTACAAAGATCTTAGGCTTTACCCCGGTATTTCATAAGCTTGATCTTTGCGATGAAGCCGCCGTTAGGTCACTTGCACTTGCCGAACCCGAAATTGGTGGGATCATCCACTTCGCAGCTTTTAAAGCAGTAGGCGAATCGGTAAAAAAACCAATGAAATATTACCGGAATAATTTTTATTCACTTATTAATCTGCTCGAAGCTTATTACGGTAAGGCTATCAACTTTGTATTTTCATCAAGCTGTACAGTTTACGGGCAGCCCGAAAAACTACCCGTTACAGAGAATGCACCGGTACAACCTGCACAATCGCCATATGGTAATACCAAGCAAATAGCCGAAGAAATTTTGGTTGATATGGTAAATTCAGGTACTAATTATAAAGTAATATCGTTACGCTACTTTAACCCGGTAGGGGCCCATGAGTCTGCTTTGATTGGGGAGTTGCCAATAGGTGTGCCACAAAACCTGGTGCCTTTTATTACACAAACTGCCATAGGCAAACGCGAAAAAATAACCGTTTTTGGTAATGATTATAACACGCCTGATGGTAGCTGCATCCGCGATTATATTCACGTAGTTGATTTGGCGAAAGCCCACGTTGCCGCGTTAAGGCTTGCCGAAAAAGGCGAATTTAAAGGCTATGATGTATTTAACCTGGGCACAGGCAACGGCACTTCAGTGTTGGAAGTAATTCATGCTTTTGAAAGCACAACAGGCGAAAAACTGAACTATGAAATTGGCCCGCGCCGTGAAGGTGATGTAGAACAGGTTTGGGGCGATGTTACCAAATCCTCAACCAAACTTGGCTGGACGGCCGAACTGGGTATTGGCGAAATGATGTCATCGGCCTGGGAGTGGGAAAAATATATTGCTCAAAATCCGTTCAATTAATATCAACAGCAGGGAATGAAAAAGATCATTATAACAGGGGGCGCTGGTTTTATTGGTTCGCATGTAGTGCGCAGGTTTGTGAAAAATTATCCTGATTACAGCATTGTTAATTTAGATAAGCTTACTTATGCGGGTAACCTGGCCAATTTAAAGGATATTGAAAATGAACCTAATTATAAGTTCGTAAAGGGAGATATTGTTGATATTGCTTTTATTAATGAACTTTTTGCGGCTGAAAATCCAGATGCGGTGATCCATCTTGCTGCCGAGTCGCACGTAGATCGGTCCATCACTAACCCCCTTGATTTTGTGATGACCAATGTGGTAGGTACGGTAAATTTATTGAATACCGCCCGCGAGCATTGGAAAGGCAAATATGATCAAACCCGTTTTTATCATGTTTCTACCGACGAGGTATACGGTACGCTTGGTGAAGACGGCATGTTTACCGAAGAAACCGCCTATGATCCGCATTCACCATATTCGGCGTCAAAGGCAGGTTCTGATCATTTTGTGCGGGCCTACCAGGATACTTATGGTATGGATACCGTTATATCAAATTGCTCAAACAATTATGGATCATTCCATTTTCCGGAAAAACTCATTCCGCTGGCAATTAATAATATCAAGCAAAGTAAACCTGTACCGGTATATGGTAAGGGCGAGAATATCCGCGACTGGCTTTGGGTTGAAGACCATGCGCGGGCAATTGATGTAATATTTCATAATGCCAAATCGGGCTCAACCTATAATATAGGCGGGCATAACGAATGGAAAAATATTGACCTGATCAAATTGCTTTGCAGTATATTGGACAAAAAATTAGGCAGGGCTGAGGGAGAATCGGCTAAGTTGATCACTTTTGTAACAGACCGGGCCGGGCATGACCTGAGATATGCTATCGATGCAACCAAATTAAAAAATGATTTAGGTTGGGTGCCGGGCATAACTTTTGAGGAGGGTTTGGAAAAAACCGTTGATTGGTACCTGGCCAATGAAGATTGGCTGAATGATGTAACATCAGGACATTACCAGCAATATTACAGCAGTCAGTATAACGATAGATAAAAAATGTTCGGGCTTTTTAAGAGGAAGAAAGAAGTAAGGGAATCAAAACTCAACTATGAGGGAATCATGGTTGATATGCACTCGCATGTGTTACCGGGGATTGACGATGGTGCTAAAACGCCTGAAGACTCGGTAGAATTGATAAAAAAGATGATGGAACTGGGGATAAAAAAAGTTATCGCCACGCCACACATCATGATAGATTTTTATCGAAATACCCCCGAAACCATAGGAAACGCGCTTACTTTATTAAAAGCCGAACTGGTTCAACAGGGAATATATATCCCTGTTGAAGCCGCTGCCGAACATTATTTTGATGAAACGTTTGAAGCACGTATAGAGAATGGCCCGATCATGACTATGGGCGATAATCACGTATTATTTGAATTTTCATTTATAAATCAACCGCCAAATACTTACAGTGTAATTCAAAAGCTTCATGATAAAGGGTATAAACCTATTTTGGCCCATCCTGAGCGCTACCAATATCTTGATTTAGAGAAGTTGAAAAATCTGCACAGTTGGGGTGTTGACTTTCAGCTTAACACCATATCGCTTACAGGGTATTACGGCAAAGAGATAAAGAAGATGGCCGAAGACTTGATTGATAATAGTTTGGTAGATTTTATTTCCAGCGATATGCACCACTTAAGGCACGCCGCAGCATTTGGCGATGCGTTGAGAACAACCTATATTGAAAAACTGCTTGTCGACTATCCGCTTAAAAATAAGATGTTATTTTAGTAAAAGCAGTATTGCAAAAATGATATAGTTAAAAAAAGTCGTTATTGCGGTAAGAAGCAATAACGACTTTTTTTATTTGTTTTTAAAAGCTTATAAAATTTTGAAGCGTAGTCTATTCATACCTCAAAGCTTCCACCGGATCAAGCTTTGCTGCCTTTTTTGCAGGATAATAGCCCGATATCAAACCAATAAACGTACACAACACTACCGCAAAGAATAACCATCCCCATGGCACCACAAACGATCCACTTATTTGCACGGCTATAAGGTTTCCGGCGGCCATGCCCAGTATCATACCGGCCGCGCCACCAATAAGGCAAATTACAATTGCTTCTATCAAAAACTGTTTGCGAATAATTGCCGGGGTTGCCCCTATGGCTTTTCGCACACCAATTTCGCGGGTGCGTTCTGTTACTGATACCAGCATGATGTTCATAAGCCCAATGGCGGCGCCGATGAGCGTGATAATACCTACAGCAAAACCGGCGGCTGTAATACCGGCAAGCTGGCCTGATAGCTCTTTTTGAATGGAATCGCTTCGGCTTATTTCAAAGTTATCCTGGTTAATTACATTAAGCCCCCTTACGTTTCTGAATAAGGAGGTAGCTTCGCCAATGGTAGCGTCAAGGGCGCCGGGACTGGCTACTTTAATAGTTACCGTGAACGATGCATTCTTGGTACTGTCTATCTGTTTAGCTTTCAATACAGGGATCACGCAAAATTTATCGCCACCGAATGAGCTTGAACCTTTTGATGCAAATACACCAACTATTCTGAACCTATCGGTACCAAGGTATATCGATTTATTTATCGGGTCTTCAGTTTTAAACAGTTTCTTTTTAATCTCATCTCCAATAATGACCACGTTCGATCCATGTTCCAGCTCAGAAGCGGAAAAATTACGCCCGAAAGCCAGCTTTTTACCCGCTGTAACGAGGTAATTTTCGTTTGAGCCCGAAATGGATATATTGGGATTTGTTTTTTGATTGCCGTATTTGGCTACTGCAGTGCCAATTACCTCTAAATTAATGGCTACAGCTACCGGTAATTTAAAAGTATTTTTAAAACGCACAGCCTGGTCATAAGTAATGGCCGGATACACTTTACGGTGCCCGCCGTTGCCGAAGTTCAATCCCTCGCCGCGGTTTTGCAGGGTGAATGTGTTGGCGCCAAGATCGGCAAAAGCATCGTTGGTGAACTGCCTGATGCCTTCGATGGCCGTTAAAATACCTACAAGCGCCATGATACCTATCGCTATGATCAGCGCGGTTAACGAGGTGCGCAGCCTGTTGCCGGCTATAGACTGTAATGCAATGGAAATGTTTTCTTTGTAAGAGGTTTTTACCGGCATGGTATAAATATAAAAAACTTGCTGGTATGACTAAGCATTATACCAGTTTGTTACATGCTGATTTAACTTAATTTTTGTGATTGGTGTGGGTTTAGGTCCTGATTTGGTAACGTGCTATTTATGTTATAATTTACCGTTGAATTTAAACCTTAAAATGAAAAATTATTATATCCTGTTTGCTATCACATTGCTTGTTTTTAGTATTTCAAGCGCATATGGTCAAATTGAGATAACACGACCGATAGAACAATATGGCTTCAATGAAAAAACGGTAGTTACCAATGTGAAAGGCCAAAAATACGCTTATGTTAAATGGCGTGAACTGATGGCAACCGGCCATTATATGTTGAAGCCTGTACAGCATGATAGTGATAGCTCAGCTTTTATATTAACCAAACGCGACCCGGTTGCCGATGGCATTTTGCCGGCTAACGCCAATAAGCCGCCCGAAACCAGATTTTTTAAAACGGGCAATACCTTTAGCTTTTTCAATATGAGAGATGTTAACGGTAATGTAATTACCGCTGCGGAACTGAAAGGGAAAATAGTTGTGCTCAATTTTTGGTTTATTGCCTGCCCGCCATGTCGGTATGAAATGCCGGAGTTGAACCGCCTTGTCGACGCTTATCAGGATAATAAGGATGTTGTATTTATTGCAATTTCTTTAGATAAAACTGAGCAGGTGGAGCGATTCCTGAAGGTGTCGCCATTTAAATACCATGTGGTTAGCGATTCGATGCCTTTGTTTTCTTACTACGGGGTTGATGAGTGTCCGGTAAGCCTGGTTATTGACAGGGAGGGGATTATACGGTTTAACAGCCAGGGCTACGGCGATGGAATGGTGCCAGACTGGATCAGGAAAACGATATCTGATATTAAGTAGTGGTTGTAAATATCACCCGCAAACTAAATAGGTACGCTGCTGATAGTTTGCCACATTACCGAAATACAAAACAAAAACCGCTTCATATTTACAATGAAACGGCTTTCCATATTTTAACCGGGTTTATTTAAACCGAGAAAGAAGAACCACAGCCGCAGGTGCTGGCAGCATTAGGGTTGTTGAAAGTAAAACCACGGGCATTTAATCCGTCCTGGTAATCGATTTGCATACCGGCCAGGTATAAACCGTGCGCTTTGTGCATGAAAACTTTTATGCCATCAATGAAGTATTCCTGGTCGCCGTCTTTTTTCATGTCGAAGCCTAAAATATAGTTCATGCCCGAACATCCACCACCCTCAACACCAACACGTAAACCAAATTCGTCGTTTATTTCTTGCTGGTCTTTCAATTTAAAAAGTTCCTTTACTGCGCCCGGTGTAAAAGAAACCGGAGCAGCTTCAACAGCTATACTCATCTTTATTTTTATTTATTCCACACAAATATAACGTAAAATGCAGATTTTTGTTAGTGTCATAATTTTATGACCCCTGTATAACATTTATAAACATGCCCACTCTACCTTTTTTGTTTGATATTTTAAAGTACACTATTTCGGGCTTAGGCGTTGTGTATATCGCTTTTTACCTGTTTAAACCCTATCTTGATAAATCAGAAAGTATCCAGTTATTGGAATTAAAACGCACCATCAGTAATCAAACCCTGCCATTACGCCTACAGGCCTATGAAAGGGTTGTACTTTTTATTGAAAGGGTTAATCCTGCAAGTTTACTTATCCGCCTTAACGGATCGGCCGATACCGCCGCCGAATTGCAGGCTATTATTGTTAACGAGGTGCGCAACGAGTTTCAGCATAACATTACGCAGCAAATTTATGTAAGCGCCCGGGTTTGGAACGTGGTAAAAAGAGTAAAGGACGATACCATTAATATGATCAATAATGCTGTAAAGGCTTTGCCGCCGGATACTTCAGCACTTGAGTTAAGCAAAGTGATCCTGGTACATTTAAGTAAGCTTGAAGATAACCCTTATGATGTGGCGCTTGGGCTCATCAGGCAGGACATGGAAGAATTATACTAATCTTATGGCCAGGGATAAAAAAATTACCACTACATCGGGTATTGAAATTAAGGAGGTTTATACCGAACCTTCAAATATGGGTGAATTGCCCGGTGAGTTCCCTTTTACCCGTGGCATCCAAAAAGATATGTACCGGGGCAAACCCTGGACCATGCGGCAGTATGCAGGTTTTTCAACCGCCGAAGAATCAAACAAACGTTACCATTATTTACTAAGCCAGGGCACAAACGGACTTTCGGTAGCGTTCGATCTTCCCACACAAATAGGTTACGACTCCGATCATGCCCTTGCCGAAGGTGAGGTGGGTAAGGTAGGAGTAGCCATTGATTCGTTAAAGGATATGGAGGTTTTATTTGAGGGTATTGAACTTAAGAATATCACTACCTCCATGACTATTAATGCCACGGCCCCGATCCTGCTGGCTATGTACATTGCCCTGGCCAAAAAGCAGGGGGCCGATCTCAAGCAGATTTCCGGCACCATACAGAATGATATATTAAAGGAATATGTCGCGCGCGGTACCTATATATATCCGCCTGCACCCTCCATGCGGCTTATTACCGACGTGTTTGAATACTGCAGCAAAGAGGTGCCCAAATGGAACACCATTTCCATATCAGGTTATCATATTCGCGAAGCAGGCTCAACCGCTGTACAGGAACTGGCATTTACATTAGCCAATGGTAAAGCTTATTTAAAGGCCGCGCTGGATAAGGGACTTGATATTAATGTGTTTGCCA
This sequence comes from Mucilaginibacter sp. SJ, assembly GCF_028993635.1. Classification (NCBI taxonomy): domain Bacteria; kingdom Pseudomonadati; phylum Bacteroidota; class Sphingobacteriia; order Sphingobacteriales; family Sphingobacteriaceae; genus Mucilaginibacter; species Mucilaginibacter sp. SJ. Next base: position 4,941,117 of record NZ_CP118631.1, read on the forward strand.
AACGTCTTTCTTTCTTTTTTAACTGCCACAGTAATTTTTTTGAGGAGATTGCCAAGTTCCGGGCCGCCAGGCGTATGTGGGCACACATTACCAAACAATTGGGAGCTACCGATGCCGGCGCCCAAAAGCTTCGCTTCCATACGCAAACGGGGGGCTCTACTTTAACAGCACAACAACCACTTAATAATATTATAAGGGTAAGCAACCAGGCCATGGCTGCCGTGCTGGGGGGTACACAATCATTGCATACCAACGGGTATGATGAAGCCTTGTCGTTGCCAACAGAAGCTGCAGCCAAAATAGCCTTGCGCACCCAGCAGATCATCGCGTTTGAAAGCGGTGTTACTGATACGGTTGACCCGCTGGCCGGTTCATACTTTATAGAAGCATTGACAGATGAGATAGAAGCCGCTGCTCAATTATATATGGATAAGATAGACGCCATGGGCGGCGCGGTAAAAGCCATAGAGCAGGATTATATCCAGCAGGAAATAGCGGCCTCTGCTTACCAGTATCAACAGGAGATTGAAACCGGCGAAAAAGTTATAGTAGGTGTTAACCGGTTTACCCAGCAGGAGGAAGCTCCCGTTAATGTTTTTAGGGTGGATGATGCTATCAGAAAAATGCAGTCGGAAAAAATTGCCGAACTAAAAAGAGAGCGCAATAGTGAGGATGTTGAGAAAAGTTTACACCTTTTGGGAATAGCAGCAGCCGGTACTGAAAACTTAATTCCTTTTATCGTAACTTCGGTAGAAAGCTATGCTACCCTTGGAGAGATCGCTGATGTATTGCGCGGTGTTTTTGGAGAGTATTAGCGTCGTGGTGTGGCTTCCGTGCATGTGTTATAGCGTACCACAAATCAAACAGACCTGGTTTTTATTTTTTATAAGGCACTAAACCAGTGCGTTATTTTTTTGTTTGCAGTAACCACCAAAAAAGCGCAAACATTACCCATGTTTTGGCGTATAACTAAGGGTTGTAATTGACAGTTTTGTTATTCTTTTTTTTGAAATTTCAAAAAAAGAAAAAAACAATTGAGAAATATTCGGATTGTGATTTTTATATCAAAAATTATGTTATCCATACAAAAAATTCATTAAAAAATCGAATTTGTTAGTAAATAGTCAATTGTTAAAAAAGTGAAAATTTAATTTTTTTATAAGCTTTTTTTGGCAATATTCGATGTTCCGTAGCAAGGCCAAAAGTTGTTTCGCTGGGGGTTGGAAATCAATATTTTACTTTTATTTATATGGAAAAAACTTGTACGAACGTTTGGAATAGCTGCCTTCAGATCATCAAAGACAACATACCGGCCCAGAGTTTTAAAACCTGGTTTGAGCCGATAAAAGCTTTGAGAATGGAAGGGAGCGTATTAACCATACAAGTACCAAGTTTATTCTTTTACGAGTGGCTTGAAGAGCACTATGTTGGGTTACTGCGCAAGACAATCAAAAAACAATTGGGCGACGAAGGACGTTTAGAGTATAATATAGTTGTTGAGCAATCATCAAGTAAACCATACACAACTAACATGCCTTCAAACGGAAATGGCGCTGATTCAAAACATCAGAGTATGCCGATACCTATTTCAATTAACAAGGATATTAAAAACCCCTTTGTTATACCCGGGCTCAAAAAGTTGAACGTAGATCCTCAGCTTAACCGTAACTACACCTTCGAAAACTTTGTTGAAGGTGACTGCAATCGTTTGGCCCGCTCTGCAGGTTATGCCGTTGCCGCTAAACCCGGAGGTACTTCATTTAACCCTTTAATGATTTACGGCGGTGTAGGTTTGGGTAAAACCCACCTGGCGCAGGCTATCGGTAACGAAATCAAACGTACGCTGCCCGATAAACTGGTACTGTATGTTTCATGCGAAAAATTTACACAGCAATTTGTTGATGCCTTAAAGCACAACAACATTAACGACTTTGTGAATTTTTACCAAGCTATTGATGTGCTGATCATGGATGATGTACACAACTTTGCCGGTAAGGAAAAAACACAGGATTTCTTCTTCCATATTTTTAACCACCTGCACCAATCAGGCAAGCAGTTGATCATTACATCAGATAAAGCGCCTAAAGATTTGGCTGGTTTGGAAGAACGCCTGCTTTCGAGGTTTAAATGGGGCTTATCTGCCGATTTGCAGATCCCTGACCTGGAAACCCGTATGGCTATCCTGAAAAACAAAATTTACCAGGATGGTATCGATCTGTCAAACGATGTGATCGAATACGTTGCCCATAATATCGACAATAATGTACGTGAGCTGGAAGGCGCCATGGTGTCATTACTGGCACAATCAACCCTTAACCGTAAGGAGATTGACCTGAACCTGGCTAAACAAATGTTGAAAAACTTTGTGAAGAACTCCTCTAAAGAAATTTCGATGGAGTATATCCAGAGCCTGGTGTGCGAGTATTTTGAGGTACCTATCGAAATGGTAAAATCGCAAACCCGCAAACGTGAGATAGTTCAGGCCCGTCAAATTTCTATGTACCTGGCTAAAGCCCATACCAAAAGCTCATTGAAATCAATCGGTCATTTCTTTGGCGGTCGCGACCACTCAACCGTGATCTATGCCTGCCAAACTGTGGAGGATTTGATTGATACCGATAAAAAGTTTAAAGGGTATGTTGCCGATATTCAAAAGAAACTAAAGATGTCGTAATACACACGACTTTTAACATACGAAGGCCTTGCATCTTATGCAGGGCTTTTTTGATGGAAGAAACTATGAAGTAACTCTAAAAATTCAGTGATGCACCGTTTATAAAAATAACGTACCCTCCATTACAATCACCGATGAACCACTTACCAAAACATTTTCGGGCGTTACCCTGATGTGAATGGTAGATGGATGATTTACCAGTACTCCCTGCAAAATTTTATAATCTTGGTTGATGTTTATATAATTGGCCTGCTGCAAAAATCCGGCGAGCGGACCGGCGGCTGTTCCTGTAGCCGGATCTTCGTCAATGCCATATGCCGGGTTAAAAAAGCGGGTTTCGGTTAGATAGCCACCCTCTGAAACATTGGTTGTAAATAAGTAAAACCCTTCAAAGCCATGGTTTTTTGAAATTTCCTTAAGCTTATCAGGGTTGGGTATAGCCTGATTAAGAAGCGCCCTGTTTTTTACAGGAACCATGGTATGGGCTACTTCTGTTTTCATGATAGTAGGCTTCCAGTTATTTAATTCCAGGTCGCTTGTTTCTAAACCAAGCGCCGCTGCCACAATTTCCGGGTTAACAGTACCAAGGTTCTTCGCGGCCTGCTGTTTTACTGCTACCAGTATCAGGCCGTTTTCTTCATTGATCACAACGGGCAATTTTTCATCCTTCATGGTTACCCAATACTCAGCACCCTGGCCGTTAAAAATATCCCATTCTTTAAGCAAAGCCAGGGATACAGCGCCCAGCAAATTATGACCGCCGCCGCCAACCTCATAATTGCCCGGAGTAAATGAACGCACCTTAAACAACTTTTCAGCATCAGAGTACCACACAAAGGATGTTTCGGAATAACCAAATTCGCGGGCAATGTTGTAGTATTGAGATAATTCCAGCTCGTCATCGCACCACACTACCGATAGTGGGTTGCCTTTATATGGCTGGTTGGTGAATACATCAAGTATGTAGTAAGATAGTTTTTTCATTGGTGGTAAATGTTTTTGCTTGTTGCAATGTAATGAAGCACCTGATACTAAATGTCAGAAGAGTTTAAAATTGGATAAAGAGTTATTGTCGTTTTATACAATATGTTAGGCTTTTAATGGGTTTTAGTTACGATGAGTTTTGGCTTTCTTGTTTGTACCCTGTGAATGATTACACCCGGGTATTGAGATAATGATAAATACAGTATATTTAACTATGAAAAAAGTTATCCTCGCAGTATTTATTTTATTATCGTTCAAATCCTTTGCCCAGCAAACCGAACAGGATGCTATTAAGCAAACCATCAATATGATGTTTAACGCCATGCGCAAGGGGGATAGCACTATGCTTAGATCTACCTTTGCTAAAGGCATTGCTTTTCATAGCATCGCCAATAAAAAAGATGGCTCAACAGCTTTAGAAATTGAAAATCCGGATGATTTTGTCAAAATTATCGGTACCCCACATAAAGGCGTATATGATGAGCGTGTAACTTTTTCGGATATCAAGATCGACGGTCCACTGGCCAGCGTTTGGGCGCCCTATAAGTTTTATTTAGATGACAAATACAGCCATTGCGGGGTAGACGTTTTTCAGCTAATGAAAACCGCGGATGGCTGGAAGTTCATTTATATAGTTGATACCCGGCGTAAAGATAATTGCCCGGAATAGTTTAAAATGAAAGCGTTATTGAAAGTTGGTTAACAATCAACCGGCCTGTGGATGAATTAGGTTGTAATTGATAGTTGCCTTTAATCAACAAGTAATGTAATACATCTTTAGTATCAGCATCTACAATGATATATTCAGCTACAGAATTACGCTTGTAAAGTTCAAATTTTTTCTCTTTATCGTAATTCTTGTTTGAGGAAAGTATTTCAATTACCAGGTTCGGAGCGCCAAAAATACCCTGCCTGTGAATTGTGCCTGTATTTTCTTTTTTTATATAGATGATATCTGGTTGCACTACGCTTTGTTCTGCATCCAGGTATACATCGCAGGGAGCAATAAATACTTCACCTAATCCGGCATCGTTTGTTGATGACCTAAGCTGGTAAGCAAGATCAAATAAAATTCGTTGATGGTCTGTAGTAGGTAAAGGTGACATATAAAGTGTGTTGTCGATTACTTCACACAAAGTACCCTCTGGCAGCAGATTAAATACCTCCATCGCTGTTCTTGGTATATCTAAAATGTTTTTCATCTTATGCTAAGATACCTAAAAAGTAAAAATATCGCAATTCTACATCACTCCCAGCTTCATCATCCCATAAAACAAACCGGCGCAATGCATGGCTTGTTTTATCTACAGATATAATTCATACACACCCAAATTGTCGTCATTGATGAAATGAATTATTTCTTCATATTTTAATAACAGGTTAGCAATGGCTTGGGTGTTCGCGTTACCGGTGCGTAACCATATTATTTTAGGAAGGAAAGAATAAAGATTCTGCAATTCCCAAAAGTCTTCATCAAAGGTTAAAATTGAATAATCGTTTGCTTTAGCAAATTGCCAGATCTTGAAATCGCTTAAGCGTTCTTGTGCCGTGATTTCATTTACAGGTAAAATATCCCATGATGAGAGCAGCTTTTTTAAACGCCATGAGATATTTCATCGGCAACAATGCGGATGGTTTTAGAAGCAAGAATAGCCATCAGGCAACCTTTATTATTCTCTCTTTATTGGCCGCATAAGCCAAACAAGCTAAAATATGATCTTCATTTAGCTGAGGGAAATCGTCTGTAATTTCTTTGTAAGTTAAACCGGAAGCAAGCCATTGCAGTATGTCGTATACGGTAATGCGTGTACCTTTAATTACAGGTTTACTAAACCTGACTTCCGGATTAACTTCAATGAATTCTTTGTAATTTACTTGTGGCATATTCAAATTTACCTAAATATATTTCAGATAAAAAATATAGATTATCTGGCGCATTTATAGCACACCCAACTTCATCATCCCATAAAACAAACCAGCGCAATGCATAGCTTGTTTTATTTCGTTATTGAGCAGTAGTTGTTTTACTTCTTCAATGGTGTATTCTTCAACAATCAGTTCCTCCAGTTCATCGAGGTGTTGGCCTTGCACCTTTTTGCCGCCTTTGGTAAAGTAGGTAAACGTTTTATTGTTTGCTGTTGATGGGTTGCCATATACCGTGCAGATCAGTTCAAATTCATCAAACTGGTAGCCTGTTTCTTCCAGTAGCTCGCGGCGTATAGCATGTATAGGCTCTTCGCCTGCGTCAATCACACCGCCCGGAATTTCGAGCGAGATAACACCTGCCGCATGACGGTATTGTTTCACCATCAATACTTTATTGTCTTCGGTTATGGCTACCGCGTTGACCCAGTTTGAATATTCAAGTACATAATAATCTTCAACTATTTTGCCATTTGGCATTTCGCATTTATCAATGCGGAGCGTAGCCCAGGGGCCTTTATGGATGTATGATGATGAAAGTAGTTTCCAGGTGAGATCTTTACTCATTAATGTTTATAGATTTGAACCTTGATTTTTAGGATTGAAGGATTACCATGATGATAAACCTACTCTGGTATATGAGGCTCGTTAATAATTTTATATTTAAATGTTGATTTTTTTGAGTTGAAAGGGAGTTGTGGTGGTCATATCCTGTTATCCTTAAATCAGGCTAATCATGGGCCGGTTACCAGCTGCCGCTTGAACCACCGCCGCCGCCGCTTCCGCCGCCAAAACCGCCGAAGCCGCCACCTCCTCCGCCGCCTGAAAAGCCTCCCCAATCGCCGCTGCTTCGTCCTCCTCCGCCAAGCATATTGCCGGCCAGGAACCACCAGAATGGGCTTGCACCTCCACGACGGCCAATGATCTGCCTACCTCCGCCGCCCCCGCGATTACGGAACACCAGGATCAGAATAATTACGACTATAACAATGACTATAAAACCAGCCGGGCCGCCATTGCTTTGCTTTTGTTTTTTAGCGGCCTTATACTCACCTTTCATGGCTTTGATAATACTGTTGGTACCAGCGTCAAGGCCGCCATAATAATCGCCTTGTTTAAAGTGTGGTTTAAGGTCGTTTTGGATAATGTCCTGCGTAACGATGTCGGGCAAGGCGCCTTCGGCGCCGTAGCCGGTTTGAATACTCATTTTACGGTCGCCAATAGCTACCAGTACCAGTACGCCATTGTTTTTGTCTTTTTGGCCCACGCCCCATTTTCGTAACAATTGAACGCCATAGTCATTAATATCATAACTCCCTGTCGATTTCAGGATCACCACTGCAATTTGTGTTGAAGTAGAATCATTAAAAGCTACAAGCTTATGTTCCAACTGCTGTTGATCAGATGGGCTAAGGGTATTGGTATAATCTGTAACGAGGGTATTGGAGCGCTGGGGAAAATCCTGTGCCGTCGCGACAATAACACAAAGTATAAATCCGAAAAATAGTATAAACTTTTTGAACATGGTTTTTTAATTTTTAATCACCATCCATAAAGGCGATATCATCGGGAAGTTCGTTTTGATCGCCATCATGACGGGGAAAGTATTTTTGCAGCTGTTCGCCGGCAATTTTCAAACCAGTAACAATACCTTCCACAATATCGCCATATTTAAAATGCTGCAGCATGTCATCGCGGGTGGTATCCCAAAAATTGGGAGGCACCACCTGGTTAATGCCGGCATCACCTATAATGGCAAATTTACGATCGACAGTGGCAACATATACCAGTACCCCATGCCTCAGCTTGGTTTTATGCATGTTAAGCTGCAGGAAATATTTCGCGGCGCGGTCAAGAACTTCTTCACTGCATCTTTTTTCAATACAAACCCTAATCTCACCCGATGAGTGGCTTTCGGCCTCCTCAATAGCCTTACGGATGCGCTGCTGTTCATCTTCGTTAAATACAGCCATATATTTTGATTTATGATTTCACCGATTCGTTATGATTTCACCGATTGTTTTCGCTGTTACCGAGGGAAATCGGTGAAATCACAAAACAAACCAATCGGTGTAATCCCATCAAATTAATTAAACTCTACTTTCGGGGCTTTGTCGGCGCCTGGTTCGGCAGTGAAATAGCCTTTTGCAGAAAAACCGAACATTTTGGCAGTTATATTGGCCGGGAATGAACGGATCTTGCTGTTGTATTCCTGAACGGCATCATTAAAATCTTTGCGCGATACATTGATCCGGTTTTCGGTACCTTCCAGTTGAATCTGGAGGTCGTGGAAGTTGGAGTTCGATTTCAGGTCTGGATAATTTTCGGTAATTGAAAGCAATTTGCCCAAGGCAGCACTCAGTTCGCCCTGTGAAGCCTGGAACGCCTTTATTGATTCGGGAGTAAGCTTGTTGGGGTCAACTTGCACCGATGTTGCCTTTGAACGTGCCTCAACCACAGCTGTTAGCGTGCTTTTTTCAAAATTGGCAGCGCCTTTTACTGTATTAACTAAATTGGGAATCAGATCGCTGCGGCGTTGATAGTCGCTTTGTACGGCACCCCATTTGGCTTTAACAGTTTCATCCAATTTAACCATGCTGTTATAACTGCATGAACTTAAGGACATAGCTGCTGCTATAATTAATATAACTGAAAATAACTTTTTCATTTGTTTTTCGTGTATTTATGTGATGTTTTGGGTTAGAGTACAAATTACGTACCGTTGTTACAAAGGGCGTGAGTTGCTGACAAGGTGTCAAGGTACAGCTTTTCGGTAACTTATGGAAGGATGTGAGACGTGAGATATGAGAAATTTCGGCAATATGAGCCCTATTAAAAAGCAGAAAGCCCCATAAGGAGCTGCAGCTTTATAAATGATCAGTATGTTTCTTTTAACGGAAGAGGCTGTTTATCCTGCCAGGCAGTGTTCTTCGCGCATGATTAGTTTGGCCACCATGTCTTTTAAAAGTGTACGGGCGCGGTGCAATGTGGTGCGGGATAATAATTCGCTCATCCCCAGTGACGTGCCGATTTCCTGGTGTGAGTAGCCTTCAATGGCGTACATGTTAAAAACAGAGCGGTATGTTTTTGGTAATTTTTGTACCAGTTTCATCAGGTCTTTAGCTTCAAGTCCATTATCATTAAATGAGCTGCTGATAGGTATAGCGGCGGCTTCCTCTGCTGCAAAATCATCAACCAAAACCATTGGCTTTAACTTGCGATAACGTGATATGGCACAATGTACCATGATGCGGCGGATCCATCCTTCCAGGCTGCCTTCACCGCGGTAGTTTTTCATATTGCGGAACATTTTTATAAAACCTTCCTGTAATATATCCTGTGCTTCGTCTTTATCGGTTGCATAACGCATGCAAACTGCCAGCATGCGGGGGGCTAATAACCTGTATAGTTGTTCCTGGCTCTTTCTGTCGTTACTCAGGCAGCCATTCCATGTTGTTTGTAAGCGTTCGTCGGCGGTAGTCATTTTTTTATTATTTAAATACATGAGGTGCATGCCAATCTAAGTGCCATTTTGTAAGTTGCTGATTTTTAGATTGTTATTTTTTATAGAGTTTTAAAACTGTTCGATAGCGTACGGTCATTGTGCAAACCCGAACGGTTTTGAGGGTATTGAACACCATTGGAATGGGAGTAATAATTGAAATTTAGCCGATAATATTTATACAAAATGGGGGTTAACACTTTTTTTGACATACAAACTTCCAATTGTTTGATTATTAGTTATGTATGTAAATGTTAACCCTGAATTCTGTTAACCCTGTTAACCCCCCCCTTGTTAGTAGAGTCAACCCAACCCAAAACTATATATCGCTTGGAAGCTGAATAAGAAAAGAGAGGCGAGGCATGATTTATGATATGGCTTCAGGGTGAAAATGGGTACTATAAGAATTACTAATCAAAAGCTCCCCTTTAGGGGGCCGGGGGCGGTTTTTTCTTAACTTTGCATCATCCGGGATAAAAACCCGGCATCAGTCATGACAAAAGAAACAGAGATAGTTTGCCCGCCCGGACAACATGAAGATGAGGCCGTTTTGAAGCAGTTGGCTGCATCAGCCCTGAAAATTCCACTGAAAAATATTACAGCATTAAAAATCTTAAAGCGCTCAATTGATGCGCGTGGCCGCCGTGTGATTTACCGCATGCAAGTGAGGGTTTTTATAGAGGAGGCCTACCAGCCAGAAATTTTTACTGTTAATTACCCCAATGTGCAATTTGGCCGACCAGTAATCATCGTTGGTGCAGGCCCGGCCGGGTTATTTGCTGCCCTGCAATGCATCGAACTTGGATTAAAACCAATTGTTATTGAGCGGGGCAAGGATGTAAAACAGCGCCGCCGCGATTTGGCTAATATCAACAAACAAGGCCTTGTTAACCCCGAATCAAATTATTGTTTTGGTGAAGGCGGGGCAGGTACCTATTCAGACGGTAAGCTGTATACCCGCTCAACCAAACGCGGAGACGTGAACCAGGTGCTTAAAATGTTTGTGGCCCATGGAGCAGCCGAAGACATCTTGATTGACGCCCGTCCGCACATCGGCACCAATAAACTGCCGCAGATTATTACAGCTATGCGCGAAACCGTATTGAACGCAGGCGGCGAGATCATGTTTGATACTAAAGTAAGCCAACTGTTGGTTGACTTTGGGAAGATCAAAGGTGTAAAGACATCAGCAGGTGAAAAGATCATGTCTGATGCTGTGATCCTTGCCACAGGTCACTCGGCACGTGATGTGTTTGAAATGCTGCACAGCCAGAATATCCTGATCGAGGCTAAGCCATTTGCTTTGGGAGTAAGGATAGAACATCCGCAGGAAATAATTGACCGCGCTCAATACCATTGTGAACACAGAGGGCCGGATCTGCCGCCATCATATTACAGTTTGGTTGAGCAGGTTGATGACCGCGGTGTGTTTTCTTTTTGTATGTGTCCCGGTGGAATTATAGCCCCTTGTTCAACTGAAGCAGGCGAGATCGTAGTTAACGGCTGGAGTCCCTCGAAACGGAATAATCCTTTTGCTAATTCGGGTACTGTGGTGCAAATTAATTTAGAGGATGTTGCCGGCGATGATAACGATCCTTTTAAAATGCTCAACTTTCAAAAGCAGGTGGAGCAGGCTGCATTTGTAGCAGGTGGCGGCAACCTTGTGGCACCAGGCCAGCGCATGGTTGATTTTGTGCAGGGCCGTTTATCTGCCGATTTGCCGGTTAACTCCTATTTGCCCGGTACCAAAAGCGTAGAATTAACTGAAGTTTTACCTGGTTGGATCAATGAACGTTTGCGTAAAGCACTACCGGTATTCGGAAAAAAAATGAAAGGCTATTATACCAACGAAGCCATTTTGGTAGGTGTTGAATCGCGTACATCATCGCCTGTTAAAATTCCGCGCGATAGGGAAACTTTACAGCATCCGCAGGTTGCCGGTTTATTTCCCTGCGGAGAAGGGGCTGGTTACGCGGGTGGTATAATTTCTGCTGCTATTGATGGGATTAATTGTGCAACTGCTGCTTTAAAAATATTATCATGACAACTTCTCAAAAATTATTTAACCAGCTCGAAAGCGTTTTATCCGGTGAGCCATGGTATGGCCCCTCGGTTTATTCCATCGTTGACGGTATCAGCTTTGAAGCGGCTTATGAAAAGCCTGCCGGTTCAATCCATAACATAGCAGGTATTATACTGCATATGGTAGGCTGGACAGAAGAAGTAATGGACCGCATGAACGGCATGGAAGCCCAGCTGCCGGTGCGCGGTGACTGGCCCGAGCCCGGCCTGCCCGACGAACAAAAGTGGAAATGGATTGTTGAAGATTTAAAACTGGTTAACGTAAATCTGGCGGGCTTTATCCAAAATTTTCCGGAGGAAAAATGGCGTGAACCTGTTATGGGAAAGCAGGACAGGGAGTTAGGGACAGGTGAAACTTATGAGCAACAGGTGAACGGTTTGATCCAACATCATATTTATCATTCCGCGCAAATTGCTCTATTAAACAGGATGATTAATGGCTGATAAGAAAACATTAATATTAGGGGCAACACCCGATACCAGCAGGTACGCCAACTTAGCTGCTACCCGCCTGGTTGAACGCGGACATACCATTGTTAACGTTGGCATAAAAACAGGCGAGGTTGCCGGTGTCCCTATCGAAAAACCTGAAACCATACATCATGATATCGATACCATAACGCTGTATGTTGGGCCGCAAAACCAACCTCCTCTATATGATTACATATTGAATACGAATCCCAAACGCATTATATTTAACCCCGGAACAGAAAATACCGAACTGAGGCGCAAGGCCAATGAAAAAGGCATTGAAACTGCGTATGCCTGTACCCTGGTGATGCTATCGATAGGGGAGTATTAAGTTTTTAAGTCTTAAGTCGAAAGTTCAAAGTCGGAGATTTATCAGATATAACCAAATTAATACTTGAAGTTATAGCTTAGGACTCAAGACTTGAAACTTCTGACTAAAACTCATTCCCCGCTGTTAAACGCCTGCATGTCTATCAATTTCCTGTATAAACCATTGTTTTGCAGTAACTCAAGGTGCGAACCGCGTTCAACAATGCAGCCATTTTCAAGAACAAGAATGATATCGGCATTTTGTATGGTGCTTAAACGATGTGCAATTATAAGCGATGTCCGGTTCTGCATCAGGTTATTCAAAGCTTCCTGAACAAGTTTTTCCGATTCGGTATCTAGTGCAGATGTTGCCTCATCCAATAGCATGATTGGCGGGTTGTTCAACACCGCACGGGCTATACAGATTCGTTGGCGCTGGCCTCCGGATAGTTTAGTGCCGCGGTCACCTGTGTTGGTTTGGTAACCTTTAGCTGTTTCCATAATAAAATTATGGGCGTTGGCTATGCGCGCGGCGGCTTCCACTTCTTGTTGTGTTACATTAGGTTTGCCGAAGGCGATATTGTTGAAAATGGTATCGTTAAATAAAATAGACTCCTGGTTGACTATTCCCATTAAAGCCCTTAATGATTCCATGGTAACGGTTTGGATATTTTTCCCATCGATAGAGATCGTCCCGGACTGGGGTTCGCTAAACCGGGGCAGCAAATCCATTAAAGTTGATTTCCCCCCGCCCGATGGCCCAACGAGGGCCACAGTTTTTCCTTTCGGTATTTCGAAGTTAATGTCTTTTAGTACATACTTTTCGGTTTCCAACAGTGGTTTACTGCTGTCTGCAGCTTGTTTAACATCAGGTTTAACAGTATAGGCAAATGATACGTTTTCAAATTTAACCTTGTCCTCAAATCCGGTAAGTTCTGTTGCATTTGGTGCGTCAACAATTAGCGGTTTCTCATCTATCAGTGCCAATACGCGTTCGCCCGCTGCTATACCCGAATGAATATTGCTGAATGAATCTGATATGGCCTTGGCCGGGCGCATAACCTGCGAAAACAGGGCAATATAAACGATAAAGTCGGAGGCGGCCAGTGTGCCGGTGCCACTTATAATTAACGAGCCGCCGTATAGCACGATGCCGGCAACCATCAAAACTCCTAAAAACTCAGACACAGGCGAGGCCATTTGCTGTCTCTTGGCCATTGAACGGGTAATTCTGGAATATTCCCTGTTTTCGTGATCGAAACGGTTTTTTATAAACGGAACAGCATTAAATGCTTTGATGATCTTAATGCCCGATAAAGCTTCATCCAGATTGCTGATCATGTTACTGTAAGTTTGCTGCGATTCGGCGGCCTGTTCTTTAAGGCGTTTCACTATCCTCGATATGATAAATGCTGAAATCGGGATTATCAGCATGGAGAATAGAGTTAATTTAACGGATATTACAAACAGCATTACCAGGTAGGCTATCAATTGAAAAGGTTCTTTGAAAGCAACCTGTAAAGTACCGGTGACCGAAAATTGCACCACCTGTACGTCTGCCGAAATTTTTGATAGGATATCGCCTTTGCGCTCGTTACTAAAGTATCCCAAATGCAGGTTCATTACGTTATTAAATACGGTGCGGCGCAGGTTAAGTAGTGTGTAAATACGCAGGTTTTCCATTATTCGCTGCGATAAATACCTGAATACGTTGCTTAACAACACTGATGATACAATTGCTGTACAAACAAACTTTAAAGCACCAAGCGGTCCATAATGCTGATTGGCTGTATGGGCAAGAAATTCAAAATCCTTAATCGGGTCCCACCAGTTTTGAGGCTTAACTATTACGGCAGTTGCGGCATGCTTGTCAAAAATTGTGGTAAGCAGCGGTGCAAGCAGCGCTATATTGAGCGTGTTAAATATTACCGACAGCAAAGTACATATAAAGTAAGGAAACGCGAATTTTCCTATTGGACGGGCAAATGACAGAAGCCTGAAATAAATCTTCATTAAATAATTTTAAAAATGCAAAGCTAATATATACTTTAATAAAAAAACCGGACAGCTAACCGATAGCAGGAAATTGCTTTTAAAAGAAGGCGAAGCGAATACAGCCCGTATTTATAGCTTTAAGCGATTTCCCTGTAACGATAGTTAGTTCTTGCATTAAAGGATATATGTTTTAGTTGTAATTATTCTTTTACCCTTCGGGCATACTTCAGTACAAATAATAGCCTGGATATTCCTTTCCTTTTTTTGAGGTAAGGAAACAGATTTAAATATTGGCTATAAAGTAAATGTATAAGTTTAAGATTATAATAAGGATAGTTTACCTGGTGATATGCTTTTTTAAGATTAAGAATGAATTTTTTATCACTATTGTTTAATCCCTTATATGTCAAATAGTTTGACTGCATGGTGCTGTTAAGGGCAAAGTATAACTTTTTTTGTTTTTCCGCATCTGCTGCTAAGCTCTGTTGAATCACCGATTTCTCATGAATGCGGTATTGCGTTAATATTTTATCAACATATCTCAACTTATGATTATAACTTGCTACAAAACCCATCCACCAATCATAATAGCCATTTTCGGGGAAAGGAAAAATATGCTCCAAAAACTCCCTTGCCATTAAAGTTGTGTGCCCGGTAACAAAATTACCTAAAAGAAATGCCATGTAGTTTCTTTGCAGATACTTAAAATTTAATAGCAACGGTTTATCCGTTACTGTACCATCATCTTCTATATAGACGGAATTTGAAAAAACAAGCCAGTTGTCACCAATGTTATTCAACAGCTCATAGATTTTAGTATCCATCCAGATATCGTCCTGATCGCTGATAGCTATATAATCGCCGGTGGTTAAATTAAGCGCATTCTCAAAATTTTTATTAAAGCCTAAGTTAGTTTTATTCCGGAAACACCTAATCCTCTTATCGTTTTCAGCATAGCCCAAAGCAATGTTATAAGAGTTGTCCGTTGAGCAGTCATCAACAATAACAATTTCGAGGTTTTTATAAGTCTGGTTAACAATACTATCCAATTGTTCAGCAAGATGCTTTTCACCATTGTAAGTACAGAGTGCAATAGATATTAATTTTTGCTCCATTTAAGTTAAGGAATTTTCAGCCACGTTGCAGATGCGTTTTTATTTCTTCGGCTGTTTTAATTATCCTCCTGAACACACGCGTATTAAACAGAATGTTCCTGATCTTCGAACCTGAAACGTAAAACTTCGCGATTGTTGTATTTACATAACGTCCTTTCATAAAGGCGACGTATTTTTTTTTTGTAGTTATTAAAGCTTTGTCAAATGTGCCGTCGGCAATATTGCCCATGCTTTTATGAATAAGTAAAAAATCAATTACGTATGCGTTGTAACCCAAAACCGCGGCTACCGTGCAAATGTCAAGGCCATACAAGTGGTACCCGCCGATATTGCCGGATAAAGAGAGATTTGCGCCGCTCTTTACTAACATAAAGTTTTCATCAATACTGCAAACCTGTTGAGGTAAATTACCTTTTAGGTCAATAAACCCATTTGGGTAAGCTATTTTTATAGCCAATCGGTCATATAACCTTGCCGCGGCGCCCGCATTTCCCAATATCGCCCAGTTTGAGTCCAGAACATCCATTTCGGCAATGCGATTATCAAGGTTTTGGATATTGCTTTCATTTTCAATAAGCAAAATATCCTGATGACAAATGATGATATATTCGCCCTTGGCCCTTTGTAAAAAAGAGTTGATGCCCTGGTAAGCATCCATTTGATTGGTCTCGGTATTGTCAATTATCAGGTACTCACAAATATCTTCGGAAAAACCGCTTTTGATAAAAGTATCAAGCATTTCCATATATTCCTGTTTACGTGTTATCAGTGTGCAAACGGAATACCTGTATTGATAAAAAGGTTTTTCAACTTGCTTTATAAACCCTGGGAGCATGATTATTTCGTTTGTGCGTTTAAAATTTGATCGAGTGCGGTCTTTATTTGTTTTTTAATTATTGTATACGGGATATAACGTTGCCTTTGGACAGCATGTTGTTTAAAAGCGAGCTTATAAACTTTCATGGCATTTAACCTTTGCAAATAAAGGCGGTATGCCTGTAAATAATAAGCTTTGCCAGCAAGCCATTTCAGCGGTAATGATAATATGGTTATTATTTGCCAAATATAAAGGCGCATATCATCCAAATGAAAATAATGAAGCAGCAGTTTATTGCGGGTACTGATAGTTTTGATGTTTTTTTTTGAATTATGTGATTTTATAGTTGCCGAAACGGCATGGAAACAAACAGCTTTGGGCTCATAATAACATTTCCAGCCATTTTCCCAGGCTCTTAATGACAGGTCGATATCTTCATGATAAAATGGTGAAAAAATCTCGTTAAAACCGTTAAGCTCGTTAAGCTTATCGCGGCTTACCAGTGCATTGGCCCCGCTTAGATAGTATGAGTAAGCCTCAGCGGCGAAATCAATGGATATATTTTTAAAATGGTTGACCTTAAAAAAGGAGAATAAAGGATATTTACATGATTCGGCAACATTGCCTGAGCCTTCATCAATGATCTTACCCATTACGCCAAAAGTATCGGGATGGTCAAAGTATTTTATTTGTTGTTCAAAATAATTTTCGCCAGGTTTTATATCGCTATTAAGCAACAATACCAATTCGAGCTTTGCCGCGGCTATACCTCTGTTAATGTTAACAGAAAAACCGGCGTTTGTATGGTTGCAGATCAGGACAATATCGGGATAGTTTGCCCTGATGAATTCAACACTGTTGTCTGTTGATGCATCGTCGCTAACAATAATCTCATGATTAAGCCCGCTGCTTTTCAGTGCTGCATATACCGAAGGCAGATTTTCTGCTAATAATCTGGCCCCGTTATAATTGGGTATTACTACGGATATACCTTTCTTAATATGGGTATTATACATTGCTGAATTTATTATCATACCATGTAGCAATTTTTTCGGCAACGATATCTGGTGTTATGACATCCAGGTTATCGGTATGGCTTTCCAAATAACCGGCTTTTTTTCCGAGCGGTCCCCATCTGCCCGGATGGATAGGCCGTAAAGAAGGGAACAGCCCCAGC
This sequence comes from Mucilaginibacter sp. SJ, assembly GCF_028993635.1. NCBI lineage: Bacteria > Pseudomonadati > Bacteroidota > Sphingobacteriia > Sphingobacteriales > Sphingobacteriaceae > Mucilaginibacter > Mucilaginibacter sp. SJ. Next base: position 4,958,166 of record NZ_CP118631.1, read on the forward strand.
GTATTAATACCTGCCGCCGCGGCCAGATGCAGCGGTCCTGTACCCGAAGCAAGTAATCCGTCTGCATTAAATATGAAACCAATGAGCTCACTCAGCGACATTTTGCCGGTCATATCCAATACATGGACGGGCAGGGTTTTTATCCAGTTTTTAAGGACATCCATTTCTTTGTCTGAGCCTGTTATAATAATGTTAAATTGCCCGCCGGATAAACGGTTTATCAGTTCCGCAAAATTATCCAGCCCCCACTCCATACCGCTGCCATGTGATTTTGGATGAATGATCAGGTTAAATTTATCGTTTGCAAGTACAGCTTCCAAAGCTGGCGTAAGCTCAACATTATTTTGGAAATTATTATGTGCTATAATTTCAGGTAAAGAAGGTACATGCTCAAGGCCTAATGGTTTTAAGAGGACCAGGTTGAGCTGCGCCTCATGCAGATCTGATTTTTTACGGCTTAATTTTACCAGCTTGTTACAGGTGTGCCAATGAAATATCCTGTTGGTTGTTCCGATCCGGAGTTTAATACCTGCCTGTTTTGCTATTCTGGCAATATGTTTATTGGGCAATACATGAATAATTGCATCTATATTTTTGCTTTTTAAAAAAGCCATCTGCTCATCGGCCGATAGTTTTTTAAGCTCATCGTAATTGATAAATTCATCAACAGCCTGGCATGTTTTAATCACCGGCTGGGTATAGGTACGACCTAAAAAGGATATTGTTGCGCCTGGTAGCAATATTTTTAGATAAGCGGCCATGGGGAGTGTAAGCACAACATCTCCAATGGCATCAACTCTGCTAATTAATATATGAGGTGTTTTGATATGATTGATATCAGCCATTGTTTTAATTAATTACGTGCGGATTGATAAAATCTTACACATTAATTTGCAATGATAAGATTAAATCTGTTACAGGGTTAATGTAATTTTATATCATGGCATACTTAATGTGCATCTTATTATTTATGATGTTTTATAGATATCTTATTTATTTGATCAATAATTTATATTTTTCAATTATTAATCTTCTGCCTAAGTATTAGTTTCTTACATTAATATAATAAGAATATGATGTCTGTGAGTTCAGGCAAACGAATCAAATTTCATCCGGTGTAGTTTAAATATTGCTTATAGTTGTTTGTGATATAATAGGTAGATTTGAGCGTTATCCTCATTTGCTTTGAACTTGCATCAAAATATCGTTGGTCAATTAAATTTTCGTGTAATTGCGCGCGCGTTAACTATCGTTGAGAATGATCTTAATGGCAGCGGTGCATTGCTTAAAAGCCTTAAGCTTGATAAAAACTGCCCGGTTATTGGCATCACGGGTCCACCGGGTGCAGGTAAAAGCACCCTGGTAAACGGTATTATTGATATACTTTTAAGAGCTGAAAAAAAAGTAGCTGTACTGGCCATTGACCCCACATCGCCGTTTAATTTTGGCTCATTGCTTGGTGACAGGATCAGGATGGCATCCCATTTTAATCATCCCGATGTTTTTATCCGATCATTAGCCACACGGGGCTCTTTAGGCGGCTTGTCAGCAAAAACTATTGAGATGGCCGATGTGCTAAGGGCCTCCGGGTTCGATTATGTGCTGATTGAAACAGTAGGCGTAGGTCAGTCTGAAATTGAAATTACCGGCCTTGCCGATATTACGCTGGTTGTATTGGTGCCTGAGGCAGGCGACGAGATCCAGCATATTAAATCGGGCTTGATGGAAATTGCTGATGCTTTTATTATCAATAAAGCTGATCGGGAAGGGGCCGATGTTTTTTCCAATAACTTAAAAAAGATCATTGGACACAGCGTTGATGGGCCGCCGCCCATTTTTAAAACTATAGCGTCTCAAAACCAGGGGCTCGGGGATATAGCCGCCTTTATACAACACACCAATTTAAAGCAAAACAACAGGCGTAAATTGCTGCTGACCGAAAAAGTATACAAACTTATTCAACAAAAAATGATGACTGGAATCGATAAAAAAAAGCTTCAGCTTGATATAGCTAAAGCTTTGGAGGCCGGAAATTTTAACCTGTATAGTTTTGTGGATACTTATGTATAGTTATTTGATAGCTTAATGTAAAAAAAAATACAGATGGAGCTTTTTTGTTTATATAAATTTAAGGTGAGTTTTAACTGTTCATAATTTCTTCAATGTGTTCTGCTTCAACCGGGATGCTGCCCATTAAATCTATATTACCGGTGCTGGTAATGAGGATATTGTTTTCGAGGCGGATACCCAACCCCTCTGCTGCAATGTAAATTCCTGGCTCGCAGGTTAGTATATTCCCTGCCTCAAAAGGTTTATATCGGCTTGCATAGTCATGAACATCCAGGCCCAGGTGATGCGAGGTGCCATGCATGAAGTATTTTTTATACAGTGGTGCGTTCTTATCCTGTTTTTCAACATCATGCCTGTCAAGCAAGCCCAGGCTGATAAGTTCTCCCGTCATGATTTTACCAACTTCCTCCTGGTAGTCATTCCATATGGTGCCTGCCACAATGAGTTTTGTAGCTTCCCGCATCACCTTTAAAACGGCATTATAAACCTGGCGCTGACGCTCAGTGAAACGGCCGCTAACTGGTATTGACCGGGTCATATCAGCATTATAGTTGCCATATTCGGCACCAAAATCAAGCAGTATTACATCACCCTTGTTACATACCTGGTTATTATCATTATAATGTAGCACAATAGCGTTGGCGCCCGAAGCAATAATGGGATTGTAAGCATGGCCCGTAGCACGCTGCCTGATGAATTCATGAATAATCTCAGCTTCAATTTCATACTCGGTTACACCGGGTTTGATATATTTTAAAATACGTACAAAAGCATCACGTGTAATATCACAGGCTTTTTGTGTGAGCTCTATTTCGATATCTGACTTTATTACCCTGAGATCGCGTAAAATTGGCGCCGAACGGGTGTAATTATGAAGCGGGTACTTTAATTTAAGAGCTTCATACATGCGGTAATCGCGATATGGAACAGTATGGGCGTACCTGTCATTTTCATTAGTGTTGATGTAAATATTTTCGCTATAGTTAATAATGCTATGGAGTATGGTATCATATTCATTCAGCCAAAAAATACTTTCAATGCCCGATGCTTCGCGTGCTTCCTCTTTAGTGTATTTGTGGCCCTCCCAAATGGCTATATGTTCGTTGGTTTGTCTTAAAAAAAGTACTTCTCTGTATGCTTTATTAGGACAATCGGGGTACAAAACCAGGATGCTTTGTTCCTGATCAATGCCCGTTAGGTAAAAAAAATCCGGGTTTTGTTTAAACATAAATGCCTGATCACCACTGCGCGGGAACTCGTCATTGGCATGAAAAATAGCGATTGAATTGGGTTTTGTTCTTGAAACGAAATTTTTTCTATTATTTGTAAATAAGCTATTTTTTATCGGCAGATATTTCATATTTATCGGTTGAATATTTTATTAAATCATTTTTTTTTAGTTATTTGTGTAACTATTACAATTTTTGGAACAATGTTTGGTCATGGATTCAAACATAATTACTAAATTTGAAAAAAATCACAATTAAAATCGTTTAATCTTAAAAACTATGAATTATTCTACATTAAAGAAAACAGTCGCATTGTCATTTGCTTCTTTGATGGTTGCAGGTTTGGCGAACGCGCAAACCGATTCAACCAAAACAACGGCAACTACAACGTCATCTGAAACCTCAACCGCTAAGGTATTTGGTGGTTTAGGCCAGTACAGGAAATTTAGCATTGGTGTAAATGGTGGTGTTACCTCACAATCATTAGCAACCGGTGGTTCAAGCGATTTCCAAAAGAAAAAACTTAGCCTTGGTTATGGTATTTCATTGAAAGAGCAATTAGCACATTCTTTTGCTTTACAATTAGACCTGAACGGCGGTAAAATTAAAGGCGAAAATGATGGTACCGGCGGTACTTATCGTGATAGTTATGTTAGCTATGATACCAAATTTTGGCAGGGAAGCTTAAGTGCGGTTGTTAACGTTGCTACTATCGATTTCATTCGTCGTAAAAATGCTGTTAACTTCTACTTTAAAGGTGGTTTTGGTTTAGCGATGTACGATCCAACTATTACAAGGATTAACAATGGAACCCAAGTAACCGGTCATTTCAAAAACAACGGTACTGATGGTACCCATTACGTAAAGGAATTGGTTATCCCTGTAGGTGCAGGTGTGAAATTCCGTTTAAGCGATGCCGTTGCTTTAGATTTAGGTTATACTCAAAATTATGTTGACGGTGATAACCTTGATGGTTTCAATAGGAAGTATCCTACTAAAGACCACTACTCATACGGTTACGCTGGTTTAGAATTCACTTTAGGTTCAAAATCAAAGCCAGTATTGGAGTGGGTTAACCCGGTTGCTATGATGTATGACGAACTGTATGATGCAGCTTTGCGTCAGGAAGTTGAAGCTTTAAAAGGCCGTGTTGCTAACGTTGAAACTGCTGTTAACGACCTGAAAAAAGACTCTGACGGTGACGGTGTTGCTGATCAGTTTGACAAATGCCCAGGTACTGCTGCAGGTAGCGTAGTTGATGGTTCTGGTTGCGTTATCGTATTCCCTAAAGCTGATTCAACTGCTGCTCCGGCTGCTACTGCTTACTCAAACATCCAGTTTGAATTTGACAGCTCAGTATTACGTACTTCATCTTACCCAGTGTTAGATGCAACTTCAGCTGATTTGCGTTCATCTGGTTCAGCTGTTGAAGTTGACGGTTTCGCTTCATCTGAAGGTACTGCTGCTCACAACTTATCTTTATCAAAAGACCGTGCTAACTCAGTAAAAACTTACTTAGTTAACTCTGGTGTTGATGCTAAGAAAGTGAAAGTAAAAGGTTACGGTGAAACTAACCCAATTGCTGACAACTCAACTGAAGAAGGCCGCGTACTTAACCGTCGTGTTCAATTCAAAAAGAAATAATATTTGATTAAATATTGTTTGCGAAGGCTCCGGATAACCCGGAGCCTTCTTTATTTTATAAGGTTTTGTATTTGATAGCCATACCTTATATAATAGCTATAGGTTTACAGAGGCAAAATTTTATGTAAGTTTGTGTAATGTATTTCTTCAGAAAAAAAGACCCTAACAGACCTGATAATTTTAATTTGAGGGTAATGCATTTTATCAATGCATTGGCTATAATTATGTTCCTGGCCGGGATTATCTGGAAACTGGTACAGGTATTTATACTTAAAAAATGAAAACAATCATCAATACCAACAATGCACCTGCCCCTATAGGGCCATATAGCCAGGCTACTTTAGCCGGCGGTTTTTTATTTGTTTCGGGCCAGATTCCTATCGATCCGCTAAGCGGCGAACTTATCGGCAGTGACATCAAAGCTGAGGCTGCGCAGGTAATGGAAAATATCAAAGCTATTTTAACCGAAGCCGGTTTAGGTTTCGATAACATAGTAAAAACCAGTATCTTCTTAACCGATCTGCAAAATTTCGTACAGGTTAACGAAGTTTACGGAACCTATTTTACTGCCGATTTTCCGGCCCGAGAAACTATCCAGGTTTCAGCTTTGCCTAAGGGAGTAAATGTTGAGATCTCGGTTATCGCGGTTAAATAATATTTTGATTTCGGAATTCGGATTTTCGATTTCAGGATTTATTGGATTCTTTTAGCATCCTGTAAATTCCTAAATTCTGATTCGGACTAAACGCGTTAGGGATAGAAGCGGGTACAAGCCTGCGGCCTAAGGCCTGCAAGCGTATGAGCGGATAGCCCGGCCGCAGGCAACGCCCCGGTGTTGATTTCGGAATTGGTACTTTCGATTTCGGATTTTGAATAATCGGGGTCTGGATCAAATTGATTGAAGGGTTCATTGGTTTCTCTTTGCATTCTGTAAATTCTTCAATTTAGCTTTGTCAAGTATTATCATTTTTAAAAACAGCACAATCTATAATTCTCCAACTACCACAGACAGAGACTTAAATTGCTATAATCAATGAACCCTTTTCAAACCCCACTTGTATATTTAAAAGGTGTAGGCCAGTCGAGGGCCGAGGTTTTGAAAAAGGAACTTGAACTGCACACCTTTGAAGATCTGTTGCGCCATTTCCCGTTCAGGTATATTGACCGTACCCGCTTTTACAAGGTACGGGAGATTCGCGAAGAACTGCCTTATGTACAGGTGCTTGCCCGGATTATCAACAAAGAAATTGTTGGCGAAAAGCAAAGCCGCCGCCTGGTGGTAAAAGCCAAAGATGATACTGGTATTATTGAGCTGGTATGGTTTAAGGGCATTAACTGGATAGAGAAAACCATTATCCCCGGTAAAGTTTATACCCTGTTTGGTAAGCCAGGCTTTTTTAACATGATGCCACAGATGGCGCATCCCGAAATGGAGTTATATATGCCGGGTGCCCAAAAACAGGGCAACCTATCCTTACAACCTGTTTACAACTCAACAGAAAAGCTCAAACAGTTTTCGCTGGATAGCAAAGGGATTCAAAAACTTACCGCTGTATTGCTTGATCTGCATGCTAAGGACATCCGCGAAAACCTGCCTTTATACATTATAAACCAGTTTAAACTCCTGAACCGGGCCGATGCTTACCGCAACATTCATTTCCCGGCTGATGCTACACTTCTTAATGAAGCATTACACCGTTTGAAGTTTGAAGAGTTGTTTCTGCTTCAGCTTAAATTACTTAAAAATAAACTGCTTCATACGCAAAAGTTTAAAGGGAATGTATTTGATAAAGTTGGTGATTATTTTAATGAGTTTTATCATCACAAGCTGCCTTTTACCTTAACCGATCCGCAGAAGCGGGTGCTGAAGGAGATAAGACAGGATACCCAACGGGGCATACAAATGAATCGTCTGCTTCAAGGTGATGTGGGCAGCGGTAAAACCGTAGTAGCGCTGATGAGCATGTTAATAGCTATTGATAATGGTTTCCAAACCTGTATTATGGCTCCTACCGAGATCCTGGCCAACCAGCATTATCAAACCATTAAAAGCCTCGTGGGCGATGATTTCATTGAAGTAGCCTTATTAACCGGTTCAACCAGGCAAAAGGACCGTAAGGTATTGCATCAGAAGCTTGAAGAAGGTATACTTAAAATACTGGTTGGCACACACGCCCTTATTGAAGACAAAGTACAGTTTAAAAATCTTGGCTTTGTGGTAATTGATGAACAACACCGCTTTGGTGTGGAGCAGCGGGCCAAACTTTGGCGAAAAAACGCTGTTCCGCCGCATATATTGGTGATGACGGCTACACCTATCCCCCGTACACTGGCCATGACACTATATGGCGACCTTGATGTGTCAGTTATTGACCAGTTGCCGGCCGGGCGTAAGCCTATCCAAACGGTTCATTTTTATGAAAATCAGCGCTTGCGGATGTTTGGTTTTATGAAACGGGAGATAGCATTGGACAGGCAGATCTATGTAGTATATCCGCTGATCCAGGAAAGTGAAAAGCTCGACCTTAAAAACCTGCAGGACGGTATCGAGGCCATGTCGCGCGAGTTTCCGCTGCCTGACTACCGGCTTAGTATTGTACACGGCAAAATGAAGCCTGCCGAGAAAGATTTTGAAATGCAGCGTTTTATTAAAGGCGAAACGCAGATCATGGTGGCCACTACCGTAATAGAAGTAGGGGTAAACGTACCAAATGCTTCGGTGATGATCATTGAAAATGCCGAGCGTTTTGGGCTATCGCAATTGCACCAGCTAAGAGGCCGGGTTGGGCGCGGGGCGGAACAATCCTATTGTATTTTGATGAGCAGTCACAAATTGAGCAACGACGGCAAGATCAGGCTGGACACCATGGTAAAAACCAACAATGGTTTTGAAATTTCGGAGATAGATCTGCAGTTGCGGGGGCCCGGCAATATTGAAGGCACCCAGCAAAGTGGCGTAGTTGATCTGAAACTGGCCAACCTGGCTACCGATCAGGAGTTACTTTTCAAGGTACGCAAATGTGTTGAAACCATTTTTGAAAAAGACCCGCAACTGGCGCATCCTGAAAACCAGATTTTGCATCATGCCTTTGAAGTAAAGAACGCAGGGTTGAGTTGGGATAAGATATCTTAAGGGATTAATCGTCATCATTTTGCTTTTTTGTTTGTATGACGAGTAAAAACAGATGTCATGGGTTGGCTCTCGAAGCATGGTGGGGGCCTCTGCGCGCGACCCTTCGGCAGGCTCAGGAGGGCCAGGCCAGCCCACCCCGTAGTTATTGGTTTTTTAGCGTTTTGTGGTTTGAATGCCTTCTTTTAATTATAGTTCCCGCCGCTCTTCGCTCTTTACTGCTCAAATAGTACATTTGTTAAAACTGATCTTACTATTTATATATGAAGAAATTTACTTTATTATTTTCTGTTGCTGCATTGCTGTGCACACAAGTTAAGGCACAGGACTCATTAGCTATCCGCAAAATGTATGACGAAGCATTGGTTAACGGCCGGTGTTATGAAAATCTCCATTATTTGTGCAAAAACATAGGTCAGCGCCTCAGCGGCTCTGCCAATGCTCAAAAGGCTGTCGACTGGAGTAAAGAGCTGATGGATGGTTATGGTTTCGATAAAGTTTACCTGCAGGAAGTAATGGTGCCGCATTGGGTACGCGGAGCGAAAGAGGAGGCCGCTATTATTGATGGCAAAACCCGCATCCCGGTACCAATTGTTGCCCTGGGTATGTCAATAGCAACGCCTAAAGCAGGTATTACAGCTAATGTTATCGAGGTTAACAGCATAAAAGAACTTGAGGGTCTTGGCGAGAGTGTGGTGAAAGGAAAGATCGTTTTCTTTAACCGCGCGTTCGATCCGCGTTTTATTGAAACAGGTATGGCCTACGGCACAGCAGGCGATCAGCGTTTTATGGGACCGGCCGTAGCCGCCAAACTTGGTGCAGCCGGTGTAATAGTACGTTCGCTTACTGAAATCATCGATGATTATCCGCATACCGGCGCTACCCTTGCTGCACCGGGCAGCAAAATGATTCCGGCCGCGGCCATCTCTACAAAAGCAGCCAATAAGTTGAGCGCTATGCTTAAGTTGAGGAAATTCCCGGCGGCAAAATTATACTTTAAGCAAAATTGCGAGTTACTGCCTGATGTGAAATCATATAACGTTATTGGCGAAATAACCGGCTCTGAAAATCCTAACAAATTTATTACCGTTGGCGGCCACCTTGATTCATGGGATTTGGCCGAAGGTGCACATGACGACGGTACCGGAGTCATGCAGTCGGTTGAAGTATTGCGCATTTTTAAGGCAGTAGGTTATAAACCTAAAAACTCGGTACGCGCCGTGCTTTTCATGAACGAGGAGAATGGTCATAAAGGCGGCACTAAATACGCCGAACTGGCTGCCCAAAACAAGGAGCAACACATTGCGGCAATCGAAACAGACGAAGGCGGCTTTACGCCTCGTGGATTCAGCTTTGCCAATGTATCAAAAGATTTTATCAAAAAGGTAAACGATAACTTCAAATCAATACTGGAACCTTACGATGTTGACAAGTTGACCATAGGTGGTGCAGGAACTGATATCGAGCCGATGAAAGAAACTTTACCAGGCGTAGTACTGATCGGCTTTCGCCCGGATTCACAACGATATTTCGACTTGCACCATACCGCTAAAGACGTTTTTGAAAACGTGAACAAACGTGAGCTTGAACTGGGTGCGGCTGGCATGGCAGCGTTAATTTATTTGATAGATCAGCACGGATTGTAAGGAACCCTGATTTTTAGGATTAGAAGATGGGCGTGAACCCTGGCCATTTGTATAAAATTCATGATAATCCTCTAATCCTAAAAATCAAGGTTCAAAAATAGCTACCTTTGCGGCACATCTAAAAAATAATAAATAGTGACCGAAGAAGGCGATAGTAAACCCCGGAAAGTAGACTCCTTTGCAGCATTGCGTTATAAAGATTTCAGATCTTACATAGGCATGCGTTTTTGTTTCACCTTTGCATATTCCATGCAAGCCGTAGTCCTCGGCTTTTATATTTACAGTATCACCCATAGTAAAATAGCCCTCGGCCTTATTGGCTTGTGCGAGGCTATTCCGGCTATTGGTATTGCTTTGTACGGCGGCTATATCGCCGATAAATCTGAAAAGCGAAAAATGCTTTTGCTGATCTTTAGTGGAGTGTTACTGACATCCCTGGTGATGTTTACCGTAACACTCAAAAGCATGAGCGGTATTATTCATACTGGTTGGATTGTACCTATTATGTACGCTATGATATTTTGTAATGGTGTGGCGCGTGCCTTTTATGGCCCGGCAACATTCACCATTTACGCTAACAGTATCCCAAAAGAATTGTATCCAAATGGCAGTACCTGGAGCAGTAGCAGCTGGCAGGTGGCATCTATTTTGGGCCCGGCAGCAGGTGGTTTAATATACGGTTATGCGGATAAAGTAATACCGGGCTTAAGTGGTATTACCGCTACGTTTAGCTGTATCCTATTTTTATTATTAGTATCACTGGTATTGGTATACATGCTGCGTCAATATCCGGCGCAATATGTTCCTAAAGAAAGTATCTGGAAAAGCCTTTCGGAAGGGATTCATTTTGTGTTTGGAAACAAAATGATGATCGGCGCTATGAGCCTCGATCTGTTTTCGGTATTTTTTGGTGGTGCGGTGGCTTTGCTGCCTGTTTTTGCCAATGAAATATTAAAAGTAGGTGCTGAGGGACTGGGTATCATGAGGGCGATGTCATCATTAGGGGCGGTGTTAACTATGTTGGTGATGACACGTTTTTCGCCGATGGGCAAGCCGTGGCGTAACCTGCTTATTGCGGTGACCGGTTTTGGTTTGTCAATCATATGTTTTGGTTTATCAACTAATTTTTACCTCTCGCTATTATTTATATTTACTGAAGGAGCTTTTGATAGCATCAGTGTGATCATTCGTGGTACACTGATGCAACTTTTAACGCCTGATCATATGCGCGGCAGGGTATCGGCCGTGAACCAAATGTTTATCGGTTCCTCAAACGAGATTGGTGCTTTTGAATCGGGTACTGCTGCGCAACTGCTGGGTACAGTTCCCTCGGTGTTATTTGGTGGGAGCATGACGATGATTATAGTTGGCATTACTTATCTGAAAACTAAGAAATTGATCCCGTTATCATTACAGCAGATCCATGCGCCGGGTGAAGAGGGGATAAAGGAGGCGTAAAGTCGTTCCTCAACACGGCAAAAGCAGATGTCATGCTGAGCTTGTCGAAGCATGGTGGGCAGGCCTCTGCGCGCGAGTCTTCGACAGGCTCAGACTGACAGGTCAACTTTAAGCCAATTATCATGAATTTTTCATGTAGCCAGCATTATTTTTAAGCTATCCCCTTGTTTTGCTGCATTATAAATTCACATCTTTACGTTGCCAAAAAACGGCATCATCAAATCAATAAACAATAAAACAACTCACCCTTACAAACAATGAAAAAGGTAATATTAGTAACAGGAGCATCTTCTGGTATTGGCTTAGCTTGTGCCAGTGCATTGCAGGCGGCAGGCCATACGGTTTACGGCTCATCACGTAACCTCGACCGCATGAAATCTGTATCGTTTAAACCTGTTCAACTTGATGTTACCGACGATGCTTCGGTAAAGGCAGCAATCGACACCATTATTAAGGCCGAAGGAAAAATTGACGTATTGGTGAACAATGCCGGCAACGGTGTAACTGGTCCGGCTTATGCTATGCCGGTTGAGAGCGCCAAGCAGCAATTTGAGGTTAATTTTTTTGGTGTGATCCGTGTTAGTTCGGCAGTATTGCCGGGTATGATCGAAAAAGGCCAGGGCCTTATTGTAAACATCAGCTCATTGGCCGGTTTATTCGGTTTGCCATACCAGGGTATGTATAGCGCTTCTAAATACGCTATCGAAGGTTATTCGCAAAGCTTGAGGATGGAACTGCGTAATACTGGAGTTAAAGTAACGCTGCTTAACCCAGGGGATTTTAAATCTGACTTTAGCCAAAACCGCGCTAAAATTAAATTCCCTATCAAAAACGATAAACTGGAAACTGAATACAACGCAGCTGTTGCCGCTATGGAGAAAGACGAAAGCATCGCCCCAAGTCCGGAATCGTTAGCTAAAAAACTGGTTTCGATAGTAGCTTCATCAAGCCCTAAACACCGTTACCTTGTTGGGCAGGTTGGCCAAACTATTGTGCCTACGTTAAAAGCGATTTTACCGGGCGGTTTGTTTGAGAAATTGATGAATGATCATTACGGGATAAAATAGTGACCTGATTATACGCTTGTATAATATATAAAGGGACATTCTACAATGCAGAATGTCCCTTTGCTTTTTTCACTGCTACGCTAAACCCGCGGCAGATTGTTGTTTATGGTTTACTCAAACCAATTTCTGCCATTATCCAATCGAATAAGCATATCTAAAAAAGATGTGCCGATTTCAATAAAGTATTTTTCTTCTTCATTAAGAAAATCTGAAAGAATGATACGATGAGTTCCATCTTTTCTAAATTGGATGCCAATGAATTCGCCTCCGCCGTTGGTGCCAATACCTAATATACCAGGCCTGTATTCAGGAAATTCATAACCATCATTTGCTTCTGCAAGTTCTTCGCCTGGCCATAGGCGCACAAAGTTTTCGCCAATAAACTCTCCAAACGGTCCGTAATTTTCGAGGTAATATTTATAGTCTTCAGGTAGTTGAAAAGGAAGGGCGTTTAAAATATTCTGTTCCAAAGGTTTTGACCTCCGTTCAAACCCGTATTTATTTAATAGGTATTGAAGTTTTTCTATTATATATAGCATCTTATACAACCGCAATTAAGAAATAAAAGCAAAGGCCGCATCAATTGTGTTAGATGCGACCTTTAGATGAAGTTTTTACGCTGTCAACTTCTTATACTTGATCCTTTTCGGAGCAACATCGCCCAAACGTTTCTTCCTGTTTTCTTCATAATCAGAATAGTTGCCTTCAAAGAAGTAAACCTGTGAGTTACCTTCAAAGGCCAGGATATGCGTACAGATACGGTCAAGGAACCAGCGGTCGTGGCTGATCACTACGGCACAGCCGCCAAAGTTTTCCAGTGCCTCTTCCAATGCACGTAGGGTGTTTACGTCGATATCGTTGGTTGGCTCATCCAGCAGCAATACGTTTGATCCTTTTTTGAGTGTGATGGAAAGATGTACACGGTTACGCTCTCCGCCTGATAGTACACCTACCTTTTTCTGCTGATCGGCACCGTTAAAGTTAAACTTGGATACATATGCCCTTGAGTTAAGCGGGCGGTTACCCACCATAATAGTTTCCAAACCACCGGTTACGTTTTCCCAAACAGATTTGTTAGGGTCAAGATCATCATGCATCTGGTCAACATAGCCTAAAGCAACCGTTTCACCTACACGGAAAGTACCGGCATCGGGCTGATCCTGCCCGGTGATTAAACGGAACAGGGTGGTTTTACCGGCGCCGTTAGGGCCTATGATACCAACTATACCTGCTGGTGGCAAAGAGAAGCTCAGGTTATCGAACAATAATTTATCGCCATAAGATTTACTTACGTTATTGGCCTCGATCACTACGTTACCCAAACGCGGACCTGGCGGAATGAACAGCTCCAGTTTTTCTTCACGTTCTTTAGTCTCCTCGGATGCCAGTTTTTCGTAATTACCTAAACGTGCTTTTGATTTAGCGTGGCGGCCTTTAGGGCCCATGCGTACCCACTCCAGCTCGCGTTCCAGGGTTTTCTGACGTTTGCTTTCGCTCTTTTCTTCCTGGGCCAAACGTTTGGCTTTTTGATCAAGCCATGAGGAATAATTTCCTTTCCATGGGATACCTTCTCCACGGTCAAGCTCCAGGATCCAGCCGGCTACGTTGTCGAGGAAATACCTGTCGTGCGTTACCGCGATAACTGTTCCCTTATATTGTTGTAAATGTTGTTCCAGCCAATCAATAGATTCAGCATCAAGGTGGTTGGTAGGTTCATCCAGCAACAAAACATCCGGTTCTTTTAATAACAGGCGACATAATGCCACACGACGGCGCTCGCCTCCTGATAGTACTGAAATTTTGGTATCAGGCTCCGGGCAGCGGAGGGCATCCATTGCGCGTTCCAGTTTGCTGTCCAATTCCCAGGCGTTTACAGCATCAATTTTATCCTGCAATTCACCCTGGCGGTTCATGAGTTTCTCCATGGCATCGGCATCTTCGTAATATTCAGGAAGACCGAATTTTTCGTTGATCTCCTCGTACTCCTTTAATAAGGCAGTAGTTTCAGAAACACCTTCCTCAACTATTTCGCGCACGGTTTTTTCAGGGTCAAGTTCCGGTTCCTGGCTCAGGTAGCCAACGGTATAACCCGGTGAAAACACCACTTCGCCTATATTAGTTTTATCAATACCTGCAATAATTTTGAGCAATGACGATTTACCGGAACCATTTAAACCGATAACGCCAATTTTTGCGCCGTAAAAAAACGACAGGTATATGTTTTTTAATACTGTTTTTTGCGGGGGATAAACTTTGCTAACCCCGGCCATTGAAAAAATTATCTTTTCGTCTGCCATTATAATTGGATCAATAAATAGAAATTCAAATATGGCTAAAATAGATGAAACGGAAGCTGTAGATTAATGATTTGGGGGATAGTAATTTTAAGTTGTTTTTTGAGTTATAATGTTAATTTAAATTTAATTGAATCTTAAGCGAAGGGCACAACCATCACTACGGGTTTCCCGTATATAAGTTATATGACGATACCTGATGGCTAATGCCTAATTGTCATGTTTATGACGAAATGCCTTAAAAGGTGGAAATGTTATTAAATATTTGAAATTTGTTTAAACTTTTTTAGGATATTTATATCAAACAGGTAAGTTTCGTTCGTATATTGTAAAAAAAATGCTTGTTAGCGGGCTTTTCAGATAAAAACTGTTGATTGATGCCAAACTTTGATACATTGCGTATCATTACAATGTCTGTTTCTGCAAAGCATTAAATGTTGGCAATATTGTTGATGAAAGTAAACAGGCGTCGTAATTTGTAAAAACATAATTTATACATTAGGGCGTTCAATAATTAGAAAGGTATATATGGAAGCTAAATTTTCGCCGAGGGTAAAGGATGTTATTCAATATAGCAGGGAAGAGGCATTACGCCTTGGGCATGACTATATTGGTACTGAACATCTTTTGCTTGGGCTTATCCGCGATGGGGATGGTGTAGCAATTAAATTGCTGAAGGGATTGAACGTTGATACCGCAAAACTTCGCCGCGCCGTTGAGGATGCAGTAAAGGGAACTATTGGAACAAACGTACATATCGGTAGCATCCCGTTAACAAAACAGGCCGAGAAGGTATTGAAGATAACTTATCTGGAAGCCAAAATATTTAAAAGCGATGTGATTGGTACAGAGCACCTGCTGCTGTCTATCCTTCGCGATGAAGACAACATTGCCTCACAGATCCTGGTACAGTTTAACGTAAACTACGAGGTATTTAAAGGGGAAGTTGAATCACATAAAAATGATGTTACTGACGAAATGCCGGGATCACCTACAGGCGGCGACGATGATTTTAAAGAAGAAGAGTCATTTAGCCAGCCTAAAAAAGTATCTGACATTAAATCAAAAACACCGGTGCTTGATAACTTTGGCCGCGATTTAACCCGCGCCGCCGAAGATGGCAAGCTTGACCCTATTGTTGGTCGTGAAAAAGAGATCGAAAGGGTATCACAGATTCTATCGCGCCGTAAAAAGAACAATCCTATACTAATAGGTGAACCGGGCGTAGGTAAATCGGCCATTGCCGAAGGCCTTGCATTACGCATTGTTCAGCGCAAAGTATCACGTGTATTGTTCAATAAGCGTGTAGTTACACTTGATTTAGCCTCATTGGTTGCCGGTACCAAATACCGCGGCCAGTTTGAAGAGCGTATGAAAGCGGTAATGAACGAATTGGAAAAATCACCTGATGTAATTTTATTTATTGACGAGATCCATACTATTGTAGGTGCTGGTGGTGCTTCAGGTTCGCTTGATGCATCAAATATGTTTAAACCAGCTTTGGCGAGGGGAGAGATACAATGCATTGGCGCAACCACTTTAGATGAATACCGCCAGTACATTGAAAAAGATGGTGCTTTGGACCGTCGTTTCCAGAAAGTAATGGTTGAGCCGGCTACACCGACTGAAACTATCGAGATACTGAACCGCATTAAGGATAAATATGAAGAACACCACGGTGTTACTTATACTCCTGAAGCTATCAATGCTTGCGTTAACTTAACCACCCGTTACATCACCGACAGGTTTTTACCGGACAAGGCTATCGACGCGCTTGATGAAGCCGGTTCACGTGTTCATTTAACCAATATCCACGTGCCTCAAAACATTTTAGATATTGAGCAAAAGATAGAGCAGATCAAGATTGAGAAAAACAAAGTTGTTCGCAGCCAGAAATATGAGGAAGCTGCTCAGCTACGTGATACCGAAAAGAATTTGTTAGTTGAACTTGACCAGGCAAAAGCTGTTTGGGAAGCCGAAACAAAATCAAAACGTTACACTGTAACCGAAGATAATGTTGCCGAAGTAGTATCCATGATGACTGGCATCCCTGTACAACGTGTAGGCCAGGCCGACAGTCAGAAACTGTTGCACATGAGCGATACTGTTGCCAGCAAGATCATTGGTCAGGATGAAGCTATCAAAAAGCTTACCCGTGCTATACAACGTACCCGTGCAGGTTTGAAAGATCCTAAAAAACCTATTGGTTCATTCATATTCTTAGGTCCTACCGGTGTTGGTAAAACCGAGCTTGCCAAAGAGCTTGCCCGCTTTATGTTTGACACTGAGGATGCTTTGATCCAGATTGATATGAGCGAGTACATGGAGAAATTCGCGGTATCCCGTTTAGTGGGCGCGCCTCCGGGCTACGTTGGTTACGAAGAAGGTGGTCAGTTAACTGAAAAAGTTCGTCGTAAACCTTATGCTGTAGTATTGTTGGATGAGATTGAAAAAGCTCACCCTGACGTATTCAATATCCTGTTGCAGGTGTTGGATGAAGGTCAGTTGACTGATTCATTAGGCCGCAAGGTTGATTTCAGGAATACCATCATCATCATGACATCAAACATCGGTGCCCGTCAGTTGAAAGACTTTGGTCAGGGTGTAGGTTTCAGCACCAATGCTAAAACTTTACAGGCCGAAAGCCACTCACGCGGTGTTATCGAAAACGCTTTGAAACGTGCTTTTGCACCTGAGTTCCTGAACCGTATTGATGATGTTATCGTATTTAACTCATTAGGTAAAGAAGAGATCTTCAAGATCATCGATATCGAGCTTGCTTACCTGTTTAGCCGTGTAAATGGCTTAGGTTTCAAAATTGAGCTTACCGAAGCTGCCAAAGAGTTTATTGCCGATAAAGGTTACGATTCGCAATTTGGGGCAAGACCGCTTAAACGCGCCATCCAGAAATACCTGGAAGACCCTATTGCCGAAGAGATCCTTAAAGGTGAATTAGCCGAAGGCGACGTAATGGTAGTTGATTTTGATACCGAAACCAAAGAGATCAAAATTACCGACAGGAAAGGCGAAAGCAAAAAACCCGAACAGGAAGAGCAAAAGTAATTTTGCAGTATTGTAAGTAATATTAAAACCCCGTTTCTTTTGGAACGGGGTTTTTTGTTTGTCTGAACTGGGATTTTATTGGATTTTTCGGATTAATCGGGATTTTTGTCTGAACTCGAAATTTTTGAATTTATTTAATTGCCTTTTCATTCTGATAATTCACTTAATTTGTTTAATTCGAGTTCAGACAATATTCTGTAAATCTTTTAATTCTGAAAATTCTGATTCAGACTCATTTCTTATCCACCACCGGCTCATAATCAACCGGCAACATTTCGGCAACGCGGCTGATGCCCCAATCTCCTTCATATACGATAGCATGTGGAGTGGCAATAATTCCGTTATTGTCAAAAAAAGCATGCGGCTCATCGAAGGAGACAATGGTTGTAGCATTATTAGGCATATTGAATGCCTGGAATGAATTGTTGGACGGATCTTGCGCCTTTTTCGTATACATAACATACAGGCAATCCGTATAGCCTATGGCAAATAAACCTTCCTGATCGGTAAGTTTAAAAAAGTCGGTCCTTTCTAAAGGTTTATTGACAAGGCTTTGCAGGTATTTATTATTTGGTCCGCCGTGATAATTGGGATTAGGTTTACGGATTAGGCGCATCACAACAAAGTTTTCTTCTGTAAGACTATCTTTGATTGCTGCCCGGTAAAAATGCATGCTCGAACCAAGATAGGCCAACTGCCGTTGCTTACGCCATTTGTTTTTTTGGTTTTCAGTTCCCTTCAGATCTTCGAAAGTAGAGATTCCTTCATAATATAATATAGCAATTGAGGGATTGTAATTAAAGTTGGTTAGCTTGTAACGGATACGGTAACCCAAAGCTTTGTTTTCAATTTCTAAAAAATCGTGTGAAGATGCTTTTAAGACATGGGTAACATTATCGTAATCAAAATCAAGTACATCTGAATTCAGGATTTTACATTTGGCGGCATTTTCCGAATTGCCTAAGAACTGCTGTCTGAAAATAGCATAATATTTTTCACGGTTAGGATCCGGCCTTATCTTTACTTCATTTAGCTGAAAAGTTTTTGGGATAATGCTGATGGTACCCAGGTTGATATTGGTACTGCCCGCCTGCAAACTATAGGTGTAGGTTTCATAACCTACTATAGATATAATGAAATCATACTTGCCGGGCTTTACATTGTTGAGAGTGAAAGTGCCGTCATCGGCTGTTTTATTGCCTACCTGGGCGTTATTTAAAAATACGCTGGCATTAGGCACAGGTTTGGTATCGGTCATGTTAATCACTTTGCCGGTAATTTTTACCTGGGCCATACAGTACGCAGGTATCAGTAACAATAAAAGCAACAAGGACTTACGCATGGTTAAAATTAAACTAAAATTTTAGTTTATTAATGCGACAGCGTGAAAAATTATCAGAAATTAAGATCGAAATAAAATAATTTAAAAAACGTTTAAACCTTCGAACAAATTTTTGTTCATACAGTTATAATAACTAACGCAATACTTTATGAAAAAAATCTTGACTTTAATTTGCTGCACTATTGTACTTGCTGCAACATCGTGTAAAAAAGAGTATGTAACTACCAGCCCAAGCGCCACTACTATTTTTGATACCACTCCAAATTTTGTGCTCGACAATAGTATTAACGGCTATACCACAACTTTAAATGTACCCGAAATTACTGACTACTATAACAATCACGGTGCTGTTTTGGTGTATTTGGAGGATAATGGTACCTATGAACAACTACCGGATGTATATGGGGGGATAAGTTACAGGTTTGTATATGAAACAGGCAAGCTATACATTGATGCTCAAAACTCCGATGGAAGCGTACCTACAGGGGCAGGTATCCCCGGGCCATTAAAACTAAAAATAGTTTTGGTACCGTAATTTAATTCAACTTAAAAAAGGGAGGTTTGTATTATGCAAAGCTCCCTTTTTATTTATCAGTAATATTGTAATTATTTGGCCATCTGGTCAATAACCGCCTGGGTTACACCTGTGAATGAGAACCCCCCATCGTGATAGAGGTTTTGCATGGTAACCATTTTAGTCAGATCGCTGAACAGGGTTACGCAGTAATCAGCGCACTGATCAGCATCAGCATTACCCAGCGGGCTCATCTTTTCAGCAAATTCAATGAAACCGTCAAAGCCTTTTACGCCCGAACCTGCAGTAGTGCGGGTTGGCGACTGAGAAATAGTGTTAACACGCACTTTTTTAGCCATGCCGTACTCGTAACCAAAGTTACGTGCAATACTTTCCAATACCGCTTTATTATCGGCCATATCATTATAACCAGGGAAGTAACGCTGAGCTGCGATGTAGCTTAATGCCACTACAGAACCCCATTCGTTAATGGCATCATGTTTCATCGCAGCTCGTAAAATGCGATGAAGGCTTAATGCAGATATATCGAAACCTTTGTGGGTAAATTCATAGTTGTTTTCGTAATACGGGATGTTTTTGCGTACGTTAACGCTCATACCTATTGAGTGCAGGACGAAGTCAACCTTACCGCCAAAATGCTCAAGTGTTTTGGTGAACAAATTGTTTAGATCGTCGCCAACAGTAACATCGGCACCAATAACCGGCGCATTGCATTCTTCGGCCAGTTTATTGAGTTCGCCCATGCGTAAAGCAATAGGGGCATTTGATAATACAATTTCAGCACCTTCCTGTACAGCGCGTTGCGCTACTTTCCAGGCTATTGATTGCTCATTTAGTGCACCGAATATGATGCCTTTTTTGCCTTTTAATAAATTATAAGCCATTTGTTAAGTTTTTATAATTGAAGCAAAGTTATAATTATTTATCAGTTAGTTTAAATTCAACCGAAACAGTTTGAGGCACCGCCACCGGTCTCCCATTTTCAATCGCCGGTCGCCAGTGGGGGAGGGATTTGATAATGTTGATCAGCACTTCCTCGCAGCCGTAACCTATACCTTTCAATACTTTAAAATTAACAGGGAAGCCGTCTCTTTCAACCTGGAAAGCTACGGTTACAGTACCCTCAATATTATTGTCGATAGCTTTGGGTGGGTAATGTAGCTGCTGTTTTATCAG
Source organism: Mucilaginibacter sp. SJ (assembly GCF_028993635.1). Taxonomy (NCBI): domain Bacteria; kingdom Pseudomonadati; phylum Bacteroidota; class Sphingobacteriia; order Sphingobacteriales; family Sphingobacteriaceae; genus Mucilaginibacter; species Mucilaginibacter sp. SJ. Next base: position 4,978,820 of record NZ_CP118631.1, read on the forward strand.
TTCAGTAAAGTGCCCGTTTCCGCCTTCAAATTTTGGGGGTGCTTGAAAGCTAAATTTATCAATATTAGCAGTACTGTAAGTTACGTTAAATATCGGTGTCACTTTTTTGTGTTTACGAACAGCGGTAATAGCTATAGGGTTTTGAGCAGTTATATCTATCGGAGGTAACGAAGCCAGGTAAATGATCATATACCTGCTACCTTTATTATAAACCGGGACGGCATTATATAACACACTTTCTTCAAAAGTTAGCGTATCATTAAACTTTGCCCCTTTTAATTCAAAATAACCGGTAGTATCGGTCATAGCGCCCACGTGCCATGAAGGTGCTTCCATCCAGGTGTTTGTTGATTGTATACCGATGTGCCTGATGGGTTTACGCATGTTGTCGTAAATATACCCACGCAGGTTAATAGTGTCACGCTTAATAACCGTATCGGGTTTGCTTTTTTGAGCCGATAAATTGATCGAAACCAGCAGTAGTATCGCGCATAAAAATGTTCTCATCACGGTTTAGGTTATATGTAATCACTTGACTAAACGCTCAACAGTTCCCTTGCATTTTGCAAAGCACTCTCACCCGGCTTATCCCCGCTTAGCATTTTGGCAATTTCCAATATCCGTTCGTCATTACTTAATTGTTTAATACGCGTAAATGTAGCAGCCTCGCTATCATCTTTGTAAACAAAATAATGGCTTTGGCCTTTGCTGGCAATTTGCGGCAAATGGGTAATGGTAATTACCTGCAGGTTTTGCGATAATCGTTCCATGATCTGCCCAACCTTATTGGCAACCTCGCCTGATACACCGGTGTCGATCTCATCAAAAATAATGGTAGGCAAGGCCGAGTATTGTGCCACGATAGATTTAATACTCAGCATCAACCTCGAAAGTTCGCCGCCAGAGGCCACCTTGCTCATCTCGGCCAAAGCATGCCCCTTATTAGCCGAAAATAAAAATTTAATGTTGTCGATCCCGGTAGCCGTAAGCATGGCTTTAGGACTATCAGCACCCCCTTTAGGGGGCGGGGGGGGCGAGAGTTGCTCAATCTTCAAACTCGAGTTACCCATACCCATCTCCGCCAGTGTAGCCAGCACCTGTTTCTCAATATCAGGAATTGCCTTTTGTCTGTTTGCCGATAATTGTGCCGCCAGTTTTTCCAGTTCGACTTTATCGGCAGCTATTTGTTTTTGAAGTTTTTCGATGGCATCGTCGCTGAATAAAGCTTGCTGAATTTTTTCAGACAGATCTTCCTGGATTTCCAATAACTCGGCATTGGTATTTACCCTATGTTTTTTTTGTAAGTTGTAGATCATGCTCAGGCGGGTGCTCACCTCTTCGGCACGGGCTTCATCGATAAAAGTATGCTGTTCGAGCGCGTCAATTTCAGCAGCGATATCTTTCAGTTCAATAACGACGCTGTTGATTCGCTGGTGCAGTTCAGCCACAGCGGGGTTGTATTTTTCTATCGAAACCAAGGCCTGCCCTGCTTCTTTTAGCTGGGCTAATGCTGCGGCTTCACCATCCTGTAACAGATAGTTAGCGCCTAAAAGGTTACGTTTAATTTCTTCGGCATTGTTAAGCGTGTTTAGTTCCAGTTCCAAATGTTCCTGTTCATCAGCAACCAATGCACCTTTTTCCAACTCGTCAAACTGAAACTGGAAATAATCCAGGTCGGCTTTTGCTTTATCGCTTTCGGCAATTAACTGGTTAAGCTTGCTTAATGATTTTTTGTAGGCACGAAATTTAGTTTGATAATCAAACAGCAGATCCGAATGACGGGCGACCGAGTCAATCACTAACAGTTGAAAATCCGGATCATTGATCTCCAGTGTAGCATGTTGGGAATGGATATCGATCAGCTTTTCGCCAAGTTGTTTCAGCGCTGTTAGGTTAACCGGGGTATCGTTCACAAAAGCACGAGATTTACCATCGGCCGAGATCTCCCTGCGCAGCACGGTCTCCGTTTCGTAATCGAGATCGTTCTCTTCAAAGAAATCGGCCAAATGAAAGCCGCTGATTTTGAAAGTGCCCTCAATAACGCATTTTTTCTGCTGGTTGAAAAAGTATTTACTTTCGGCCCGCTGTCCTAAAATAAGTGAAAGGGCACCCAATATGATCGATTTACCTGCACCGGTTTCGCCGGTTAATATGTTCAGGCCGCTATCAAAACCTATCTCCAGGTTATCGATAAGCGCGTAATTATTAATGGTTAGCTTTTGAAGCATAAAAAAAGTGTCCTCATTTTATTGAGGACACTAAATTACAAATTAAGGTTCTTTAAAAAAGATTTTTAATGCTAATTGCTAATTTATTTAGTCTCCAGTTGGGGTGAGTCAAATGTCTCAAGTCCGAAGTTCAAAATCGAAGCTGGACTTGAGACTCTCGGCTTAAGACTTCTGACTTAGTATCAATTTGTAGCGCTATCGGCTTTGATTTCCTCTTTATCGTCGGTGTCAAACTTGTAATCAAAGTCTTTATCCATTTTATCGCGGTACAGTTTCATTTTTTGTTTAAACGCCGGGCTTTTCATATAGTCCCGCAGTTTTTTGCTGGCTTCTTTAAGCCGTTGTTGTGCCGCTCTAATTTCAGGGCTATCCTGGAAGCCGCGCATTTGCCGGCCAATGTCCCTCATATCCTCCTGTAGTTTTTTCATGTCGGGATTGTTGTAGGCCATCCTGATGCTATCGCCCATAGCCTGCATGCGGTTTCTTTTAGCGATGAATTCTGGCGAATCATAGCGGCTGCGGATTTTTTGGCCCAGGTTTTTCAACTGCTCTGTTTGCGCCTTCACATCAGCTGGGATCTTGCTTTGCAGCTCGTCCTGGTACTTTTTGTAATTAGGATCTCTGTCGTCATTATAGCTATTATAGCCGCGGTTATGCGGAATGCCATACTTTTTCTCCAGCTCTTCGTTCATTTTTTTAAACTCAGGACTGCTGTAATAAGCACCGATCTTGCGGCCTATCTCACCCATCTGTTCGCTGGTTTTTTTAGATTCGGAAGTTTCGCCATACTCCTTTTGAAAATCTTCGCCCATTTTTTGCATTTCCAGCTTCATTTTTTCCATGCCTTCAGTATTATAATAGGCCTGCAGGGCTTTGCTTTTAGCTTCAAGCATTTCCTGTTGCTTTTTGAAATCATTGCTGTTGTAGTATTTACCAATCAGCTCGCCTTGTTTGTTTACTTCGGCGCTTAGTTTTTCAAGATCAGGGTCGTTAAAGCCGCTATAGTCAAAATTATCATGGCGTTGTTTAGCTCTAACTATTTCGGCCTGGGTTTTCTTTTTATAGGTTACGGGCTTTTTAGTTTTAGGAGCCGCCTTACGTATGGTATCTTCCACAAATATGGCGTGTAAGGCGGCAGGGGCAGTAACCTTTTTAACGGTTAGCTTGCCATCTTTTATAGTGGGGTTTAGCCAGGCAATGCTGCTAACGCAGGCAGTCATTATAGCAATGGCCACAAGCAGGTGGCGGATATTGCCTATAGGTTTCTTTGTTTTCATGATGCGTTCAATTCTGTTTAATAAATGATATTTTTTGCCGTTAGCAGCCAGGGCCAGCTGTAAATGCTGCTGCCTGGTTTGCTCCAGTTTAAGAAGCGCATGTGCATAGATCAAAGGTTGTTGTGTTGTTGCCACAACCAGATCATCGCAGCTGTTTTCGCGCTCCTGGTTAATGATTCGATTAATTAATTGGGCAAAGGGATTGAAGAATAACAGTATGGAAACAAATTGCTGCACCAGGTTCAGCAGGTAATCGTTACGTTTAATATGGGATAGCTCATGTAGTAAAATGGCTTCAACTTCGGTAGCCGATAAGTACGTAGTAAGGGTTATCGGCAACAAAATAATAGGGCTTAAAAAGCCTATCATACAAGGGGCATCAACCATACGGCTAAAGTTCACCCACACATTTTTAGCAATACCCAGCTTTTGGCAAAGCTCATCAGCAAAGTCCTGCAGCCTGTCGGCAGGTACCATGGTACGTTTTATCAGGCTGATCCTTTGCCAGCTTAAGCTCACTTTAAGCAGGTTAAATACCAAACCAGCAAAGTAAAGGGCCGATATATAAGGCAGATAGCCTTTTATAACGTATTCGTAATAACTATTTTGCGGTCTGGCTGCTACTTCATGCAGCGGCAGGTAGAAACGTGGTAATAAAGATGGTGCATTGGCGGATGTATAATTGATCCACTCATGCAGCCTGAACTGATGGATAAACGTGTATATAAACCAGGCGCTTATGGCAAGCATGGCGCCCATGGCCCAATTGTGCTTTTTAATGGCCGATAACTGCGGCCTGCAAATAAACACTAACCTTAAGGCAAACCATACTAACAAACCCTGCCATAACGATTGCAGAATGGTTACGCCCAACACCTGGCTTATATTATAGAATAAATTTTCCATCACGTTTATTTTTTGTCCTGATCAAATTGATTCAAAAAATTTTTAATAGCGTCAATCTCGTCTTTTGATGCACGGTGCTGGCCAAGCGCCTGGATCACCAGATCGGAAGTGGAGCCTTTAAATACAGTAGACAAGATTTTGTCCAGAGCGTTGCTTTGGGCCTGCTCCATTGTGAATAAAGCCTTGTAAACATGGGTTTTTGAAGTGGTGTCGCGCTCAACCATTCCTTTATCATGCATGATCTGCATCAATTTTAAAGTAGTGGTGTAGCCGGCATCCTTGTTTTTAGCAAGCTCTTCATGAACTTCACGTACGGTGCACCGGCCCTTTTTCCAGATCACCTGTAAAATTTCAAGTTCGCTTTCTGTTGGTTTAATTTCCATCTGTCTCTCTTATTACGAATTCCTTCGTACAAATATCTACGATAGATTTCGTATTTGCAAGTGGTTTTGAAAATATTTAACAAATTTTAACGGTTGAGGGGAAGAGGTGAGTGGTTGATTGGGTTGATTAGGTGGGTGGTTGGTTATTTTTTTCTGAACTCGAATTAAACAAATTTTGAGAATTTCTCGAATTTGCCGGGCATTCTGTTTATTCTTTAATTCTACAAATTCGAGTTCCAGACAAATTCCCCCAAATCCCGGTTCAGACAAAATCACTATCTTTTGGTTACTTTTGCACTCAATAGATTCGGAAAATAAAAAACTCCGAAATCGAACATCCGAAATCCGACATCAAAACAACCATGCTCCAAATACAGGAAAACGTATCCCTCAAAAATTTTAACACGTTTGGTATTGATACCCGTGCCCGCTACTTTGTAGAAATTACTCATGAAGATGAACTTGCCGAATTGTTTGCCGACCCACAATGGCTGCAAACTGAGCGGTTGGTACTTGGCGGCGGCAGCAATATGCTTATGGTTGATGATTTTGAGGGACTGGTTGTGCGCATAAATATCCGCGGTATTGAGCACCGCATCAGTCACGATGATGTTTATGTAGAAGCAGGTGGTGGTGAGGTATGGAATGACCTGGTTAATTATTGCGTTGCCCATGAATATGCAGGTATCGAAAACCTGAGCCTGATCCCGGGTTCGGTAGGGGCATCGCCTATACAAAATATAGGCGCCTATGGCGTTGAGCTTAAAGATGTATTTTACAGTTGCCGCGCTTTTGAAATAGCGACAGGGACATTCAGAACTTTCAGCAAAGAGGATTGTAAATTTGGTTACCGCGAAAGCATTTTTAAAGCCGAGCTGAAGGGACAGTATATTATAGTGTCTGTAAAGTTCCACTTATCGCTGGTGGCAAGCATTAACACCAGGTATGGGGCTATTGAGCAAGAATTACAAAACAGGGGTATCTCAAATCCTACTATTAAAGATGTATCGCAGGTGGTGGCGCATATCCGGGTATCCAAATTACCCGATCCGTCAACTATAGGAAACGCGGGCAGCTTCTTTAAAAATCCGGTGATCAGTGCCGAAGAATTTGCTGTGGTGCAAGCTAAATTTCCTGATGTGGTAAACTATCCTGCTGCTGATGGCGGCGTAAAACTGGCTGCCGGATGGCTCATTGAACAATGTGGATGGAAAGGAAAAACCGTGGGGCACACAGGAACATGGAAAAACCAGGCCCTGGTTTTAGTGAACCACGGAGGCGCTACGGGACAGGAAGTGTATAACTTTTCGTCGCAAATCATAGACAGTGTGTACACTAAATTTGGCGTTACACTACAACGTGAGGTTAATATTATTAGTTAAATAAGTTTATTTAAAGTGAATTTTCATTTTTAATAAAATTTCTTCTAAATAACATTCCTGTTACAAATGTTCCCTGAGTAAGTTTGATTCTCGAATGTTAAAATTCATAACGTCCTGTTTTTCAGTATGGTATTTGTTATCAATGTGTGAATGTTACACAATGGGTAAGTTTCAATACCGATGTTTAAATGTGGACTTTTTACTACACACTTTGGCTTAATGGCATCATGCTTGTCTAATTGTTAACACAAAACTTTAACAAAATGACAAAGATTGAGTTTAACACCCTTGTACTACGTCAGGCGACTTCTTTAAGATCATACGCTTTACATTTCACGCACGACGCAGACGATGCTAACGACCTTGTCCAGGATACAATGTTGAAGGCCATAACTTACTACAACAAGTTTAAGGAAGGCACCAATTTAAAAGGATGGTTATATACCATCATGAAAAACACATTCATCAACAACTATCGCCGTTTTGTTAAAATGAGCACTTTTGTTACCAAGAGTGATGAAATTTCATCACCAAACCTGGTATTCAGTTCAACCAAAAACCAGGGCGAAGCCAAATTTGTTATGGATGATATTAAAAAAGCTTTAGACAGGCTGCCTGAAGATTATTATGTACCCTTCACTATGTACTTTGAAGGTCATAAATACCATGAAATTGCCGATCACCTGGATATCCCGATCGGTACGGTAAAAACCCGCATACACGTAGCACGCAAACTGCTCAAGAAAAACCTTAAGGCATATGATAACGGCATCGCCAAACCCGTTTACGCAGAGAATTAATGTTCAATTAAACTCCATCATATATATAGGAAACCCGCCCATGAGGCGGGTTTCTTGTTTTAGCTCAGGCTATTAATGGGGTTATGTTATCTTAAAAAAGGTACAGCTGGCTGATAAAATATTTGCCGGGTGTTATATATCAATACGCTGTTGAAAACAATATAAATAAAGTTTATAGCATAAAACAACGGCATACTCAATAATATAAGTTCGCCCGCGCCAAGGTTCAATATAGATGAGGGAATATGAAAAAATTCGTGGTTAAAAAGAACAATAGCTGTTAAAACGATAGCTAAACACCATGATATTTGAAAATTGATAAGCCGTTTACAAGGTTTATCTATATCCTTTATTTTTTTCCTGTTGGATAACCACAAGGCCAGTGGCAATGCTATTCCTAACATCGGGAATATAATGAAGCTTAGGGCTGATAAATTGAATTGTAATAAGAAGTTTCTGCTATCATAATTCAAAATTCCTGCCGGCTCGAAAGGTAATTCTGTTAAATCTTCAGGGGTAATATTTAGCGCGGTTGCCAGTCTTTTAAGTGTATCGCCCCTTGCATCTGTTTCATCGTTTTCTATTCGTTGTACGGTTCTTAAACTTAGTTGGGCTTGTTCAGCCAATTCTTCCTGGCTTAATCCTTTACGGTTGCGCAATTCCTTAATCTTTTTTCCGGGGTTATAGGTTTTCATATTGATATATTTTGCTGAACAAAAGTATAACAGACTAAAGATATTAATTGCCGACTTGTTTACGTCATGTTTACGACATCGCTGTTATTGCTACTACACCAGCTTCTTCATAGCTTCCTTCGCTACTACCTGTCCCGAAATAATAGCAGGCGGCACACCCGGCCCAGGTACGGTAAGCTGCCCGGTATACAGCAGATTTTTGACATGTTTTGCCCGCATGGCGGGTTTAAAAAAAGCAGTTTGGGCAAGTGTATTTGCCAACCCGTAAGCATTGCCTTTAAATGAATGATAATCTACCTTGAAATCATTAAGCGCATAGCTTCGTTTCACCACAATCGAATCCCTTATGTCATGTCCGGTAATCTGAGCAAACCTGTCCATCATCAGGGTGAAATATTTTTCGCGGATGGTTTCGTCATCATTTAATCCCGGGGCTATGGGCATCAGGAAGAACAGGTTCTCCCCGTTTTCGGACGCAACCGTGCTGTCCGTTTTTGAACTACAGCAAACATAAAACAGCGGGCTGGTAGGCCATTGTGGTGCAGTATAGATCTCTTTGGCATGCAACTCAAAATCTTCGTCAAAAAATAGATTATGATGCTGTATGCCTGGCACTTTTTTGTTAGTGCCGATGTAGAACAATAAACTCGATGGCGACATCGTCCGGTTATCCCAGTATTTAGCAGTATAATTACGATGCGGTTTCTCGATTAAATGCTGGTCAATATGTTCATAATCTGCCCCTGCAATTACCATATCGGCAGTGAATACGCCGTTATTGGTTTGGATTTTATCAACCTGTTTATCCTCTATGTTGATTTTTGTAACCTCTGTATTGAGCCTGATCTCAACTCCCAGTTCGGTAGCCAGGCTTACCATAGCTTTTACTATTTCGTTCATACCACCCATGGGATACCAGGTGCCCAGGGCAAGGTCGGCATAGTTCATCATGCTATACATGGCCGGGGTATTTTGCGGGGTGGCTCCTAAAAATAACACTGGGAACTCCAGTAATTTAATTAGTTTGGGGTTTTTAAAATATTTGCTTACATGGCTGCTCATACTGGTAAGCAGCTGCATGCTGAAGCTTTTTTTGATCAGGTTAAAGTCGATAAATTCGGTGATGGAATGGGAGGGGCGGAAAACGTACTCACCCATGCCTACTTTATATTTATATGCCGCCTGGTTTAAGAAATCCTGTAATGCTTTACTACTGCCAGGTTCGTCTTGTTCAAACAGGGCTTCAAGCTCAATCATGTCCGCGGGGACATCAAATATTTCATTTTTACTGTAATAAATACGGTAGCCGGGATCCAATCTTTTTAACTGGTAATAATCGGAAGTTTTTTTGCCGAACAGTGCAAAAAAGTTTTCAAATACGTCGGGCATCCAGTACCAGCTTGGCCCCATGTCAAACCTGAAACCATCCTGCTCCCAGGCCCTGGCACGGCCACCAGGCTGGTCATTTTTTTCCAGTATGGTAACTTTATATCCTTCTTTAGCCAAAACACAGGCTGCCGATAAACCAGCAAAGCCCGAACCAATAACAATAATATCCTTGCTGCTCATGTTTAATGTGAAGCCCAAGATAAACAAATTGTTTTAGGCCTATAAAAAACAATACCGCTTTGAATTTGTACTTTTGAAAAAATGACCACGCGAGTGCCAATGATGAACCTGTACGATGAAACTTGTTTTGAATGCAGTAAACTGATAACTAAAAAATATAGCACCTCCTTTAGCCTCGGCATTAAAACTTTCGATAAAAGTTTTCGTTATCCCATTTATGCCATCTATGGCTTTGTACGCTACGCCGATGAGATTGTGGACACCTTTCATGGGTACGACCAGCAGGAATTGATCAGCAGGTTTGAGGAAGAGACTTTCAAGGCTATCAGAGAAAGGATCAGCACTAATCCTGTGATTCATTCTTTTCAACAGGTAGTTAACAGGTTTGAGATTGACCATGAATTGATCAGGGCCTTTCTGCGATCAATGGAAATGGACCTGGATAATAAAGCCTATGATAGGGATAGCTACCAAGCTTATATCTATGGTTCGGCAGAGGTTATTGGCATGATGTGCCTGCGTGTTTTTACCAATGATGCCACCCAATACCAGGCTCTTGTACCCAAGGCGCGAAGCCTGGGGGCCGCTTTCCAAAAGATTAATTTTTTGCGGGATGTTAAGGCAGATTATACAGAACGCGGGCGCTCATACTTTCCGGGGGTCGATTTCAATAATTTTACCGAGCGGGATAAGCTTGCCATTGAGGCGGAAATTAAACACGATTTTGATGAAGCCTTCGAGGGGATAAAATGCCTGCCTGCCGGTACCAGGCTTGGGGTTTATATTGCCTATATTTACTACCTGCAGTTGTTTAAAAAAATAAGTTATACACCTGCTAACGTAATACTACAAAAACGCATCAGGGTTTCTGATGCGCGTAAAATGAGTTTGTACATCAAAGCTGTTCTGCAGCAAAAGTTAAATGTTATTTAATGTTCAGGAAGATCTTTTTAATAGCCAGTATATTGGCATTGGTATTCGGGTTGCAAATGGCTAAAGCCGAAGAACCCAATCTGAAAGTACTGCGTAAGCAAATGCTTATTGCTATTGACAAAAGCAAAACCACCGATTCGTTGTATAATAATCTTAATGGTATCAAAGAAAAGAGTGGTATAGTGAATGGTTTCATAGGCGGCCTGCTTGCTTTAAAAGCCAAACATGCCTGGAACCCATATTTAAAATTGAAATATCTTAACAGATCGGAAAAGGTATTTAAGCAGGCATTAATTGACGATCCGCATAATATCGAGATCAGGTTCATGCGCTTTTCTGTAGAACATAACGTGCCTTCCATTTTGGGTTTTAATAAAGACCTCGCCGCGGATACTGACGATATCATAGCCCAGCTGGGTAAAAAGAATTATGGCTCGGCCGATAAGGAATTGACCATCCAGATTATCAAATTCCTCCTTCATTCCAAAAGATGTACTCCTGCTCAAAGCCTGGCGCTCAATAAACACTTAACCGAACTTGCGTGAGATACACCTATTTATTAATCAACCTGCTAACGGTATTTTTTCCCGTTGTGCTTTCGTTTGATAAAAGGGTGCAGTTTTACAAAAGCTGGAAATTTATATGGCCCGGCATGGTGGTTACCAGTTTGTTTTTTTTGTTTTGGGACGTGCTTTTTACAATCAGAGGTGTTTGGTCGTTCAATCCGGCCTACATCATAGGTGTTAAGTTTTTTGGTTTGCCCTTAGAGGAGATACTATTCTTTTTAACGGTACCGTTTGCCTGTATATTTATTTACGCCTGCCTTAATCACTATGTTAAATGGCTGATGCCTTTCAGGCTTACCAGTATTATAAGCAGTATGGTAATATTGCTGAGCGTCCTGATGCTGATATTTTATCATGACCGGCTTTACACCGCGGTTACATTTGGTTTATTGCCATTGCTTGTGGTGCTGATTCAATACGTTTTTAATTCCGATTGGGTTAATCGTTATTACCTTGCTTATATTGTGTCGCTTTTGCCTTTTTATATAATAAACGGCATTTTAACCTCAATACCAATTGTGCTCTATAATGATGCCGAAAACATCGGGAGGCGGATTGGAACTATTCCGTTTGAAGATCATTTTTACCTGATGGCTCTACTATTCATGAATATTGGCCTCTTTGAATATTTTAAACAACGAAAATTAAGTTGATGAGTGAGTTGCCGATATACACTAAATCGCAACTGGCCTTACGCAACGGTCAGGATAAGCCCCAGATTTGGGTGGCTTATAGAGGTGATATTTATGATGTAACCGAAAGCCGCTTATGGCGAAACGGGAAACATTATGAGCATTGGGCCGGGCAGGATTTGACAGATGAACTTGCCGACGCACCACATACCGAAACCGTATTTGAGAAATTTGTAAAGATAGGTCGCCTCACCCCGGCTCTCTCCATTGGGGAGGAAGAGAAAGATTTGAACAGTTTCTGATATGTGACGCCGTTTTTCTGTCACTCCTGTGTCATTTAATACTATGTTTAATAGGCTATATTCTGTGATAAATCATGTAAATATATTGTTACGTGGTTGTTTCTCGCTGAAAAGTATGGAAAAATTAAGGTTTTTCCTTCCTGCCATACCTTTTTCAACAGACTATGCATGGTACAATTTATTGTTATAAAAAGGGGTTTTAAGGAACAGTAAGTTGTGGTTTTTTTCTTGAATTTCTCGCGACAGTTAATTTTATTGTGTTTTGATTTACAAGAGCTTATAAAACAAGTTAGGAAAATGCCTCGCGCATTTTCCTAACTTATAATTAACAATATTAACTGACTTATTACCGGCCGGATCTAACGGCCATATGGTATTAACGACAGCAAAGGTAATTTCTTGTTGCTTATTTCCTAAAACCTTCATTGTGGTTAAAAAAATTCATGTAAAAGAAATATTACATTCATTATTTGTTTTATTTTGTCATTGGCTATTAAGTTTGCTTCCTTAACTATTAGCTAAATTTTTTCTATGAAAAAACGACTACTACTAATTTTGTGCAGTTTCGTATTTGCTGTAACACAGCTTTTTGCGCAAAATCACACTGTTACCGGTACGGTAACAGCCAGGGAGGACGGCCTTCCTCTGCCGGGTGTATCGGTGAAGATAAAAGGGACAACTACCGGTACCCAAACCACCGTCGACGGAAAATTCTCACTTAACGTTCCTAACAACGCGATTTTATCATTCAGCTTTATTGGATATGCTACACAGGATGTACCAGTTGGTGCATCAGCGAACCTTAAAGTAGTTTTAGAAGCATCAGCCCGTGGACTTAACGAAGTGATTGTAACCGCCTTAGGCATTTCAAGGCAGCAAAAATCATTGGGCTACGCTGCTCAGCAGGTAAAAGGCGATGACCTTACCGTCACCAAGCAAGCTGACCTTAACACCGCCCTTGCAGGTAAAATTGCGGGTGTACAGGTTTTAGGCGGTTCGGGTGCAAAATTTGGTACATCAACTATCCGAATCCGGGGTATCAACTCATTATCGGGTGGTAACCCAATTTATGTGGTAAATGGTGTTGTTACTGATCCTAATGCGGTAAATAATGATGATATCGAATCTCTTTCGGTATTGAAAGGTCCTGCTGCTACTGCACTTTACGGTCAGCGCGCGTCTGAAGGCGCGGTGGTTATCACGCTTAAAAAAGGTGCAAACAAAGGTGTTGGTGTATCCATTAACCAGTCAACCACCTTTGAAAAAGTTTATCAACTGCCAGACTATCAAAATGAATATGGCGGTGGTACCAGCACAACCTGGAAAACCTATACCTATGATCCTGCTAATGGTTCACCCGCATCATTTGCCAAATTTAATGGTGTAAAAATTTACGATTACGGAGTTGACGAAAGTTGGGGGCCTAAGTTGGATGGTACAATGTACGCTCCATGGTATTTCTGGGATCCGTCAAATCTCGATTTTGGCAAGTTAAAGCCATTTGTTGCACAGCCAAATAACGTGCGCGATTTTTATCGCACCGGGGTTACCTATAACACCAATGCGGCATTTTCAAAAGCTGCAGATGATTACAACTTCAGGGTATCGTACACGAACATTGACCGTACTGGTATTACCCCTAACAGTGATCAAAAGCGTAATAATGTTGGTTTAAATGGAGAACTTAAGTTAACCAAGAAATTTACAGTAAGCGCCAATGTTAACTTTTCGCAAATAAACTCAAATAATGTACCTGCCGAAGGTTACGGAACTCAAACAGCAGGTTCATTCAGCCAGTGGTTTCACAGGGATATCGAGATCGATAAACTTAAGAACTACCGGAGAGCCGATGGTACTTATACTTCATGGAATATCATAAGCCCTGACAACCTGGCGCCACACTATTGGGACAATCCATATACCGAGGCTTATGTTAATACTTCAAAGTCAAACAGCAACCGTATTTATGGCAACATCACTGCATCATACCAGTTTACCAAAGATCTGTCATTGTCATTAATTGCACGCGAAGATCTTTTAAACCGTGATGATAACGCGCAGGTAGGTTCAGGTACAATTAACGTTGACTCATATTCACAGAGTCAATACACCTATAAGGAAAATAATTATGTGGCAAATTTGTCATATAGCCATAACTTCAGGGATTTGTCTGTAAAAGCGGGTTTATATGCCGAAACAAGACAAGACAGGTATCGTTACACCAGTGGGAATACCAATGGTGGTTTGGCTGTGCCTGATCTGTACACGCTGAGCAACTCTATTGATGCTCCTTCATCATTCAGCTACAATGCATTATCACGCGTGAACAGTTACTACGGTTATACTTCATTGGGTTATAAGGATTTCTTATATCTTGATTTTAACGCACGCAACGATATTTCATCAACGCTGCCGGTTAATAACAACTCATACTGGTACGGTGGTTTATCGGGCTCCTTTGTATTTACTGAGCTGTTGGCAAAAAACGATTGGTTAACTTTTGGTAAGTTAAGGTTATCAGCAGCCAAAATAGGCTCAGATACCCAGCCATATCAGGTTTATCAAACTTACAACCTGAGCACCACACCTTACGGTGGCTTTCCGGTACAAACAGTACCTAATACATTGCCAAACCAGGCGTTGAAACCTACACTGTCAACAGCATATGAGATAGGTACAGAACTGCATTTTATTAAAGATAGGGTTAAATTTGACTTTAACTACTATACCCGCAATGCTAAAGATCAAATACTACCTTTACCTGTAAATGGTACTTCGGGTTATTCAACGGCAGTAGTTAACGCCGGTGAGATCAAAAACCACGGTATTGAAGTAAGCCTTGGCGGTACGCCGATAAAATCAAAAGATTTTACCTGGAACGCTGATTTCAACATTTCATTTAACCGTAATAAAGTTGTATCCATATACCCTGGCATCAACAGCTTACAGGTATCTCCTGACGGCTTAGGCGGATACGGCTTATCTGGCGGTAACCAGGCGGCAGGTTCAAGGGGATTCGGTTTCGTGGGTTCCCCAAGCTTTGGTATCAACGGTGTTGTAGGTAGTTCATACGGCCAGATCATTGGTTCAGGCTTTACCCGCGATGCAAAAGGGAATATCGTTGTTGATGAAAACGGCTATCCTATAGTAAACAATACTGTTAATCTGGGCAGCATGTTGCCAAGCTACACAGGTGGTTTTACCAACGCATTTAACTATAAAGGATTTGTGCTCGCCTTCTCGCTCGATTTTCAAAAAGGCGGTAAATTTGTTTCAGTTACCCAGCAAAATCTCAACGGATCAGGTTTAGGTATTCAAACCGTTGGCCTGAATGCTAAAGGCAATCCAAAACGTGATGCAGTATCAGCAGGTGGTGGTACGCTGTTTGCCGGTGTTCATGAAGATGGTAGCCCAAATACTACGTATGTTAATACCCGTCAGTTATATGAATCTGTTTTAAGTCAGATCTGGGAAAACTACACTTTTGATGCATCGTATGTTAAACTACGTGAGGTTAGTTTAGGTTATTCTTTCCCTAAAAAAATGCTGGGAAGATTACCATTCCAAACAGCATATTTTGGTATCACCACACAAAACCCATGGATGATCTACTCTAAACTAAAAGGTGTTGATCCATCACAATTACAAACTTCGTTTTACGAAGGTGGCCAGTTGCCAAACACCCGCAATATCGGATTTAACCTTAAGGTAACGTTCTAAAAAAAGCTCTCATAAATTATGAAAAAGTCATATATTAAATATATAGCAGGGGCATTTATCCTCATCGCGGCGTCATGTAAAACTGGTGGCGATATAAATGTTAGTCCCAATCAGTCACCTAACGTACAAACAGGTTATATGTTAACCAGTGCGTTGCAGTTTTTAGGCGGCATAAATGGTGCCGGTGCAACAACTAATATTAACTCTTTTGCCGGCGAACTGTATTCGCAATACATTTCGGAAACATATTACACCAACGAATCGCAGTTTGCCTTAAAGCAATATGATTATCAAACCTATTATACGGGCCCGTTGCTTGATTTGAAAACAATAATCAATGTCAATAGTGATCCGGCTAAAAAAAACCTGGCGTCAACCACCAAATTTGGAACCAATAACGATCAGATAGCTTCTGCAAGGATCTTGTCGGCGTTTATTTATCTAACCATGACCGATAGGTGGGGGGATATTCCTTATACCCAGGCTTTGAGTGGAGCAAGCAACTTTTCGCCGGCTTTTGATGCACAAAAAGATGTGTATACCGCATTAATGAAAGAACTGGATGAGGCGCAAGCCCAACTGGGCACTACCAACTCGTTAACAGGTGATATTTTATTTAATGGTAATAATATCCGCTGGAAACATTGGGCCAATGCGTTACACGCTATAATGGCGCTGAGGCTTTCGAAAGTTGACCCCGCTACAGGGAAGACAGAGTTTGCCAAAGCTGTTGCAGGTGGCCTGATGACGTCAAATGATGACAATGCTACCTATAAATATAGCAGCGCACAAACTAACGAGAATCCATACTTTACTAATTACCGTAACCGTTATGATTATGCTGTTAGCTCATTGCTGGTAACTACCCTGAAAGGGCTTAATGATCCACGACTTGCTGTTTATGCTGCTCCAACTGCATCTAACACCATTGTTGGATTGCCTTACGGCACTTATGGCGATGCCTTAGGTAATTATAGCGCAGGTACAAGAGATGCTCCGGGTAATATTTCTTTAATAGGTACAGCGTTGTCTGACGCCAGTTCACCATCTGTGTGGACTTCATACGCCCAGGTGCTGTTTATGCAAGCCGAAGCCGCCCATCTTAACTGGATACCAGGTGGCGATGGCGCCGCCGCCGATTTCTATAATAAAGGCGTAACCGCATCTTTAGAGCAAAATGGCATCAGTTCAGCTGATGTGGCAACTTACCTTGGACAGGCATCGGTGAAATTTAACGCCAGTACTGCTTTAGACCAGATCCTCACCCAAAAATGGATAGCTAACTTCCTTGGTGACGGTTGGGAGTCATGGGCCGAATATCGTCGCACTGGCTTACCTAAATTGCTTGACCCGGTTCCGGGGTCATTAAGCCCGGGCCAGAGAATTCCGCGCAGGCAGCAATATCCTCAAACCGAGCACGATCTTAACTTAACCAATTATAATGCAGTAATAGCCCGTCAAGGCCCTGATGCGTTAAATACAAGGGTTTATTGGGATAAACAATAATTTCGTGATAAGATCCTTAGTATTTAATAACAAAGGCTGCATTGGCGGCCTTTGTTGGTTATGTGTGTTTTATAGAATGGAGCTTTTATACGTTATTAACATAGTGGATTTAAAGTAATTTAACAGATGGCGTTTTGAATAAACTGTCTTAGTTTGCCCTAAAGGGTAATTATTGACGAGAACTTTAAAGTGGTGATGCTTTACGGCCTGGTATCGTCAATCTCCATTGTGAGATTACTTGGATGGATCTCTGAAAAATAAATCAGTCTGCCTTCACTGTGTTGTTCAGTTTATATTTAAGGTAAGTATTTAAAGGTTTGTATAAGGAGATAGTGTTTGTAAATATTAAATTTGTATTCCTGCAAAAACTTGAGTTTATAAAGTACATTATGACAAGAGAAAAATCAGGGAAAATTATTTTCATTATCGCGGGCGTTATTGTTTTACTGGGTGTTATAGGGGATATTAACTATAAAAGGGACAAAAAAGCAGCATTAAAAGATGGGATAATGGTTAAAGGGATTATAGTAGAAAAGCGGAAAGCCAGGGGTACTACTATTATTTATGTAGAATATAATTATGAAGGTGTGCGATTACAGTCGGATTTTTCGGCACCAAATGACACTTTCAAAATTAATGAAGAAGTTATCCTGAAAATTTCAAAGCAAAAGCCAGGTGAATACGTAGAATTTATTGATAAGGCGAGATAAGTACATGATGTAATGTTTTTGTGAGCCTCTTTACAGTTTAAACATTAAACAGGAGGACAACAACATAACTGCTAAAAAAATAATTCCGGCTCTCTCTTTGATATTCAAAACATTGTGGTTATCTTTGCCCTCCCTTGAAAGGAGGTATTTTAGGAATTATGATCATTATTAACGTAAAAGACGGCGAATCATTAGACAAAGCATTGAAACGCTTCAAAAAGAAATTCGAAAAAACAGGTGTTTTAAGAGAACTACGCAGTCGTCAGGCTTTCGAAAAAAAATCTGTAACCCGTCGTCATGTTGTTAAACATGCTATCTATAAACAGACTTTAAACCAGGAAACTGTTTAATTCTTTTTTGTTGAAAAGAATTAATTAATTTCTTGACACTATATTAAAACTATTTGTACATTCATCATCCCGGATGTATAAATAGTTTTTTATGTTTTTAGAGCGTTTTATCCAGTACATCAAGTACGAAAAGCGGTATTCAGTGCATACTGTTTCCGCATATCAGTCTGATCTGGATCAATTTATGCGCTTTTTAAACAATCCCGGCGGTGCCGATCCCGCACCCGAGCCGGTTATTACCCATCCATCGCAGGTAAGCTACCATGACATCCGTAACTGGATGGTTGAGCTTATTGATCAAAAACTTGCCGGCCGTTCGGTTAACCGTAAAATGGCCACATTACGCAAATACTTTAAATTTTTATTGCAGGAAGGTGTTGTTGAAACTAACCCGGTATCCAGGGTACGGTCGCAAAAAGTTGCTAAAACGTTGCCCGTAGTGGTTGAAGATACGCGCCTCACAAAAATGTTAGATAGTGATGACATTTTTACAAATGATTTTCCCGGCCTGCGCGATAAGCTTGTTATTGAAATGTTATTCGGCACCGGCATCCGGCTTGCCGAATTGTTAGGCATTAAAGAACAGGACATTAGCTTTGAGGGGGGAGTGGTAAAGGTATTGGGTAAGCGTAACAAAGAGCGCATTATTCCTATTAATAATGAACTGAAGATTCTGCTGCCCGAATATCTGGAGGTAAAGAAAAATCAAAATTTTGATAACAATTCCTTCACATTAATCGTTACAAATAAAGGAGCCGATGCTTATCCGAAATTGATTTATTTAATAGTGCAGAAATACCTATCTAACATATCAACTCAAAATAAACGGAGCCCACATGTGCTCAGGCACACCTTTGCAACCACTATGCTAAATAACGGGGCCGATTTAAATTCAATTAAAGAGCTTTTGGGGCACGCTAACCTGAGCGCAACCCAAATTTACACACACAATTCAGTTGAAAGACTAAAATCTATTTATAAACTCGCCCATCCAAAGGCTTAAAAAGGAGGAAACATGAAAATTACAGTGCAGTCAATTCATTTCACCGCAGACAGGAAACTTTTAGATTTTATTCAGAAAAAAGCTGATAAGCTTGATACGTTTTATGACCATATTATTAGCGGTGAAGTTTACTTAAAGCTTGAGAATGTGGAAGATGAATGTAATAAGATAACGGAGATCAAATTATTGCTACCCGGAAATCAAATATTTGCAAAAGAGAAATGTAAGAGTTTTGAGGAAGCTACCGATCTGGCGGTGGAAAGCCTGAGGAAGCAAATTGAAAAGCATAAACAAAAGAAAGCCCTTGCTGATGCTACAGCAAAAAAAGCTGTTTTGACGGCAGTTGAGGAGGGTTTTTAATATTATAAAAAGGCTTGTTTTAAGCCCAAATCGGCAGGTTTTTAGCCTGCCGATTTTTTTTGATAAAAAATTTTGACGTGGTGTTATTTTTTGTAGATTTGCAGTCCCTTTCGGGGAGGTATTTAACGCCTCGAAAAAAAGTTGAAATAGTTCTTTAAAATATCAAAAAGCTTATTACTTTTGCGCTCCATTATCGAAAGCCCATTAAGGTTTGGGTAATGTAAAGGCAAGATAAATATAAGCCTCCTTAGCTCAGCTGGTAGAGCAACTGACTTGTAATCAGTAGGTCATTGGTTCGATCCCGATAGGAGGCTCAGTTTTTTTCGGATTGAGGTATTTAGCTTCAATTTTGGATATCGCAAATCCGGAAACAACTACCGGGGGGATACCAGAGCGGTCAAATGGGACGGACTGTAAATCCGTTGCTTCGGCTACGAAGGTTCGAATCCTTCTCCCCCCACTTATTTGAATGAGTGATTTGATGAGTTAGTGATTTAGTGAATGCTAAAATCACCAATTCACTAAATCACTCATTCATTAATTAATAAGCGGAAGTAGCTCAGTTGGTAGAGCGATAGCCTTCCAAGCTATAGGTCGCGAGTTCGAACCTCGTCTTCCGCTCGGTTGGTTCATTAGTTGGTTGGTTTATTTGTTCATTAGTAATAACCGCAAAAACCAATGAACTAATTAACGAGTGAACCAATGAACAAAAAAATAAGCCGACGTAGCTCAGTGGTAGAGCACTTCCTTGGTAAGGAAGAGGTCACGGGTTCAAATCCCGTTGTTGGCTCGGTGTTATAAAACATACATTAAAGTTAAAATTAACCTACAAAAATAATTTATAGATCATGGCAAAAGAAAAGTTTGACCGCAGTAAGCCGCACTTAAACATCGGTACAATCGGTCACGTTGACCACGGTAAAACAACCCTTACCGCAGCTATTACTAAAGTTTTGGCTGATGCAGGTTTATCAGAAGCTCGTTCATTTGATTCAATTGACTCGGCTCCTGAAGAAAAAGAACGTGGTATTACCATCAACACTGCCCACGTTGAATATTCAACAGCTAACCGTCACTATGCACACGTTGACTGTCCAGGTCACGCGGATTATGTGAAAAACATGGTTACTGGTGCTGCGCAAATGGACGGTGCAATCATCGTAGTTGCTGCAACTGATGGTCCGATGCCACAAACTCGTGAGCACATCCTGTTAGCTCGTCAGGTAGGTGTACCTGCACTTGTTGTTTTCATGAACAAAGTTGACATGGTTGATGATCCGGAATTATTAGAGTTAGTAGAAATGGAAGTTCGTGAATTATTATCATTCTACGAATTCCCAGGCGATGATATCCCAGTTATCCAGGGTTCTGCATTAGGTGGCCTTAACGGCGATCCTACCTGGGTTGGTAAAATCATGGAGTTGATGGATGCTGTAGATAGCTACATCCCAATCCCTCCACGTTTGACAGATCTTCCTTTCTTAATGCCTGTTGAAGACGTGTTCTCAATCACTGGTCGTGGTACTGTTGCTACCGGTCGTATTGAGCGTGGTGTAATCAACTCTGGTGAGCCTGTTGATATCCTGGGTATGGGTGCTGAGAACTTGAAATCAACCGTAACTGGTGTTGAGATGTTCCGCAAAATCCTTGACCGTGGTGAAGCTGGTGACAACGTAGGTTTATTGTTACGTGGTATTGAGAAAACTGATATCCGTCGTGGTATGGTTATCTGCAAACCAGGTTCAGTAACTCCTCACACCGATTTCAAAGCAGAAGTTTACGTATTATCAAAAGCAGAAGGTGGCCGTCACACTCCATTCTTCAACAAATACCGCCCGCAATTCTATTTCCGTACCACTGACGTTACTGGTGAGATTTCATTGGAACCAGGTGTAGAAATGGTTATGCCAGGTGATAACGTTACCATCACTGTAAAACTGATCAACGCTATCGCAATGGAAAAAGGCTTACGTTTCGCTATCCGTGAAGGTGGTCGTACCGTAGGTGCTGGTCAGGTAACTGAAATCTTGAAATAATAATATTTCAATAAAAAGGTTAATTTGAAAACATAAGTTTAGCCTTTAACGGCAAACTTATGTTTTCTTATTATAAATAACACACGGGAATAGTTCAACGGTAGAATAGAGGTCTCCAAAACCTTTGATCAGGGTTCGAATCCTTGTTCCCGTGCTTAAGCACAATATAAAAATGGCAGGCGTAGCTGAATATATTAAAGAGTCATACATCGAGTTAACCGAAAAGGTTACCTGGCCTACGTGGCGCGAGCTTCAAAGCAGCGCTGTTTTGGTATTGGTTGCCGCTATAATTATTGCGCTGGTTATCTTAGGTATGGACCAGATCATTAATTATTTGCTTAAACTGTTTTACACATCACTAACATAATATCAGGGGAGACGGAGATGAGTGATCAATTGAAATGGTATGTAGTTAGGGCTATTAGTGGTAAGGAAAAGAAAGTTAAACAATACATAGATGCCGAAATTAGCCGTTTGGGCATTAGTCATTTGGTACCACAGGTATTAATACCTACCGAGAAGTATTACCAGATGCGTGATGGAAAGAAGATCGCGAAAGAGCGTAACTACTTTCCGGGCTATGTGCTTATGGAAGCCGTTTTAGATGGCGAAACCGAACACATTATTAAAAATATAAACAGTGTTATAGGTTTTCTGGGTGATAAAGCCGGAAATGCTATACCGCTTCGCCAGTCAGAAGTTAACCGTATTTTAGGTAAGGTTGACGAGATGAGCACACAGGGCGAAACCATGAATGTTCCTTATTATGTTGGTGAGGCCGTTAAAGTTATGGACGGGCCTTTCAACGGTTTCAGCGGGGTTATTGAAGAGGTTAACGAAGAGAAAAAGAAACTGAAGGTAATGGTAAAGATATTCGGGCGCCGTACGCCGCTTGAATTAAATTACATGCAGGTAGAGAAAGAATAGTTTTCAAATAATTTCGGATGTCGGATTTTCGATTTCGAAATTATTGAATTTAAAATATAAGATGAAAGAAGCGGGAGTTAAATCCGAAATGGAAATTCCCAAATCCGAAATCGACACAATCTTAAATGTTACTTAGCTTCCACTTACTAACATTGAGTTTATAATTAAAGTAAATTAAAATGGCAAAAGAGATCGGTGCAATGGTTAAGCTGCAAGTTAAAGGCGGCGCCGCAAACCCATCACCACCAATTGGCCCTGCATTGGGTGCAAAAGGTGTGAACATCATGGAGTTTTGCAAACAATTTAATGCACGCACCCAGGACAAAGCTGGAAAAGTATTGCCTGTTTTGATTACTGTTTATGTTGACAAATCATTCGAATTTATCATCAAAACCCCTCCCGTTGCTATCCAGTTATTGGAAGCTACCGGTTTAAAGAGTGGTTCTGCTGAGCCTAACCGTAAAAAAGTTGCCAGTGTTAACTGGGAGCAGGTTGAGACTATAGCAAAAGATAAAATGGTTGACTTGAATGCATTCACAGTTGAATCGGCCATGAAAATGGTGGCAGGTACTGCCCGCAGCATGGGAATTACCGTATCAGGTACAGCTCCCTGGAATTAATTAATTTATACAAATCAGTTTAAAGACAGTGGCAAGATTAACAAAAAATCAAAAAGTGGCACTCTCCAAAATTGAGGCAAACAAATCGTACACATTACAGGATGCATCTGCATTGGTAAAGGAACTAACCCTTACTAAATTTGATTCATCAGTTGATATAGACGTTCGTTTAGGTGTTGACCCACGTAAAGCCAATCAAATGGTACGTGGTATTGCAACATTACCTCATGGAACCGGTAAAACTGTACGTGTATTAGTTCTTTGTACTCCTGATAAGGAACAAGAAGCTAAAGACGCTGGTGCAGATTACGTAGGTTTGGATGATTATATTGCCAAGATTGAAGGCGGATGGACTGATGTTGATATTATCATTACTATGCCAAGTGTTATGGCGAAAGTAGGTCGTTTGGGTCGTATTTTAGGCCCGCGTAACCTTATGCCAAACCCTAAATCAGGTACAGTTACCCCAGAAGTTGGTAAAGCTGTAACTGAGGTAAAAGGTGGTAAAATCGATTTCAAGGTTGACAAAACCGGTATCATCCACACTTCAATAGGAAAAGCATCTTTCTCTGCAGATAAAATTTATGAGAATGCATTAGAAGTATTGCAAACAATCTCTAAATTAAAACCTTCTGCAGCAAAAGGAACATATTTCAAGAGTATTCATATCTCTTCAACTATGTCGCCAGGAATTACAGTTGAAACTAAATCAGTAGCGGGGATCTAATCATGAATAAAGAAGAAAAATACGACCTTGTTGTAGCCCTTACTGAGCAAATCAAAGAGTATGGTAATTTTTATATCACTGATACCTCTGATTTAACTGTAGCTAAGATCAATAATATCCGCCGTAAATGTTTCGAAAACGACATTACAATGCAGGTAACCAAAAATAGCTTGATTAAAAAAGCTATGGAAGCTGCAGGCGGTGATTTCAGCCCGATATATGATGTATTAAAAGGTTCATCATCAATCCTTTTCTCAAAATCAGCAACTGCTCCGGCAAAGTTGATCAAACAATTAAGGAAAACCGGTGAAAAACCAATCTTAAAAGCAGCTTATATTGATTCGGCAGTATTTATCGGTGATAACCAGTTAGATACTTTAACCAAACTGAAATCAAAAGAACAACTGATCGGCGAGATAGTTGGCTTACTACAATCACCTGCCAAAAACGTACTTTCTGCACTACAATCAGGCGGAACTACAATTGCAGGCCTTGTAAAAACATTACAAGAAAGAGGTTAACGAACGCCTCACAAAAGTTCGATAATAACAAACAAAAAGCATTAAAAGTAAAAATTTAAATAAAATGGCGGATTTAAAAGCGTTTGCTGAACAGTTGGTAAACTTAACAGTAAAAGAAGTAAACGAATTAGCTCAAATATTAAAAGATGAGTATGGTATTGAGCCTGCTGCTGCTGCTGTAGCAGTTGCTGCTCCTGCTGCTGACGGTGGCGATGCTGCTCCAGCTGCTGCTGAGCAAACTGCATTTGACGTTATCCTGAAAGAAGCTGGTGGCGCTAAATTAGCAGTTGTTAAATTAGTAAAAGACTTAACTGGCCTTGGTTTGAAAGAAGCTAAAGATCTTGTTGACGGTGCACCAAAAGAACTTAAAACTGGTGTAACTAAAGAAGAAGCTGAATCTTTGAAAAAACAATTAGAAGAAGCCGGAGCAGTAGTTGAGGTTAAGTAATTTAACCTACTGAAATATAGCATCAAGACTCCGACCATAAACGGTCGGGGTCTATTGCTGTTTATAAAGGTTTTGAATTAGATGTGAGATATTAGATATGAGATTTGAGATTTTTCAAATCGCTATTTCATATCTCAGATCTCATGTCTCAAGTCTCACATCTACAAAAATTAATAACTAAAATTTAAATACCTTGGCAAACAATAATAATCAAAGAGTAAACTTTGCAACCAGTAGAAAGGTACTTGATTACCCTGATTTTCTGGATGTTCAGTTACAATCTTTCCAGGAATTTTTTCAATTGGAAACCACTTCCGACAACCGTTACAAAGAAGGGCTGTTTAAAGTGTTTGCCGAAAACTTTCCTATTTCAGATTCAAGAAACATCTTTGTCCTGGAGTTTCTTGACTACTTTATTGATCCGCCCCGTTATGATATACAAGAGTGTATCGAACGCGGATTAACTTACAGCGTACCATTAAAAGCCAAGCTTCGCCTGTCATGTAATGATGAGGAGCACGAAGATTTTGAAACAATTGTACAGGACGTGTACCTGGGTACTATCCCTTACATGACTCCAAAAGGTACATTTGTTATTAATGGTGCCGAGCGTGTGATTGTATCTCAGTTACACCGTTCGCCAGGTGTGTTCTTTGGTCAGAGCCGCCACACCAACGGTACAAAATTATACTCGGCTCGTGTTATTCCTTTCAAAGGTTCATGGATTGAGTTTGCTACAGACGTTAACAACGTGATGTATGCTTATATTGACCGTAAAAAGAAATTCCCGGTTACGACGTTACTTCGTGCCATTGGTTATGACTCTGATAAAGATATATTAGAGCTGTTTGAATTGGCCGACGAGGTTAAAGTAAGCAAATCAGGCCTTAAGAAATATATTGGCCGCAAGCTTGCTGCAAGGGTACTTAAAACCTGGATCGAAGACTTTGTGGATGAAGATACCGGTGAGGTAGTTTCTATCCCTCGTAATGAGATTATCCTTGAGCGTGAAACCTTACTGGAAGACGACCATATTGATATGATCATCGACTCAGGCGTTAAAACCATCATCCTTAACAAGGAAGATGCTTCAACCAGCGGTGATTATACTATTATATACAATACCTTACAGAAAGATACTTCCAACTCTGAGAAAGAAGCGGTTGAACATATCTACCGCCAGTTACGTAACGCTGAACCGCCTGATGAAGAAACAGCTCGTGGTATCATCGATCGTTTATTTTTCTCAGATAAAAGATATGACCTGGGCGATGTGGGCCGCTACCGCATCAACCGTAAATTAAAATTGAGCACTTCGGAAGAAACTAAAGTTTTAACCAAGCAGGATATCATCGCGATAGTTAAATACCTGATCAAATTAATCAACTCAAAAGCTGAGGTGGATGATATCGATCACTTATCAAACCGGCGTGTGCGTACTGTTGGTGAGCAGCTTTATGCTCAGTTTGGTGTAGGTTTAGCACGTATGGCCCGTACCATCCGTGAGCGTATGAACATCCGTGACAATGAGGTGTTCACACCAACCGACCTGATCAACGCGCGTACATTATCATCTGTGATCAACTCGTTCTTCGGAACAAACCAGTTATCACAGTTTATGGACCAAACCAATCCACTGGCAGAGATCACGCACAAGCGTCGTCTGTCAGCCTTAGGCCCCGGCGGTCTGTCGCGTGAGCGTGCAGGTTTCGAGGTTCGTGACGTTCACTACACCCACTACGGTAGGTTGTGTACTATCGAAACTCCCGAAGGACCGAACATTGGTTTGATTTCATCACTATGCGTACACGCCAAGATCAACAACTTAGGCTTTATCGAAACTCCGTACAAACGCGTAGTTGAAGGTAAAGTTATGGTTGATGAGCCGGTTATCTATTTATCTGCTGAAGATGAAGACGGTAAAACCATTGGCCAGGCAAACGCGGTATACGATGATAAAGGTGAGTTTGAATTGCCACGTGTAAAAGCACGTTTCGAAGGTGACTTCCCGGTTATCGAGCCAGAGCGTCTGGATTTGATGGACATCGCTCCAAACCAGATTACTTCAATTGCGGCTTCGCTGATTCCGTTCTTAGAGCATGATGACGCCAACCGTGCATTGATGGGTTCGAACATGCAACGCCAGGCCGTACCATTGTTGCGCCCTGAAGCGCCAATTGTTGGTACAGGTTTGGAAGGCCGTGTTGCAAAAGACTCCCGTACCCTGATCAACGCCGAAGGCGATGGTGTGGTTGAGTACGTTGATGCTAACGAAATCCGTATTAAATATGACCGTAACGAACTTGATCGTTTGATCTCGTTTGAAGGAGATAGCAAAAGCTACCGCTTAACCAAGTTTAAGAAAACCAACCAAAGCACCACCATGAACCTTAAGCCTATTGTTAAAAAAGGCCAGAGGGTTGAAAAAGGTGAAGTACTTTGCGAAGGTTACGCTACCCAAAATGGCGAGCTTGCATTAGGCCGTAACCTTAAAGTAGCGTTCATGCCTTGGCAGGGATATAACTTTGAGGATGCGATCGTAATCTCTGAACGTGTTGTTTCACAAGATATCTTTACTTCAATCCACGTTGAAGAGTTCGAGCTTGAAGTTCGTGATACTAAACGTGGTGAGGAAGAGTTAACACCAGATATCCCTAACGTATCAGAAGAAGCTACTAAAGACCTTGACGAAGACGGTATCATCCGTGTAGGTGCCGAGGTTAAAGAAGGCGACATCCTGATTGGTAAGATCACCCCTAAAGGTGAATCAGACCCATCACCGGAAGAAAAACTGTTACGTGCTATCTTCGGTGATAAAGCCGGCGACGTTAAAGATGCTTCATTAAAAACCCCGCCGTCAATTGCCGGTGTTGTTATCGATACCAAATTGTTCTCTCGTGCTAAGAAAACTTCAAAAGCTGAAGAAAAAGCACAGTTAGAGAAATTGGATAACAAGCATGATAAAGCTGTGAAAGATCTGAAAAATACTTTGATCGAAAAGTTATTTGAGATCGTTAACGGTAAAACTTCGCAAGGCGTTTATAACGTTTACAAAGAGTTACAGGTTCCTAAAGGTGTTAAATTCACCCAAAAGATATTAGTTGAGCTTAATTATGATAACATTAACCCAACTAAATGGACTACTGATGACGATAAAAACGATCAGATCAAGATCCTTCTTCATAACTTCAACATTAAGTACAATGAAGAGTTGGGTGCTTACCGTCGTGATAAATTCGCTATCAGCGTGGGTGATGAGCTTCCATCAGGTATCGTGCAAATGGCTAAAGTTTATATCGCTAAAAAGCGTAAGCTTAAAGTAGGTGATAAAATGGCGGGCCGTCACGGTAACAAAGGTATTGTTGCACGTATTGTACGTGACGAAGACATGCCTTTCCTTGAAGACGGAACACCGGTTGATATTGTGTTGAACCCACTGGGTGTACCTTCACGTATGAACCTGGGGCAGATTTACGAAACCGTATTAGGCTGGGCCGGTAAAGAGCTTGGTGTTAAATTCGCTACTCCAATCTTCGACGGTGCAAGCCATGAAGAAGTGGAAGAGTGGATTAAGAAAGCCAACTTACCTGAATCAGGCCGTACTTACTTATACAATGGTTTAACAGGTGATCGTTTTGATCAGCAAACTACTGTAGGTATTATCTACATGCTGAAATTAGGTCACATGGTTGATGATAAGATGCACGCCCGTTCAATCGGTCCGTACTCATTGATCACTCAGCAACCATTAGGCGGTAAAGCACAATTCGGTGGTCAGCGTTTTGGTGAGATGGAGGTTTGGGCACTGGAAGCATTTGGTGCATCAAACATTCTGCAGGAGATATTAACCGTTAAATCGGATGATGTTATCGGCCGCGCCAAAACATATGAGGCTATTGTTAAAGGTGAAAACCTGCCAACGCCATCAGTTCCTGAATCATTTAACGTATTGGTTCACGAGTTACGCGGCTTAGGTTTGGATATAACCTTAGAATAATTAGTGATTTAGTGAGTGAGTGAATTAGTGATTGATTGAATGATTGGTCATGTAATTTACTAACTCACTAATTCTGATAAGTACAATATGTGATTTGAGGGACTTTATTCAAATCACTAATTCACTAAATCGCTAATTCAACAATTAAAAATAAAGGAGACTATGTCTTACAAAAAGGATAATAAAATCAAAAGTAACTTTACCACCATTACCATCAGTTTAGCCTCTCCTGAGTCTATTCTTGAGCGTTCAAGCGGTGAAGTTTTAAAGCCGGAAACCATTAACTACCGTACTTACAAACCTGAGCGTGATGGTTTGTTCTGCGAGCGTATTTTTGGCCCGGTTAAGGATTATGAGTGCCATTGCGGTAAATACAAACGTATCCGTTACAAAGGTATCGTGTGCGACCGTTGCGGTGTTGAAGTAACCGAAAAGAAAGTACGTCGTGAGCGTATGGGCCACATCAACCTGGTGGTGCCTGTTGCACACATCTGGTACTTCCGCTCATTGCCAAACAAAATTGGTTATTTATTAGGCTTGCCTACAAAAAGGCTCGACCTTATTATATACTACGAGCGTTACGTAGTTATCCAACCGGGTATTAAAGAAGCAGACGGAATCAACAAAATGGATTTCCTTACTGAAGAAGAATACCTTGACGTATTAGATACCCTTCCAAAAGAAAACCAGTACCTTGACGACAAAGATCCTCAGAAATTTGTGGCCAAAATGGGTGCAGAGGCTCTGGAAGAATTATTAAAACGCCTTGACCTTGATGAGTTATCATTCAGCCTGCGTCACCAGGCAGCAAACGAAACTTCTCAGCAACGTAAAAACGAAGCCTTAAAACGCTTACAGGTTGTTGAGGCTTTCCGTGATGCAAAAACCAGGATCGAGAATAACCCTGAGTGGATGATCGTTAAGATTGTTCCGGTGATCCCGCCTGAGCTGCGTCCGTTGGTACCACTGGAAGGTGGCCGTTTCGCTACTTCAGATTTGAACGACCTTTACCGTCGTGTTATTATCCGTAACAATCGTTTAAAACGTTTGATTGAGATTAAAGCACCAGAGGTGATTTTACGTAACGAAAAACGTATGTTACAGGAAGCTGTGGATTCGTTATTCGATAACTCACGTAAAGTTAACGCGGTAAAAACTGAAGGTAACCGTGCCTTGAAATCACTTTCAGATATACTGAAAGGTAAGCAAGGCCGTTTCCGTCAAAACTTATTAGGTAAACGTGTGGATTACTCTGCCCGTTCGGTAATTGTTGTAGGTCCTAACCTTAAATTACACGAGTGCGGTTTACCAAAAGATATGGCTGCCGAGCTGTTTAAACCATTTATCATCCGTAAAATGATTGAGCGTGGTGTGGTTAAAACAGTAAAATCTGCCAAAAAAATTGTTGACCGTAAAGACCCATTAGTTTGGGACATTTTGGAAAACGTATTGAAGGGACACCCTGTATTACTAAACCGTGCGCCTACGCTGCACAGATTGGGTATCCAGTCGTTCCAGCCAAAACTGGTTGAAGGTAAAGCTATTCAATTGCACCCATTAACCTGTACAGCATTCAACGCGGATTTTGACGGTGACCAGATGGCCGTTCACGTACCACTTGGTAACGCGGCAATTTTGGAAGCCCAAATCCTGATGCTTGCTTCGCATAACATCCTTAACCCTGCTAACGGTACGCCTATTACTGTACCTTCTCAGGACATGGTACTTGGTTTGTACTACATAACCAAAGGCCGTAAAACTGATGAAACACGTGTGGTTAAAGGACAAGGTTTAACTTTCTACTCTGCAGAAGAAGTAATTATCGCTTATAACGAGAAAAAACTTGACCTGCATGCGTTTATCAAGGTTAAAGCTTTAGTTAAGGAGCGCGATGGCAAAATCGTAAACAAAATTATTGATACTACTGTAGGCCGCGTATTGTTTAACCAGCATGTACCTATAGAAGTAGGTTATATCAATGAGTTGCTTACCAAAAAATCACTTCGTGATATCATTGGTGAAGTAGTAAAAATCACCGGTATGGCGCGTGCTGCCCAGTTCCTTGATGATATTAAGGAATTAGGATTTAAGATGGCGTTTCAGGGTGGTTTATCATTTAACCTGAAGGATATCAATATCCCTGCAGAAAAAGTAACCCTGATTGATACAGCTTCTAAGCAGGTTGATGAGGTGATGAACAACTATAACATGGGTTTCATTACCAACAACGAGCGCTACAACCAGATTATCGATATCTGGACACGTATCAACAACCGCTTAACTGCTAACGTGATGGACATCCTGAGCAACGATAACCAGGGCTTCAACTCTGTTTACATGATGCTTGACTCAGGTGCCCGTGGTTCTAAAGAGCAGATCCGTCAGCTTGCAGGTATGCGTGGTTTGATGGCGAAACCTCAAAAATCAGGTTCAGGTGGTGAGATTATCGAAAACCCGATCCTTTCAAACTTTAAAGAAGGTTTGTCGGTATTGGAGTACTTCATCTCTACCCACGGTGCCCGTAAAGGTTTGGCAGATACGGCGTTGAAAACAGCGGATGCTGGTTACTTAACCCGTAGGTTGCATGACGTTGCCCAGGATATGATTGTTGGTGAGGTTGATTGCGGTACTTTAAGAGGTATCTACACAACTGCACTGAAAGATAACGAGGACATTGTTGAGCCATTATATGACCGTATTTTAGGTCGTACCACTTTGCATGATGTTCATGACCCTATCACTAACGAACTGTTAGCAGTAGCCGGCCAGGACATCACTGAAGAGGTAGCTAAAAAGATCGAAAACTCTCCGCTGGAAGGTATCGAGATCCGTTCGGTATTAACCTGCGAAAGTAAACGTGGCGTATGTGCATTGTGCTACGGCCGTAACCTTGCAAGCGGTAAACGCGTGCAAAAAGGTGAGGCTGTTGGTGTAATTGCAGCGCAGTCAATCGGTGAGCCGGGTACTCAGTTAACACTTCGTACATTCCACGTGGGTGGTACCGCATCAAACATAGCGGCTGAGTCACAGATCAACGCTAAGTTTGATGGTATCATTGAATTTGAGAACGTACGTACCGTTACTTACGAAACTGCCGAAGACGGCGCTGTTGATGTGGTATTAGGCCGTTCGGGCGAGTTCCGTATTATCGAAGCCGGAAGCAATAAAGTAATTGTTACCAATAATATTCCATACGGTTCATACCTGTATGTGAAAGATGGCAGCAAGATCACCAAAGGCGACCGTATCTGTTCATGGGATCCGTACAACGCGGTAATTATATCTGAGTTTGCAGGTATTGCCCAGTTTGATGCAGTATTGGAAGGTATCACTTTCCGTGAAGAATCTGACGAGCAAACCGGTCACCGCGAAAAAGTGATCATCGATACCAGGGATAAATCTAAAAACCCTGCTATCCAGATCACCGATAATAAAGGTAACATCATTAAAGGATACAACATTCCGGTAGGTGCTCACATCGCTGTTGATGAGGGCGACAGGTTACAAACTGGTCAGGTTATTGCTAAAATCCCTCGTTCAACCGGTAAAACGCGAGATATTACAGGTGGTTTACCGCGTGTAACCGAGTTATTTGAAGCACGTAACCCTTCAAACCCTGCGGTAGTAACGGAAATTGACGGTGTGGTAACTTTAGGTGGTGTTAAACGTGGTAACCGCGAAATCACCATCGAATCAAAAGATGGCCAGGTTAAAAAATACCTTGTACCACTTTCAAAACACATCCTTGTACAGGATAATGACTTTATTAAAGCCGGTATGCCATTATCAGATGGTTCAATATCTCCGGCAGATATTTTGGCTATCAAAGGCCCTGCTGCCGTACAGGAATATCTTGTTAACGGTATCCAGGAAGTTTACCGCTTACAGGGTGTGAAGATCAACGATAAGCACTTCGAGGTTATTGTTCACCAGATGATGCAGAAAGTATCTATCGAGGATGCAGGTGATACCCGTTTCTTAGAGCGCGAAGCTGTTGACGGATGGGATTTCATGAACGAGAATGATGAGATTTATGATAAGAAGGTTGTTGTTGATCCGGGTGATTCAACTACATTAAAATCTGGTCAGATAGTTTCATTACGCCGCTTACGCGATGAAAACTCGGTATTGAAACGCCGCGACCTTAAACTGGTTGAAGTGCGTGACGCTATCCCTGCAACATCAAGCCCGATATTGCAAGGTATTACCAGGGCATCGTTGGGTACTAAGTCGTTTATCTCGGCAGCATCGTTCCAGGAAACTACCAAAGTACTGAATGAAGCGGCTATCGCAGGTAAGAAAGACAGCATGCTTGGCCTGAAAGAAAACGTTATCGTAGGTCACTTAATACCTTCAGGTACCGGTTTACGCGAGTATGAAAATATCCGTGTAGGCTCACAGGAAGAATTTGACCGCCTGATGGCTTCGAAAGCAGAAGAGTTGGAAGCTTAATTTTCAGCTGTTTAAATATTTTATTGAGCCTCCCGGTTTCCGGGAGGCTTTTTTTTATCACTTTTTTTAAATTATTAAAACAAAAGTAAAACATCTCTGTTCTACGTTCGACCTTGTAAGAGGTCAATATGGGGCTGATCCGTGTTATCAAAGCAAACAAGGCTCAATACGTACCTCAAAAAAGACTGTTTATGGAGAACGTCTTTTTGTTATTTTAGTAGCATGGAAGAACAAAATGAAAATCAGCTCAACATTGAGCTTTCAGAAGAAATTGCAGAAGGTATCTACTCAAACCTGGCTATCATTACTCATTCAAACTCCGAGTTTGTATTGGATTTTATCAGGGTTATGCCAGGAGTACCCAAAGCCAGGGTAAAGTCGCGGATCATATTAACCCCGGAACATGCCAGGCGCCTGCTTTCAGCCCTGGAAGATAATATTGAGAAATATGAAGCCATTAATGGTCGTATCAAAGTACAGCCAGATCATCCGGGTTTTCCTATGAATTTTGGTGGAACAATGGGGCAGGCATGATATTATATTTATAATTTTTAAGCCTAAAAATTTTATTTTTACATTAATTTGCCATTTTGATTAATAAATAATTATCTTTAGAGCGTATTAATTGTAATAGCTTTAATTTAAATAGATTATTCAACTAATAAACGATACATGTTCAAGAGCTTAATTCTACCTTTGCTTTTCATTTGCGCCATTTTAATTTCCTCTTTGTTTTTCTCATCGTGTACGTCTACAAAGCACATTAAGTATTTTGAAGATATCCCCGACTCGGGTCAGGTGAAAATCCTTAAAGAAGCAGATTACATTGAACCTAAAATTCAGGTGGATGATATAATGACGATTATTGTTCAAACAGTTGATCCGTTGGCTACTGTGGCTATTAATGCTGGTAACGTTTCCGGGCCTTCAACCGGTATTAATACCAGTTCGACAGCTATGCCTGCCGCGGCACCTGTTTCAGGTTACCTTGTAGGCAAAGATGGCAGTATTGAATTACCTGTTATCGGAAAACTGCACCTCGCTGGTTTAACAACCAATGAAGCCAGGGAACTGATACGCTCAAAGGCTGTACAATTTTTTAAAGAGCCTTCAGTTATAGTACGGTACGCCAATTTTAAGATTATCGTGGCAGGTGAAGTTACGAAGCCTTCAACTTATGTGGTCCCTAATGAAAAAGTAACTATACTTGACGCTTTGGCAATGGCCGGGGATTTAACCATTTACGGTAAAAGGGATAATATTTTATTACTGCGTGATAATCTTGATGGTACAAGAACAGCTTACCGGATCAATCTTAATAAAACCGATCTGCTGTCAAATCCTTATTACTACCTCCATCAAAATGATTATATCTATGTCGAACCTTCTAAGGGCAAAGTAGCTGCTAACGATCTTTCACAAACAAAAACGATCGCTATTGCCGGCTCGATACTATCATTGCTTATCATCATTGCTTCAAGGGTAAAGTAAAATTTTTTAACTACAACTACATATAATGGAAATTCAGAATTTACAGGGTGGAGAACCGCTGGATAATGATGAAAAGAGTTTTGATTTTAAAGCTTTTTTTTCAAGGGCAATTGCTGACTGGTGGCTGTTTTTGATAAGTTTTATAGTTTGTGTATCATTGGGCGTATTCTTTTTGAAATTCAAAAGACCACTTTACCAGATACATGCAAGTATTCTTGTTGAGGATGATAAAAAGGGCGGAGATTTAAGTACATCTGATGTGTTAGGCGATCTTAGCGGTTTGCTGAATACAAAAAGCAGCGTGGATAACGAATCGCAGATACTGCAAACCAGATTTTTAATGGAAAAGGTGGTGCGTGATATGCGTTTGAATGTTACTTATTATTCGCAGGGGTTTCTTAAAAATTATGAGCTTTATAAATCACCTATCCTGGTTGATCCTGTTAGATTAAAGGATACTATTATGGGAACATCTGTCGATTTAACCATAGTAAATAAAAACTTTATGGATATCAGCTTTGATAATGACTCGACAACCGGGACGATTGAAAAGCGTGTTAAATTTGACCAGCCTTTCCGTATTCCGGGCGTAGGGTCCATCAGGATCAGGAGAAGTGATCTTGCTCCGGTAGATTCAGGCGATTTTACTTTTAAGATCGTTTCAATTGATAACGCTGTGGCGAAATTCATGAAAGATCTTACTGTTGCCGTTCCTAATAAGGATGTAAGTACGATAAACCTGGAAATTGACCATTCTATACCAAGAAAAGGAGAAGATATACTTAACAAGTATATCAACGTTTATCAGGAAGAAAACCAGAACGATAAAAATCAGATTGCTGATAGCACTATTTCGTTTATTAATGAACGTTTAATTATTGTAAGTCGCGAGTTGAGCAGTGTTGAAGGAGATATCCAGTTGTTCAAACAAAAAAATAGCATTGCTGATATCACAGAGCAGTCAAAAGCCCTGGTTGCCAATTCAACCGATTATGTGAACCGCTTGGCCCAGATAGAAACTCAGCTTAGCATGATTAACGCGTTGGAGGATTACCTGAAAGATGTAAAAAACGAAAGGGTATTACCAAGTGCTATCGTGCCTGATGATAAAATATTTGCAGGCCTTGTTGACAGGTATAACACGCTGGTGCTTGAACGCGAACGTCAGTTATTATCGTATACAAGCGATAACCCACAGGTAATAAATATTGATCAGCGTATATCTTCATTAAGGAATGATATGCTTACGAACCTGGCAAGCACAAGGCGGTCCGCTATCATTTCAAGACAGGATCTTCAGAAAAGCACCGGTAAAATAGAAGGTCAGATCCATGCCGTTCCTTCGCAGGAAAGACAGTTTATGGATTTGTCAAGAACTCAGCAAATCAAACAAACGCTTTATACCTTTCTGTTGCAAAAACGTGAAGAGACTGCTATATCAAAAACATCAAACATTTCAAACTCACGTGTAATAGATCCCCCTAAATCAGACGTGCTGCCATATTCGCCAAAACCTGCACTTATTTTAGGTTTAAGTGTATTTTTTGCTCTTTTGATACCAATAGGCCGCATATATGTTATTGATATGATGAATAACAAGGTGATGCTTAAGGATGATATAATTAAGCGTACACAGGTGCCCGTACTTGGTGAAATAAGCCATAATGAAGCGGATGTTAACATTATTGTTACTAAGGATTCGCGCTCGGTAATTGCAGAGCAGTTCAGGGCGCTCAGAACGAATCTCAGTTTCTTTCTTACGCCGGAAATTTCAAATGTTATATTGTTAACGTCAAGTATGTCGGGCGAGGGAAAATCATTTACCTCGCTAAACCTGGCGCTCGTACTTGCTTTATCAGGCAAAAGAGTGGTAATGATGGAGCTTGACTTACGTAAGCCATCGTTATCAACCAAAGCAGGTATGGTGAACCCGGTTGGGTTCACAAATTATATTGTTTCGCAAAACATGACGGTTACTGATATCGTTCACGAATCATTTATGAACGAAAATCTGTTCCTGATAAGTGCCGGTCCAATACCTCCTAACCCTACCGAGACGATACTTAGCAAACGTACGGGTATGCTGATCAACGAACTGAGAAACAGCTTTGACTATGTGATCATGGATGCGCCGCCGATTGGCCTGGTAACGGACGCCCAATTACTTGGCGAGTATGCTGATTTAACGATATATATAGTTAGGCAAAAATACACCTTTAAAGATCAGCTGAGCATACCGGAAGACCTGTACCGTAATAAAAAAATGAAACGCATGGGTATTGTTGTTAATGATATCAAGAAGGAGGGTGGTTATGGTTACGGTTATGGCTACGGTTACGGCTATGGTTATGGTTATGGTTATGGCGGGTATGAATCGTACGGATTAAATGAAGGCAAAAAAAGCAACTTATTAAAACGAATATTCAGAAGATCGTAATTGTAAGTTAAGATAGAACGCTAATCCTTGAAAATACAATTAATGAACTTAGACGACAAAATTTATATAGCCGGTCATCGTGGAATGGTTGGTTCGGCCATATGCCGCAAACTGGAAAACTTGGGCTATACCAATATAATAACCCGTACTTCATCTTCCCTTGATCTGCGTGATCAGCAGGCTGTTGCTGCCTTCTTTGAAGAAGAAACCCCTAACTACGTATTCCTTGCGGCTGCGAAGGTTGGTGGTATTGTAGCTAATAATACTTATCGCGCTGAGTTTTTGTATGATAATCTGCAAATACAAAACAACATTATTAATTCTGCATATGTTACCGGGGTAAAAAAACTGATGTTTTTGGGGTCGAGCTGCATATATCCTAAAATGGCACCACAGCCTTTGAAAGAGGATTATTTGCTTACCGGTTTGCTGGAGCCAACCAATGAACCTTATGCTATAGCAAAAATAGCAGGCATTAAAATGTGTGACGCTTATCGTGACCAATACGGCTGTAACTTTATATCAGTTATGCCTACAAACCTGTATGGTTATAATGATAATTATCATCCGCAAAACTCACACGTGGTGCCTGCATTGATTAGGCGTTTTCATGAAGCAAAGCAAGCTTTGGCTCCTGCGGTAACCATTTGGGGCACCGGTACGCCGAAAAGAGAATTTTTGTTTGCTGATGATCTTGCCGAGGCTTGCTATTACCTGATGCAAAATTATAACGAACCGGGTTTAGTTAACATCGGCACCGGCGAGGATATCTCAATTAAAGATTTAGCAGCACTGGTGAAAAAAACCGTAGGGTACGAGGGCGAGATAAATTTTGATATCACTAAGCCCGATGGTACGCCCCGTAAATTAATGGACGTTTCAAAACTGCACAACCAGGGATGGCGACATAAAATTGAACTGGAAGAAGGCGTTGGCCTGGCTTACCAGGATTTTTTGAAGCATGAGCAATCTGCCTGATAGCGTTTATAGTTTAACCCCCTCAACTTGAATAAAATTACATATATGAAAACAGCACTAATTACAGGAGTAAACGGGCAGGATGGAGCATATTTGGCCGAACTGCTATTAAATAAAGGTTACATGGTTCATGGCGTAAAAAGGCGCTCATCATTGATAAATACTCATCGTATCGATCATCTTTACCAGGATCCTCACGACAAAGATGTAAGGTTTAAATTACATTACGGCGATTTAACCGATTCAACCAACCTGATCAGAATAATACAGGAAACCCAGCCCGACGAAATTTATAACCTGGCTGCCATGAGCCATGTAAAAGTAAGTTTTGATACTCCCGAATATACTGCTAATGCTGATGGCATTGGTACCTTAAGGATACTGGAGGCCGTACGTTTATTAGGTTTAACACAAAAAACGCGTATTTACCAGGCTTCAACTTCTGAGTTGTATGGTTTGGTGCAAGAAGTGCCACAAAAAGAAACTACCCCTTTTTATCCCCGTAGCCCTTATGGTGTTGCCAAGCTTTATGCTTACTGGATAACAGTTAACTATCGTGAGGCTTATGATATGTATGCATGTAACGGTATCCTGTTCAACCATGAAAGCCCGCTGCGTGGCGAAACGTTTGTTACCCACAAAATAACACGCGCTGCTGCTGCTATAGCTTTAGGGCAGCAGGATACTTTATATCTGGGTAACCTGGATGCACGCCGCGACTGGGGCCATGCTAAAGATTATGTTGAAGCCATGTGGCTGATATTGCAACAGGAAAAGCCTGAGGATTTTGTTATTGCTACAGGTATTACTACTCCTGTAAGGGACTTTGTTGTAATGGCATTTAACGAAGTGGGCATAACTATTGAATTTAAAGGCACAGGCATTGATGAAAAAGGTTATGTTGTATCATGCAACAATCCTGATTATCAGCTTGAAGCCGGCAAACTTATTGTCTGTGTTGATTCAAATTATTTCAGGCCAACTGAGGTTGAATTGCTGATTGGTGATCCTACCAAAGCCAATACGCAATTAGGCTGGAAACCAACTTATGATTTGGCCGGATTAGTTAAAGAGATGGTTGAATATGATTTGAAAGAGTTTAAATCAACAGGTAAACTGAATTTACCACATCATGCTGGGTAATGATGCTTTTATAAAGCAAAGCTGTAAGTAATATATTTATTATATGAGCACAACAATGGAGCGGTCGGTTGTGGCGGGAGATATTAACCGGAGAAAGGCTATAAGATCAAATGCCGTTGGTCTCCTGGTACTACGTGGTATCAGTATGGCTTCCTCTTACTTTATAGTGCCCATATTAATAAGCTATCTTGATGTTTACAAATATGGTATCTGGATCACTATTTACTCTATCGTAAATTTTATTCAGTTTTTTGATATCGGGCTCGGTAACGGTTTAAGAAACAAGTACGCACACAGCATAGCTATAGGCGATAATGGTTTGGCCAGGGTATATGTAAGCACAACATATTATCTTATTACCATTATTAGCGGTGGTTTGCTGCTTTTATTCGGCGCAGTTTATTTTTTTGTTGATTGGCATAAGGCCTTTAACGTAAATCAATCGGTTGGCTTTGAACTTAACTGGCTGGTTATACTTCTATTTGGTACCTTTATTCTGAGTTTTCCGCTAAAACTCATTAATTCATTGCTATATGGTGCGCAAAAATCGGCACTTGCAAATTCAATGACTGCTGTTGGTAATATCGTATCATTATTAATGGTGGTTTTGTTACTGAAAAAGAACGGCGTAGATAACCTTTTGTACGTAGGGATCATTTATACTGTAGCGCCGCTAGTATTGTTCCTTTTTTTGAACATATACTACTTTTCTACCGAATTTAAACATGTAATACCAACTAGGAAGTTCGTAGATACCAAGTATATAAAGGACCTCACCGGTCTGGGTGTTAAATTTTTTATACTACAGATCAACTCGCTTATAATTTTTTCATCAAACTCGTTTATTATAGCACAAACGCTTGGGCAGATTAAGGTGACAGAATACAACGTTATGTTTAAGTTGTATAGCGTACCATCGTTGATCTTCCAAATCCTGTTAACACCGTATTGGAGCGCTTTTACAAATGCTTACGCTAAAAATGATATAACCTGGATAAAAAGGAATCTTAAGCATTTACTGAAAATTTTTAGCGGTATAATAATTGTATCAGTGCTCCTGGTTGTTTTCAATAAGTTTTTGTTCCTCCTGTGGGTGGGTAACAGGGTTAGTACCAATACCATGTCGGGCATTTGGATGGTCGCTTATCTTATCGTTCAATCGTCAATGCTGCCGTTTGTTAATTTTATCAATGGCACCGGCAAAATTAAATTGCAACTATATCTGGCTTCTGTTGTAAGCCTGATTAATATACCCCTGAGTATTTATTTTATTAAAAGCCTGGGTTGGGGAATTGACGGGTGTATTATTGCTAACATTATATGTACAATTCCGTTTTTGATTTTGATGGGTATACAAACGCTTAAGATCATAAACAATAAAGCTATTGGAATCTGGAATGATTAATCTGAAACAAAATTCAAGGTTTTATAAGATCAAAAAAAAACTGATCAGGCGCAGGTATGAAAGCCAACTGTTAAAGTTAGGTACTACTGTAAACCTTAGAAATGTGGAGGTAGCTTACAATAATTATATCTCTAACCAATGTAATTTAAATAATGTTGGATTAGATGATTTTTCATACGTAGGGGCGGCTTCTCAATTGTTCAATGTAAAGGTCGGTAAATTTTGTTCAATAGCCGATAATGTTAAAATAGGTTTAGGTTTTCATCCTACCGACAGGGTTTCCACACACCCTTCGTTTTATTCAAATAACAAAGCATTTAAGTGCTTTGCAAATGAAAATTTGTTTAACGAGTATAAGGAAACGGTTATTGAGAATGATGTTTGGATTGGATCAAATGCTATTATTTTTGGGGGTATAACTATAGGTAATGGGTCGGTAGTAGCAGGAGGTTCAATTGTCACAAAGGATGTTGAGCCGTATGCAATCGTTGGAGGGAATCCTGCCAAACTTATAAAGTATCGTTTTGAGGAAGATATCATTAAAAAATTGCTCAGCTTTAAATGGTGGAGCCACGATTTAAGCTGGATAGAAGCTAATTATAAGAGTTTTAATGATATGGAGCTTTTTTTTAAATTGACTGGTATTACTAAATAAGCTTAAAAAATTTCCGTGGAATAATATACCAAAGCAAGTATCGATGTTAAATAAAATTAGAATTGCCTGTTTTGATTATCTGAGTAAAAGGTTGTTAAGAAAGAATGGTGTGAAATTTGCAGCCAATATTGTTTCGCGGGGCGTACCTTATGTAAAGGTTTATAAAGGTGGCAGCATAACTATAGGCGATAATTTTAAGATGAATAATAATTTTGCTGCCAATATTATAGGGCGCCAACAAAAATGCATCTACATATCGAAAGGTAGCTTAATTATTAAAGATAATGTGGGTATCAGTTCGACAGCGATTATTTGTCATAATGCGATAACTATTGGTAACAACGTTTTAATAGGGGGGAACACAGTTATTTATGATACCGATTTTCATTCGCTTGATTTCAAAGACCGAAACGCTGTTCCTGAAATAGTTGCTAATATTAAAACGGCACCGGTGGTGATTAATGATAACGTTTTTATAGGTGCGCATTCAATAATTTTAAAAGGAGTAACAGTAGGAAAAAATTCAATTATTGGGGCCGGCAGCGTAGTTGCCCGAAATATTCCTGAAAATGAAATATGGGCAGGCAATCCAGCAAAAAAAATTAAAGATATTGCTTAAACCTGGTTTAAACAGTATGGCTTATAATCATTATACAAATTATATCAGTGTTATATAATTTGAAATAGGTAAGTATGGGAAGGAAACAAAAACAGAATAAATTCTTAAATGCCGTACTGGTATATATACTCATAGCATCAAGTGGTATTCCCTTTTTTTATATTGGGTCTGCATCTAACCTTTATTTTCCGCTGATTTTTAGCGCCGCAGCCTTTTTCTTTAAAATCTCGCAAAACGGTTTTTTTATTGATTTTAAGTTTAGTAAGTTTTGGCGTTACTGTATAATTGTACTTATCGTAATCACCTTCCAGATCACTTTTACCGGTATCGTACCCCTGATATTGATGACAGGTTTTTTTAAACGGTTTTTGATAGCCTTTTTTGTACTATACGTGGTTAGGGAAAACTTCTTTGAGCGATATGTTAGAGTGATATATGTAATAGGAATCATTAGCTTTTTGGTACACGCAAGTACTTTTTTATCACCAAATGTTTTAAACTTTTACGTTAACAGCATTGTTCCGCATATTCCCAATCAGCCCGATAATCCATTTCACTTTAATTATCAAATAATTATCCACTGTTTCTGGCAGCGTGACTTCTTAAGAAACTCAGGACCGTTTTGGGAACCAGGCGCTAATGCCGGTTTTACGATAATAGCCCTTGTTTTTAACCTTTTTCTGTTTAAGCAGAGTTTATTTTCGAAAAAAAACATTGTATTTTTCATAATTATCCTCTCGACCATATCAACCGCAGGTTATTTTACTGTGTTGCTGTTGGTTATATTTAACGCCACAAAAAATTCAAGCGTTATTTTCAGGATGATTTTTATAACGGTACTTACTTTCATATTTGTGCTGGCAGTCCAAAATCTTGATGTGTTAGGTTTGAAAATTGTTGATCAGTATGAAAATATAGCCTCCGGTAACGCTCATACCAGCCGTTTTGCGAGCGCTGAGCTTGACTTTGAAACCTTTTCAAAGTATCCTTTGAGCGGTTACAGTACCATAGATCTTAGGAATGGGGACCTGGGTGACGATGATTTTAGGACAAATGGTATCTTTATTCTTTTAGCAACCTACGGAGGAATATTCTTCATGTTTTATTTCCTTTCAATATACGGGGGATTCAGGGATTTTTATCGGCATTTAAATAACAGTGATCAAAAAGGCGGCGCTTTAATAAGTGTATTTTTCGTATTAATACTATTGAGTATAGGCTTTTCGGAAAATTATTTTATCAGGCCCTTGTTTATCGGATTTTCAATGTTGCCCATGTTTATACCCAGGGTAAAAAAGGCTTTAGCCAGGCAAAACAGGCCTCCGGTAGCTATGCGCCAGCCTGTTAATGCAATATAGTTTAAAATAATTGCGGATAAAATTTTAGTAAAAGATGACAAACATTGCTATTCTCATTCCGGTTCATAATCGAATCAATATCACTAAACGTGGATTTAAGCATCTATATGATGCTATTGAGTATTACAAGAATAGCGTTACCGGATTTGATATAAATGTTAAAGTCGTTCTAATTGATGATGGGTCGACTGACGGTACATCAGAATGGGTAAGCGAAAACTATGGTGATACGCTGATAGTAAAAGGCGATGGTAACCTTTGGTGGAGCGGAGCAATAAATGCCGGTATTATGGCATCAAAAGAAAAACTGCCCACTTTAACGGGGGTGTTGCTATGGAATGATGATGTTATACCTGCGCAGGATTACATTTACCAGTTGGTGAAAATAGTAAACGAACATAAGGAAGACCTGTTTATAGGTAGTATGGTAATGGAAAAGGATCAGGAACACATCGTTTCAAATTATGGCGGCTCGTTTAACCATATTACCGGTAAACGCAGATACAAAAACAAAGGTGAATTATTGACAAATATAACTACTGAACGCAGCAAGGTTGATTGGCTTCCGGGAATGGGCACTTACATATCAGCAAATTTGCTTGATAAAATTGGCATGTTTGATGATAAGGTATTCCCACAATATTTTGGCGATACCGATTATTGCTTACGGGCTGGTAAAATTAAGCAGGATATTTATGTTTACCGAAGCCTTAAAATTTTTAACGATATTGCAACTACCGGTATTTACAGGCCTAAAAACCGTGAGGAGCTTTTCAAGGCATTTACGTCTATCCGTTCGAAATACCACCTCAAGAAGAATTTTTTGTTTGCTTACAAGCATGGTTTTTTCCCTTTTACACTGGTAGCGTTTTTCCGTAACTACTTTTTCCTGATGAGGGCTTACCTTAAAAAATAAATATTACTTAAAAGCACGTACACTATGAATAAATATATATCAAGATTTAAACAGGAAATTGACAAGGAGGGATTTGGTTCGGCTGTAAAAAAAACAGTCAAAAATACTTCTATCCGCGTTAAACGTAAACTTACCGAAAATAAGAGGAGCCAGGAAAACTGGAAACAGCTTAAGGGCAAGTTTGTCGGTAAACGTGTTTTTTTAATAGGAAACGGTCCATCGCTTAATAAAACTCCACTGTATTTATTGGATAATGAGTACACCATGTGCTTTAACCGGTTTAATGTGATGTTTGAGCGATTGGGTTGGGTACCTAAATTTTATATGTGTGCCGATCCGCTGGTAGCCAATGATATGGCAGCCGAGATTAACCAGATAGTACCACAGGTTGAAATAGCCTTCTTCCCCGATATACACACCCATGGCCTTGATTTTCGCACCTTTATTAATGATAGGGAAAATGTGCAATGGATGTCGCCCGATTTTAAAGGGTTTTATTTTGATTTGCCTAAGGTAGCATTGGGCGGTACCGTTGCCTATCCGGCACTGCAGGTGCTTACCTATCTTGGGTTTTCTGAGCTTTACCTTATAGGCGTTGATATGAATTACCAGATCCATAAAACGGTAAAAGAAATACACGGCACTGATGTGGCATCAACA
Source organism: Mucilaginibacter sp. SJ (assembly GCF_028993635.1). Lineage (NCBI taxonomy): Bacteria > Pseudomonadati > Bacteroidota > Sphingobacteriia > Sphingobacteriales > Sphingobacteriaceae > Mucilaginibacter > Mucilaginibacter sp. SJ. The sequence goes on from NZ_CP118631.1 coordinate 5,023,532, forward strand.
AAAGACGATGATCCTAACCACTTCGATCCACGTTATTTTGGTACAAACCGTAAATATCATCAGCCAGTACAGGCTATTATGGATAATATGCTTGGATCTCTTGATTATGCAGCGCAACAGATAAAAACACATAGCAATACTAATGTTGTAAATGCAGGTATCGGAAGTATGGTTGAAAGCTTTCCTAAAACCGATTTTAACAGCCTGTTTAACTATACCGACCAGGAAGCCTTTGAGCTTTTGTCGAAACCTTTTATTGAATATTTACCTGTTAGAAGTTATGAAGAGCTGCTTGAAAAAGTTCCGCAGCTAAAATCGAAAGAGGAGATACCTGCCGACGCCGATTATTTTATTTTGGAGCATGATCTTGGTATTAGCATTATTAAAGAACTTATATTTGACTATATACCATTTGGGCCGTACAAAGGTATGTATCTGTTTATATCAAGGAAGTTTTTAAACAAAGCTTTTAATTAATTAATGATTCAAAGTTCTTTTTAATTTAATATTATTTATATGCTAAATAAAAAGACATTTTTTTTCAAAAAAAACATCAAACTTATTAAAAATTTATTATTTTCGCAATAGTTAAACATCGAAGTGTGTGCTTTATTGTTTAATTACTAAGAAAAACAGTGTAAAATCTAAATCATCAATGAAAGTCTTAACATCTCCCTCTTCATTTGGCCAGGTAGGCAACAAACCTTTTAGTTTACTTGAAGAAAATGGTTTTGAAATAATTAATAATCCTTATGGCCGTAAACTTACCGAAGATGAAGTAATTGAGTTGGCCAAGGATTGTGTTGGTATTGTTGCCGGTGTTGAACCGCTAACTGCACTCGTTATGGATGCGCTGCCTGATTTAAAGGTAATTAGCCGCGTAGGCATTGGTATGGATAGCATTGATCTTGATTATGCCAAAGAAAAAGGTATCATAGTAAGAAATACACCCGATGGGCCGACACGTGCCGTAGCCGAACTTACATTGGCTATGACCCTTTCTCTTTTACGCAGGATACCTCAGGCTGATGCCTCACTTAAAAATAAAGTCTGGAAAAAGCAAACAGGTAATTTAATACTTAATAAAGTAATAGGTGTTGTTGGCCTCGGTCGTATCGGGCGCCTGGTATCAGAACTTTTTAGGGGTATAGGTAACCCGGTTATCGGTTTTGATCCGTATGCTGACGCAGCATGGGCAGCAAAAAACGGTGTTGAACTGGCTGATTTTGAAAACGTACTGAAAAAAGCGGATATTGTTACCCTGCATGTGCCCGGTAATGCGGATAAATCGCCGGTTATTGGTGCGACTGAGTTAGCACTTATTAAGCAAACCGCTTTGCTTATAAATATTTCACGCGGTGGTATTGTTGATGAAGACGCGCTATTTGAGGCGTTATCTACAGGTAAGCTGGCTGCAGCGGCAATTGATGTTTTTGTTGAAGAACCTTATTCGGGTCCGTTTACTGAGCTTGATAATGTAGTACTTACACCTCACATCGGTTCATATGCCGAAGAAGGTAAACTGCTGATGGAAATTGAAGCGGTTAATAACCTGATCTCGGAAATTAAAAAGTAGCCTAATACAAATCTATATTAAGAACTTATTCCTAAAATCAAAAATCCTATGAGTTATAAAATTGGTATAATCGGTTACGGAGTAATGGGTAAAACCCGTCGCACGGCTATCGAAGAAATTAAAAAAGGGACAGTAATAGCAGTATCTGAGCCAAGCATTGGCCCTGATGCGGATGGCATCCCCAATGTAAGCCATGATGATATCATCAACAACCCCGAAATTGATGTTCTGATCGTTTGTACGCCTAACTTTTTAAACAAAGAATTAACCCTTCGTGGTCTTAACGCGGGTAAACACGTTTTTTGCGAAAAACCCCCGGCATTTACAGCTGCCGATATATTAGAAATCAAAGAAGCCGAAGCCCGGAGCGGCAAAACCCTGATGTATGGCTTCAACCACCGGCATCACGACAGCGTTTTGCAAATGAAAAGGCTTATTGATAGCGGCGAGTATGGTAAAGTGCTTTGGTTACGCGGCCGCTACGGTAAAAGTGTTACAAAAGACTATTTTAACCAATGGCGAGCTAAAAAAGAATTGGCAGGCGGTGGCATCCTGATGGATCAGGGTATCCACATGCTTGATCTGTTCCTGTTCCTTTCGGGCGATTTTGACGTAGTAAAAGCCGAGGTGTCAAATCTGTACTGGCATATGGATGTCGAAGATAATGCCTTCGTGATACTTAAAGAATCGGCAACGGGTAAAGTTGCATCGCTGCACTCAACGATGTCACAATGGCGCCATTTGTTTTCGTTAGAGATTTTCCTTGAAAAAGGCTACATGGTATTAAATGGCTTAATCACCTCAACCATGTCATACGGCGAAGAAACTTTATCAGTGGCCAAAAACCGGTCTACCGCCCCTGCAGCTACATGGAAAGATGAAGTTATTACCAAATATGTTAATAATAACAGCTGGCGTTATGAAATGGATCATTTCTTTGATTGCGTTACTGAGCAAAAACCGGTTATTTACGGTAGCTCGGATGATGCGTTAAAGCTAATGACCATTATTGATAAGGTTTATGAGCAGAAAGATTTTTAATAGAAAATAATTATTTATCCCCCAAAAAACACTCCCATGGAAAGAACTGAGTTAGCAAAAAATTATCTAAGTGATTATGTTGGACGTTTAACCGACATTTTAAACAAAATTGACCCTGAAAAATTAGGTCAGGTTATTACCACTTTTATTGACGCTTTTAAAAGCGGAAATACTATTTATGTAGTAGGTAACGGCGGCAGTGCTGCAACGGCCTCACATATGCAAGCGGATTTCAGGTTTTTTGTACGTTATTTCTCAAAATTCCGTCCTAAGATCATCGCCCTTACAGATAATGTTCCAATGATCACTGCTATCGGTAATGACAATAATTTTGATGACGTATTTGTTGAGCAAATGCGTGGCCAGTTTGTTGCCGGCGACGTATTGATTGCTATATCAGCAAGCGGCAATTCCCCAAACCTGGTAAAGGCTGCCGAATTTGCTAATGAGCTCGGCGGTAAAACTATAGCATTTGTAGGTTTCCTTGGTGGCAAGCTAAACGAAATTTCAACCGTACCTTTATATACACCAAACCCTAAAGGTGATTACGGACCGATTGAAGATGTTCACATGATATTGAACCACATTATTGTTAACTATTTAGCTACTGACGAAGAATTTTTAGCACTTACATAGTAATTGCTTTATAGAGGAAAACCGACAAAATAGAACCAACGGTTGGCTATTGACGTAGTGTATATAATGAAAAAATCATTAAGACGTTTATTAGTTTGAAACTTCATATTAGTTAAACCGTTCTGTTAATAAAGTAATTTTTATGAAAAAGTTAAATTTTTATTTACTTATCGCTGTGTTTTCCTCTATTATAATTGGTTGGGTGTTATTTAGCGATAAAAGCGAGGCGCGTAATGAACCGTCTTTAAAAGCCGATGCTAATTATAGAGAAGCGAAGCAGGTTGCCGATAGCCCTGCTGCCTTGCCCGAAACGGCGGACAATGAGCCGGTGGCTGTGGTAAAAAAAGCCTCTGCTTTAAAAAAGGCCGCTTCAGTAAGCATCAGGAGCCATGAAGTTGCCGATAGCGATACTGATGAGGTATCATTGAAAGATAAGCTTTTGCAAAAAGGTGTTTACTTTGGCACAGCTCTTAATCCGGCCGATATCCAACTCAGGGCTCCCCGCCCTAAAAATTATCTTGATGAGATCTCAAGATATTTTAACTTCTATACTATATCGGTAACATTTAAAACTACCGAAAATCAACGTGGGGTTTTTACGTTTCAAGCGGCCGATAAAATGGTTGAATTTGCCTTAGCTCATCACTCAAAAATTAAAGGACATGTGTTGGCCTGGGGGGATGCTCTGCCAGACTGGGTGACGCAGGGAAATTACAGCCCCGGCGAGCTAAAATCGATACTGCAAAATCATGTGCAAACTATAGTAAAGCACTTTAAGGATAAATATCCAGGCGCCGTTACCGAGTGGAACGTGGTTAACGAGCCTGTTTGTAACGATGCCGCTTTCAACAATCAAACAGATTGTTATCCCGAAGGAGTAAAGAAATTTGTTTGGAGCGCTATTCATAAACCCGGTTCAACAGATCCTACCGATTATATTCAATATGCTTTTGAATGGGCACACGCCATTGATCCGTCAGCGAAGTTGTTTTTAAATGAAAACAATATTGAAACGTCGGGCAATCCGCCAAAGTTAGGACGTTTGTATAACCTTGTAAAATCATTAAAACAAAAAGGGGTACCAATTAATGGCATAGGCTTTGAATCACATATCAGGTTGTTTGACCTTAATAAATTTAATGCCCAAACATTAACTAAAACCATGAATATGTTTGCTGATTTAGGTTTGGAAACGCAGATTTCGGAGTTTGACGCCGTTATGGCATCAGGTTTAACAAATACCAGACCGGCAGGCTTAATCCCTATTACTAACCCAACAGCTAATGATTTTAAAAACCAGGCAAAACTTTATCGTATATTTTTAACTGCTTGCCTGCACGCGAAAAACTGCACCGGTTTTACAACCTGGGGAGTTTGGGACAACACGTCATGGACGTCAACTTATTGGAAAGGCTCCTTTTACCCACATTTGCTCGACGCTAATTTTAAGCCTAAGCTTTCATTCAAGTCATTGATGGATGAGGCCAAATCCTATAAAACCGAAAAGGCTTTTTAACAAAACCGCGTTGCTGCGCGGCGCTTAAAGTAAAATTAATAAATGAACAGTATTTCTAACGTAAACATTGATTTGTCTGGAAAGGTGGCGCTTATCACCGGCGGAACGCGCGGAATTGGAAAAGCCATTGCCGATCGTTTTTTGGACGCGGGCGCGTCCATTATTTTAACCGGTACCAAAGCTACCGAAGTTGAAAAGTTGAATGCCGAAAATACCAATCCTCAAGGGATATCATACCTTCAGGTTGATTTTACAAATGAAGGGTCGGTAACGGCTTTCGTGGCTAAAATACACGAAATGGGTAAAATTGACGTGTTGGTAAACAACGCAGGTATTAACAAGATAGCTCCCAACACAGAAACTTCTAACGCCGATTTTGATTTGCTGAACGATGTGAATGTTAAGGGCCCATATATATTGTGCCGCGAAGTGAGCAAATTAATGAAAGCAAATGGCTATGGCCGTATAGTAAATGTAACCTCTATATGGAGTGCCATCACAAGGCCGGGCCGCTCAATTTATACAACTAATAAGCACGCGATAGCCGGATTAACCAAAACATTGGCCATCGAACTTGCCGAACATAATATTTTGGTTAATGCGGTAGGCCCCGGCTTTACACTTACTGAACTTACAGCAACAACCAATACCCCCGAGGAATTAAAAAAAATAACCGATATCATCCCTATTAAACGGATGGCCCAGCCGGTAGAAATTGCTAACCTTGTTTTATATTTGGGAAGCGAGCTTAACAGTTATTTAACAGGACAGAACTTAATTATTGATGGAGGATATACCAATGTTTAATTTTACAGTAAAATCTATAATTCATGATTATAGTGTAACATTTATTGAAGATACTCAGAAAACCTTGCTTGCTGAGTTAAAAGACGGTGATGTTATTATTATTGATAATAAAATAAAGGAACTATATAAAGAGGTACTTGCGCCTGTACTGGGGCAGTTCAAGCACATTGGTATCGATGCCCACGAATCGGTTAAAAGCTACCAGGGTGTTGAGCCAATTATTGAAGATCTTATTGAGAACGGGTTCCGCAAAAATCATCGCCTTGTTGCTATCGGCGGCGGTATTACACAGGATGCAACAGCGTTTATAGCTTCTATCATGTACCGCGGCGTAAAATGGTTGTTTTTCCCAACATCATTGCTTGCACAGGGCGATAGCTGCATAGGTAGTAAAACGTCAATCAACTTTAAAAAATTTAAAAATCAAATAGGAGGTTTTTACCCTCCTAACCAAATCTTTATTAACCTTCATTTCCTTGATACACTTTCCATTTGGGAGCTGAAATCAGGCCTTGGCGAAATGTGTCACTATTATGTTGTATCAAGCCCTGAAGATTTTGACCGTTTAAAAAGAGAATATGCTGATGCCTTGACCGATAAAAAAGTGTTGGCAGGTATCATTAACCGTAGCCTTGAAATCAAAAAAGGCTATATTGAGCGAGACGAATTTGATCAGAACGAGCGCCTGGTATTTAACTATGGGCACTCATTTGGTCATGCAATTGAGTCATTGACTAACTACCGTATCCCACATGGAATAGCGGTTAGCTATGGTATGGATATGGCCAATTTTGTATCTGTTAAATTAGGTTATATTACTGAAGAAACCCGTTTGTATATCCGCGAACTTTTAAGCCAGATATGGGAAGGTACGGATATCAGCGATATTGAACTTGAGAAATTTACCGTTGCTTTAAGTAAAGACAAGAAAAACGTGGGTAAAACCCTCGGTTTAATCCTGAATAAAGGCATCGGAAAAATTTTCAGGGATATGCGCCCTATGGATGACGAATTTGTGGGATGGCTTAAAGAATATTTTGATACCCAGTTAACCCCGCAAACTGTATGATACTTGACCAGTTAAAAAATATTGATATATATAAAACACTGTCACCTGACATTTATGCCGGCCTGCAGTTTTTGAAAAATGCCACTCCTGATATCGCAGTCGGTACTTATCCTATCAATGAAAATACAAAGGCCATTGTAAGCGAATACGAAACCGTTGCCGATTTTTCGAGAGGATATGAAGCTCATAAGCATGTGATTGATATCCAATACCCTGTACGTGGCCTGGAGCGTGTAAAGTGGTCGCCCATTGAAGCAATGAATGTTAACATCCCTTATGATGAAGCAAAGGACCGCACATTTTTTAAAGATCCATCACCACAGGGAACGCATGTTGATATTGGTGAGGGCATATTTGCTATTATGTTTCCTGGAGACGGTCACGGCCCACAGCATTACATTGACAAACCTGAATTCATTAAAAAAATCACTATAAAAGTAGCCATCTGATAAAATGGAAATACCTAAAATCACAGCCTTGGTGCCTATGAAAGGCCACTCTGAAAGGGTACCACACAAAAATATCCGCCCGTTGGTGGGCAAACCTGCCTTTCACTGGATAATGGAAACGCTTTCTCAGAGCCCCTATATTAATGAAATTTTAGTGAACACAGATTCAGACGAGATAGCCGGAAGTGCTGCCAAGTTTGATAAGGTAAGGGTATACCAAAGGCCGGATTTTTTATTAGGTGATATGGTAAGTATCCAGCCACTTATTGAGTATGATATTGAACAAACGGATGCCCAGTATTTTTTGCAAACACATAGTACTAACCCATTGTTAACTGTTGAATCAATAAACGGAGCTATTGAAGCCTTTTTTGCTCAAACCGAGCATGATGCTTTATTTTCGGTTACGGAAACCAAAACACGGTTTTACTGGCCTGATGGCCGTGGAGTAAATCACGACCCTAAAGTGCTGATACGTACCCAGGACCTGGAGCCTATATTTCATGAAAACTCATGCTTTTATATTTTTTCAAAAGAAACAAATTATAAAACAAAAAACAGGCTTGGCTCAAATCCAATGATGTATCCTATTGAGCGGCTTGAAGCTGCTGATATTGATGATATGGAAGACTTCTACTGGGCTGAATTTCTGTTGAAGAGGAAGCTTGAAAATGAGAAATAATATTAACCTGTCACATTTAATTTCGCAATCTACACCTGCCTACGGTAACCGCGACCGTATTTTTATACGTGATAATTCGTCAATATTAAAAGGTGAAACAGCCAACTCATCATGCTGGGTGTTTTCTAATAACCATATAGGTACCCATATCGATTCGCCCCGCCATTTTTCGGCAACAGGAAAAAAAACACATGAATTTCCTGTTAATGATTTTTTTTACGACAAAGTAAAACTGGTTGACATCACTTGTGCAACAGGTATCCTGATTTCGATAGAGGATTTCAAAAAGGTAGAAACAGCGGTTCCTCGTGATGTGGAACTATTGTTTATCCGTACAGGATATGAACAATATCGTACGGTTGATAAATACTGGAATGATAGTCCTGGCTTGGCGGCAGAGCTGGCTGATTATTTCAGAGCCAGGTTTCCGCACCTCCGTTGCGTCGGTTTTGATTTTATATCGTTAACCTCGTGGAATTTCAGGCCCGAAGGGCGCATAAGCCACAAGGCGTTTTTATGTCCGGACGAAGAAGAAAAGAAACCAATACTTGTTATAGAAGATATGGCATTGGCATCGGTACAAACGGTAATAAAATCGGTTGTTGTAGCTCCGATGTTTGTGGAAGATGGTAACGGCGGCGCTGTTACCGTATTTGCCGATGTAGCATAATAATTTTATTCCCTATGAAAAATACGACGCTGAAGCAACAGCTAAAAGACAAGAAAAACACTGTAGGATCCTGGATCACTATCCCGCATCAATCGGTAATTGATATTTTGGCTGAAGCCGGGTTCGACTGGCTTACTATTGATCTTGAACATACATCAATTGATTACAACGAATTACAAATATTGATAGGCTTTATACAAGCGCGGGGAATGGCCGCTTTGGTGCGTGTATCAAAGAATGAAGAAGTAGTGATAAAACGGGCGCTTGATGCCGGTGCCGATGGTATTATAGTACCCATGGTTTGCTCAATGATTGAAGCTAAACAGGCCGTTGAATTTGCAAAATATCCGCCGGTAGGAAAAAGAGGCGTAGGCCTTAACCGTGCACAGCGTTATGGTTATGCTTTTGAAGACTATAAAGAGTGGGTGAGTAAACACCTTGTTGTAATTGCGCAAATTGAGCATATCGATGGGGTTAAAAACATTGAAGATATTATTTCAACCGATGGTATCGACGGCATAATCATCGGGCCCTATGACCTTTCAGGTTCATTAGGTATTCCCGGACAGTACAACGAACCAATAGTGCAGGAAGCGCTTAAAAAGGTTGAGGAAACATGCAACGAAAAAGCTTTTTCAATGGGGTATCATGTTATTGATCCTAAAATCGAATTAGTAAAGGATAAACAAGATGCGGGTTACAATTTTATAGCTTTCAGTACAGATTTTCTTTTCATGGGCCGCAACGCCAGCGATGAAATGAAAAAGTTAAAACAATATCTATGAGCAGGTTAAAATATCTGAAAGATATGTCGTTAAGCGAGTTGTCCCTTGAAAGGATAGCTAACGCCATTAAGGTAAGGGCTAAAGATATACCGCATTACGTTTCCTGGCACTTTAACAGTAAACAGGCGCGCGAAAACAAAGCTAAGCTTAAACAGTATCATAATATACATAAAGGTAAAAGGTGCTTTATTGTTGCTAATGGGCCAAGTTTAAAAAATACCGATGTTTCATTGTTGAAAGATGAAATAACTATCGCAATGAACCGCATGTATCTTAACGCGGGCCAAATGGGTTTTATGCCAACTTACATTGTAGTGCATGATATCCCTATCCAATTATTGCAATTCAGGGATGATTTGGATGAGCTTAAATTGCCCAAATTTTTTAACTGGAATGCCCGGAAACATTTCACCGATAAAGAAAATTTGACGTTTATCAGGTCTGATTACAAGCCAAGGTTCTCTACCGATCTTACTGAAACCTCTTGGGGCGGGCATAGTGTTACTAATATTTGTATACAGCTTGCTTATTATATGGGGTTTGATGAAGTATACCTGGTAGGTAAAGATCACAGCTATGAGGAAACTGGCACCCCGGGTAAACTTGTTATTGCAACCGGCGAAGAAAAAAACCATTTCACAAAAAACTATTATACCAAAGGAATGGGGTGGCGTATTCCGGATTATAAAGGCGAAGAGCTGGCTTATAATATGGCAAAAGTTGCTTTTGAAAAAAGTGGACGCAAAATAATTGATGCAACCATTAATGGTAAGCTTGATATTTTTCCGAAGATTGATTTTTATTCCCTGTTTAAAAAATAATAACGATTTATGAAGTCTTTGATAGACAAGGGTATAAGCACTATACGGAATGATGGGGTTAAAGTCTTTGCCATGCGGACCTGGAAATATGGCCTTGTAAAGCTTAAGCGCCTTACGCGACCTAATGACGTGAAAAATATTGAGAAATGGAAACAACTAAAAAATAAATATAAAGGCAAGCGGATATTTATTATTGGCAATGGTCCCAGTCTTAATAAAATGCCCTTGTATTTGCTTGAAGGAGAATATACAATCAGCTTTAACCGTTTTAATCTTATGTTTGAACGGCTTAACTGGTTGCCGAACTTTTACATGGTGACTGACGACCTTGTAATTAAGGACATGTACAGCCAGATAAATCAGGAAATATTACCTCTTGTTGAACATGCTTTCTTCCCTGATATACATCCCTCCAATGTTGAATTTTCAAAATACATCAGCCATAGAGATAACGTACATTGGTTAAATATGGATCAACCACAATTCAGGGCCGATTTGCCATATTGTGGTATTAATAAAACTGTTGTAAATGGTGCGATACAGGTTGTTGCGTATATGGGTTTTACCGAAATATACCTTATAGGTGTTGATATGACATTTGCCGATCAAAAGGTTAAAAAGTTAAATTCACGTAACTGGGAAGCTGCCGAAAAAGATCCAAATCATTTTGACCCGCGTTATTTTGGTAAAGGGCTTAAATATCATAACCCAACCGTGCATGAAATGCTTGAAAAGTTTGAAGAAGGACGGGAGTTTTTTGCCAATCGTGGAGTGAAAATATTTAATGCAGGTTACGGCGGCAAGCTCGAGGTATTTCCAAGAGTTGATTTCGATAGCCTTTTTGACCTTAATGATATACAAATCCAGGCATTATTAAACACCTCAAGAGTATTAAAAGAGCGAAATATTACATTTCATGAAGCTTTAAACTCGCCGCTGATAACAGAACCGACCGAAACTTACCCTAACCTGTTCAAAGCAAGCGGAGAATTTGGGATTACGCTTATCCCGCTTTTAATTTTTGATTATTTGCCTGTAGGTCCTTACAAAGGGGAGTATTTTTTTGTTAAAAGATAATTAAAAAGAATATTAATGAAATTATTTAAATTACAGATAACATGATTATTGATACACTTGACAATATTGAATTTTATAAAACAATTAATAACGACATTTACGAAGGACTAAAATTTATTAAAAATGCCGACCCCGAAATTGAACTGGGTGTATATCCTTTAACAGACACAGCGAAAGCTGTTGTAATGGAATACGAAACCAAGGTTGAAAATGATTTTGGTTATGAGGCGCACAAATATGTTATAGATGTTCAATATTGTATTAAAGGCACCGAACTTATTCCGTGGGCTAATCTTAACCTTTTAACCCCGAATACCGAGTATAATGTAGAGAAGGATTTTACCTTTTATAATAAGATAGAGCGTCAGGGGGAAGTGGTGATTGGTAATAACGTGTTTGCTGTGTTTTTTCCGCAGGATGGCCATGCACCTGTTTACGCTAATGGTGAACCTGGTTATATAAAAAAAATTGTTATTAAAGTTAAAGTTCAATAATATAGCTATTACTGCATTTAGTATACGCTGCTTTTTAAACAAAGGCGCGCTGGTTGCGCAATAATAAAAGTATATTTTATTTTGGTCAAAAGCCGGTATAAGCCGGCTTTTGACATTTGGCTGCTAATAATTATTTTGCAGGTCCGTTCATGGTACTCTCTCTCTAACTGCTCGATGTTTTAAATTCTATGCGCTTAATACTCAGCTGTTTGTAATTGCTGCTTGTTAGTAGTGTAAAAAAAGAATATTTTTAAAATACACCATCGGTACGTGTAACGTATTTTGCCTTATCTTCGATAATGGAAATCGGGATGCAATCCGCTTTTATTTATTTTAAATATATCCTATGATCGTAATACCAACCCCGCTTGAGGGATGTTTATTAATAAAACCACATATTTTTAATGATGATCGTGGTTACTTCTTTGAATCGTTTAACCAACTACGGTTTGCTGATGCCACAGGCTTCAACGTCAATTTTGTACAGGATAATCAATCATATTCAACCAAAGGTGTATTACGCGGTCTGCATCTTCAAAAAGGTGAATTTTCACAAGCTAAGCTGGTTAGGGTAACCAAAGGCGAAGTATTTGATGTAGCTGTTGATCTTCGCAAAGGCTCGCCAACTTATGGGCAGTATCATAGTGTGCTGTTAACCGAAGAGAATAACGAGCAATTTTTTATTGCCCGCGGATTTGCCCATGGCTTTATTGTATTGAGCGATGAAGCTGTATTTCAGTATAAATGCGATAATTATTATAATAAAGAGTCTGAAAGTGGTTTACATTATGCCGATCCCGAATTAAATATTGATTGGAGATTAAGCGGCAGTGATGTACTGGTGTCGGATAAAGATCTTGAACTGCCGTTTTTAAAGGATGCTCCTGATTTTGGTTTTTAATCTTTTTCTTCTTTTTAATTTAAAATATACAATCACAAACAATGCATAACGTAATCGTATTTGGAGCATCAGGGCAATTGGGTAACTGCTTAAAAAAAGTTGCCGAAGAAAGAGGAATTGATTATGTTCATTTTTTGCCGGAAGATGAAGCCAATATCCTCCGTGAAGATTTGCTTGATATTGTTTTTGAGAAGTATAAACCAACCTTTGCTATCAATTGTGCAGCTTATACTGCTGTTGATAAAGCAGAAGATGAAGTTGACCTGGCCCGGGCGATCAATAAAACCGGTGCCGCAAATCTTGCTAAGCACTGCAAAGTATACGGTGCCGCCCTTGTGCAAATCTCAACTGATTTTATTTTTAAGGGAGATGTGGCATTGCCGCTCACAGAAGAGGCCTTTGCTGAGCCTATTAGCGTATATGGCGTCACCAAACTGGAAGGTGAACAGGCAATCGCAGAAATTATTGACGAATATTATACCATCCGCACAAGCTGGCTTTACTCTGAGTATGGCAATAATTTCGTAAAAACTATGTTAAAGCTTGGTTCTGAGCGTGATGAGCTTAAGATAATAGCAGATCAGGTAGGAACTCCTACTTATGCTATTGACCTGGCGGGCGTAATTCTTGATATTATTGTATCCGAAAAGAAGGCATACGGTATTTACCATTACAGTAATGAAGGTGTAACCTCATGGTATGATTTTGCCAAAGGCATTTTTGATATTTCAGGCACTGATATTAAAGTATATCCAATACGTACTTCTGAATTTCCAACAAAGGCGCGGCGCCCGGCATTTTCAGTAATGGATAAAGCTAAAATCAAAAAAACATTTAACATTAAGATTCCTTACTGGCGGGATAGTTTGAATGTCTGCATCGAAAGATTGGCCGCTACAGAGTAGCCAATTAAGATTTATAAAAATAATGCCCAGCTTTTTTAGGAGCCGGGCATTTATTTTTATACTTTTTGCTGGTAGCTTACAGGAATGTTCCCGCTGCTACAGTTTCATTGGTTGATTCATCAACCAGGATGAGTGAACCTGTGATCCGGTTTTTGCGGTACTCATCAAACACTACCGGCTGGGTAGTACGTAAACGGATCTTCACCATTTCGTTCATCTTAATATCAGTATTTTCTTCCCGTTTCTCAAGTGTGTTGATATCCAGTTTATAATAAACCTCCTTAATGATCGACATTACCTCGCGAGTAGTGGTTTTGAGGTAATATTTTGCGCCCGGGCGCGGACTGCGGGTTGCCATCCAGCAAATCATAGCGTCGAGATCCTGGCTCACTTGTGGTTCACTGTCGTCTTTTACAAGCATATCACCACGGCTTACGTCAATATCATCCTCCAAAGTAATTGAAACCGACATTGGTGCAAAAGCTTCGTCAACAGGGCCAGAATAGGTATCGATAGATTTAACGGTCGATGTTAGCCCCGATGGCAGCACCGTGATCCTATCACCCGGCCTGAAAATACCACCTGCAATCCTGCCAGCATAACCACGATAATCATGGTGTTCATCGGCATGTGGACGGATCACTGTTTGCACCGGGAAGCGGGCATCGGAGTGGTTTTCATCGCTGGCAATATGAATGGTTTCCAGTGTATGCAGCAAGCTTTCGCCCTTGTACCACGGCATATTTTCCGAATCGTTAACCACATTATCGCCAGCCAGGGCACTGATCGGCACAAAGCGGATATCGGTGACATCAATTTTGGCGGCAAATGCTTCGTATTGTTCAACTACTTTATTAAATGCTTCTTCACTGTAATCAACCAAATCCATTTTATTTACACAAACAATAATATGCGGGATTTTTAACAGCGACGCAATGAATGAATGGCGGCAGGTTTGTTCAACTACGCCTTTGCGGGCATCAATAAGTACCAGGGCAAGGTTGGCGGTTGAAGCGCCGGTAACCATGTTGCGGGTATATTGGATATGGCCGGGGGTATCGGCAATAATAAATTTTCGTTTGGGAGTGGCAAAATAGCGATAGGCAACATCAATAGTGATGCCCTGCTCTCGCTCCGAACGTAAACCGTCGGTTAGTAATGAAAGATCAACATGCTGAAGCCCTTTTCGTTCGCTCGATTGTTTTACAGCTTCCATCTGGTCTTCAAAGATGGATTTTGAATCGTACAGTAAGCGCCCTATGAGTGTGCTTTTCCCATCATCAACACTACCTGCTGTAGTAAAACGTAATAATTCCATTGTGGTGGTATGTTTTGCTTCGGGCTTGACAGCCTGAAGGCTCATGAATCAAATTTTAAAAATAACCCTGCTTTTTTCTGTCTTCCATTGAGGTATCTGAGCGTTTATCATCGCTTCGGTTGCCTCGTTCGGTGCTACGGGTAGCGGATACTTCAGCAACTATCTTTTCCAGTGTATCGGCGTCTGATTCGATACCGCCGGTAATAGTGATATCGCCTAGGGTACGGAAACGCATAAGTTTATTTTCGATAGTTTCGCCCTCCCGAAGCTGTAAAAATTCAGAAGCTGGCAGCCAGGTATTATCGCGGTTAACAGCGTTACGCCGGTGTGCAAAATATAGAGAAGGTATGGCTATATTTTCCTGCAAAATATAGTTCCAGATATCCATTTCGGTCCAGTTGCTGATCGGGAACACGCGAAAATGCTCGCCCATACGCTTACGGCCGTTAAAAATGTTCCAAAGCTCAGGGCGTTGGTTTTTAGGGTCCCACTGGCCAAATTCATCGCGATGGCTAAAGAAACGTTCTTTAGCACGGGCCTTTTCCTCATCACGACGTGCACCGCCGATAGCAGCATCTATCTTATTACTTTCAATGGTATCAAGCAGGGTTACTATCTGCAGTTCGTTGCGGCTTGCATTGATGCCACTTTCCTCAACTGCACGCCCTTTGTTGATTGATTCTTGAACGGAGCCAACAATGAGTTGCACGCCAAGGTTTTCCACCAGCTTATCCCTGAACTCCATAGTTTCGGGAAAGTTGTGCCCTGTATCAATATGTATGAGAGGCATAGGGATTTTAGCAGGCCAAAACGCCTTTTTTGCCAGATGTGTTACAACAATAGAGTCTTTCCCGCCCGAAAACAGGATGGCAGGGCGATCAAATTGTGCAACCACTTCCCTGATAACGTAAATGGCTTCTGATTCTAATTCCTGCAGATGAGTAAGATAATATTTATGCATGTTACCGATAAAACACTGCTAACCCCACCTAAATAGTAGAGTTTTGCATTTAAACTGCAATTATACGCAATAAATAGCTACAATAGCTATATAGATGTCAAATTACTGGGGTAATTAAGTAAAAGTTACTAAAAACAAATATTGTGGAGTGTTGTTTAATCGTTGCGTTATAAAGTTTTATGTAGATTAAAGATTAATTTCTTTAAAGAAATATCTGAAGTAACTCATTATTATTTACTTATAAAAAATTGCCGATGCTATTTAACAGTTACGCTTTCCTGATCTTCATGATCGTTACTTTTATTGTATATTATCTTCCATGGTCTTTTTTCAAAAAGAACCAGATATACACATTAATTATTGCAAGTTTTTTCTTTTATGCCTACGAAAGGCCCTTATTGCTGTTGCTACTGGTATTTTCAGTACTGATAAATTCTATTTTTAGCTTTAGTGTTTATAAGGTAAAGAAGCAACATGTAAAAAAGATACTGCTTTTTGGGGTGATGTTTAATATCAGTCTGCTGGCTTTTTTTAAATACAGCCCACTTATAGCATCGTCACTTGCCGGAGACTTGTCACTTAATAATGGCGTTGCTCATTTCCTGATGACTATCCCATTGCCTATCGGTATCTCTTTTTATACTTTTGAAGGGGTGAGCCTTTTAATGGATCTTTATAAAGGAAAAACAATTTTAAATCTGCAAACCAGCTCATTTACCGAGCACTTCAAAAAAACGGCTTTTTTTATCTCGTTTTTTCCGCATCTTATTGCTGGGCCTATATTAAAAGCGCGGGAGTTTTATCCCCAAATGGAAACAAAATATTTTCAGGATATAAAATGGAGTAACGCCTTTAAGAAAATTATCCTCGGTTTCTTTTTGAAAATGGTATTGGCAGATAACCTTAACGAGATTACGGCAACTATGCAATATCCGTTTTTCCTCGGCTTTTCAACTGGCAATCTGGTGCTTTTATTATTGGGTTACTCTATGCAAATATTTGCCGACTTCGCGGGTTACTCTCTTATTGCCATTGGTTTGGGCGCTTTATTGGGTTATAACCTCCCCGATAACTTTAATTTTCCATACATCTCATCTTCATTTTCTGAGTTTTGGCGCAGGTGGCATATCTCACTTTCAACCTGGTTGCGCGATTACCTATATATCCCGTTGGGGGGGAGCCGAAAAGGAGAGTTCCGTACCTATATTAATTTATTTATAGTTATGTTTTTAGGCGGACTATGGCATGGTGCTGCTTGGAGCTATGCTATTTGGGGTAGTATGCACGGTTTGGCTTTAATGATAGAACGCTTTATTTTGAAAGATAAGTTGGATCATAATAAACGTAGTGCGTTTGGCATTGCCTACGTATTTATAACAATTACTATTTTATGGCTAATGTTTAAACTAACAAATTTTAGTCACGTACTTGCTTATCTTAAAGCAATCTATACAAACATACATCTTCCTTTTAAACTCGGTATGGATCAAATTAGTATCATCGCTTATGGGTTGGGTGTAGTTGTATATCATGCTTTTTATTTGTTAAAAGATACCAATCTGTATCCTAAAGTTTATCCGAAGCTTGATGTTATAACTTATGGCTGTATGCTGTTTTTTATTATGGTTAACAGTGGGTCGGCTGGTGCATTTATTTATTTTCAATTTTAA
This sequence comes from Mucilaginibacter sp. SJ, assembly GCF_028993635.1. Lineage (NCBI taxonomy): Bacteria > Pseudomonadati > Bacteroidota > Sphingobacteriia > Sphingobacteriales > Sphingobacteriaceae > Mucilaginibacter > Mucilaginibacter sp. SJ. Next base: position 5,040,910 of record NZ_CP118631.1, read on the forward strand.
TTAAGATGAAAAAAGTTTGGTCTATACTTTTAATTGGCAGTGCCCTGGCTTTGGTTTATAATATAGTTATGTTTTGGTTTCCTATAAAAAGGAATGCTTATTACAGTAATGAAGAAAGGGCCGAAGGATATGTTTTTGACAAACATCAATATGAGGTTGTTACAGTTGGGTCATCGTTGAGCGGTGCATTTGAAGGGCGAAGTCTTTTTGATAAAAATTATTTTAACCTATACATGCCGCATTACGGTTCATGTGCAGGTATTGAGATTATCAGACGTAGTAATAAAATACCTAAACAGCTTTTTGTGGAAATAAACCATATTGATCGCGGGGTAGATTCATCTGTTATTAAAGATATTTTTGAAAATGAGCTTTATAAAGTGAAATATTACCTTCCTCTGCTGCAAACCAGAAATAAGTTCCTCACTAATTTTGTTGATAAGTTTAAAAAGCCTACGAGCAGCGTCAACAAACAAAAGCCGCCCGCAGTCTTATTTCACAAATTATTAATAAATGCGCGTGAAGAATGGGCCAACGAGCCTGATAAAAAATCATTTAATGAATTGTATAATCGCATGGCACAATCATTAGATATTTTTGCTTCGAAAGGTTGTAAAATATGTTTTTTTGAAATGCCTATTGATTCAAGTATCCGCAATTCAAAATTGATATCCTATCAACGTAAACGTATGATGGAGTTGGCGAAACAAAAGGGATTTGACTTTGTACCTTCTGATACATCAAGGGCATACCAAACAGGGGATGGTATACACCTGCTGCAAGGCGATAGGGATATTTACGTTAAATATCTTAAACAAAAAATATCTATGCTAAATAATGTACACAGTATAGCTAAAATTTAAACCTGATATCGCTATATTTCCACAGTAATAAAAAACCTTATGAAAGGAATTATTTTAGCAGGAGGGTCAGGCACACGTTTATATCCCATAACAAGGGCGATAAGCAAGCAATTGATGCCAATTTATGATAAACCGATGATTTATTATCCACTATCTGTTTTAATGCAAGCAGATATCAGGGAAATATTGATCATTACTACTCCGGAAGATAATCCCGGTTTTAAGCGATTACTGGGCGATGGCTCCGAACTTGGCTGTAAATTTGAATATGCCATACAAGAAAAGCCTAATGGACTTGCCCAGGCTTTTGTAATAGGTGAGCAATTTATCGGAGATGACAAAGTGGCCCTTATATTGGGCGATAATATATTTTATGGTACCGGTTTTGCCGAATTGATACGCAGCTTCAATGACGTTGATGGCGCTGCTATTTTTGCTTATCATGTAGCCGACCCTGAGCGCTATGGCGTGGTTGAATTTGATGCTGAATTCAGGGCCTTATCAATTGAGGAAAAGCCTCTACAGCCAAAGTCCAAATTTGCAGTGCCCGGCCTTTATTTTTATGATAATTCGGTAATTCAGATAGCAAAGGATCTTGAACCATCACCTCGTGGGGAATATGAAATTACCGATGTTAACAAGTTTTATCTTGAGCAGGGAAACTTGCATGTTGGTGTTATGGATAAAGGCACAGCCTGGTTAGATACCGGGACATTTGATTCATTGAGCGATGCTACCGAATATGTACGCGTGATTGAAAAACGCCAGTCAACAAAAATAGGGTGTATTGAGGAGGTTGCTTACCGTCGTGGTTTTATCAATGACGATCAGTTACGGTTGTTAGTTAACAAGTATATCAAAAGTGGTTATGGCAAATACTTACAAAGCCTGCTGCCGCAATAAAATAATTATGCGGGAGTTTCAATGGCTCTGACCATCTGGTCAATAACATCGGGAGCACCGGCATCAAACCAAACAAAATCTTTATCTTTTCTGAACCAGGTAAGCTGCCTTTTGGCGAAGCGCCTGGTATTTTGTTTTATAAGCAGGAGGGCTTCGTCGAGGCTGGTTTTGCCATCAAAATAATTAAATAGCTCTGAATAGCCAACGGTATTTAAAGCATTAAGCTCACGGTAGAGAAGGAGGCTTTTTACTTCTTCAACCAGGCCTTGTTTAACCATCAGGTCGACGCGCAGGTTTATACGTTCATACAATTTTTCGCGAGGCATATCAAGCGCCAGTTTGATAATATTAAAAGGTCTTTTATTTACAGTAGCGTTGCGGTAAGATGAAAATGGTTTACCTGAGGTTTCAAATACTTCCAACGCCCTGATGATACGCTGAGGATTATTAAGATCGACCTGGGTATAATAATCCGGGTCGACCTGTTGTAGTTTTTTTTGTAATGGTGTAATTCCTTCCTTTTCCAGTTGCTGGTTTAGTTTTTCACGTACTGAAATATCGGCCACGGGCAAATCATCAAAGCCTTCACAAATGGCTTTAATGTACAAACCTGATCCCCCCGCCAGGATCACCTTATCATATACCTTAAAAAGTTCATCTAAAAGTGCAAGCCCCTGCTTTTCAAAATCGCCAACAGAAAAACTTTCGGATATGGAATGCGAGTTAATGAAATAGTGTTTGGCCGCAGCCAACTCGCTTTCATCGGGCTTGGCGGTACCGATATTCATCTCCCTGAAAAATTGCCTCGAATCGGCGGAAACCACTACAGTATTGAAGTGCTGTGCCAACTTAATAGCCGCAGCCGTTTTACCCACCGCGGTAGGCCCAGCAACTACGATAAGGGTTGGGGAGTAGTAGTTCATAGTGAATGGTTCATAATTCATGGCTTAAAATGCAATAGGCAAGTGCTTGGAGCAAAGGCTATGAACCATCAACTATGAATCATATGCTAAAATTTAATAATCGTCGCTGCCGCCTCTGCCAGGTCTTTCATCATCCTCAAAGCCCTCATCATCGCTAAATTCATTGCCGAATTCATCTTCCTCCTCTTCTTCTTCGCCGCCGGAGTGTTTTTCTTCCGGCAGATCATCGGTATCTGTAACTTCCGAAAAATCTTCGGCATCCTCCGGGTTAAAGGCCATTTCGTTCAAAAAGTCGAAGTCTTCGGTAACAGGCGGTAAAACGGTAGCATTAAATGAGTTGCCAAATTGTTTTGGGGCCTCGCCAACTGATTTTACAACGGCGGGGTAGGTAGTACCCGGTGTTTCATCTAAAATGATCTTCATTAGTTCCACATGAAAATCAAACGGACGATCGAAATTGAATGTATAGTAAAATTTTTGGTGCGGGTCATCAATAAAACTCAACAGCTTTACTTTATTCATTAATGATACACCTCGGTCAATACGCCTTTGGTTAGGCAGGTAAGTTATTTCTTCACCTTTGGTCCACTGATCATTACTGATATAAAATGATGAAGAAAATTCCGGATTGTACCCGGTTGACTGATGAATTGCGCGGTGAAGATCTTCGAAAGTTTGATTTGATTTTACATCAATTTCTCTCGTAACGTCATCGTAGTCTTCAAAAGTAACCCTGAACCTGTATACTGCCATTGCTTATTGTAGATTTTGGACAAAAATAATAATGTTTTAATTTAATTTGGATTAGTCACAACTTTTAAGCCAATTTCAATGCCTTTGCTGATTGTAAAGCTTAACGCGGCCTCCCTATTGTTGGGAATTTCGCCTTCCAATATGGCTTCGCGGATCTGATTTTTGATTATTCCTACTTCCCGGCCTTCTTTTATACCGAACATGGTCATGATATCGTTACCGGTAACCGGCGGCTGCCAGTTACGGATGCTGTCGCGTTCCTCAACGTCTTTTAATTTTTGTTGAACAAGCTCAAAATTGTTACGATATTTTTTAACCTTATATTCATTTTTGGTGGTGATGTCTGCTTTACACAACAACATCAATGCTTCGATATCATCTCCTGCCTCAAAAAGCAAACGCCTCACTGCCGAATCGGTAACTATGGATTGTGAAAGTACGATGGGCCTTAAATGAAGCTGCACAAGTTTTTGAACCTGCTTCATTTTTTCATTAAGCGGCAGTTTAAGCTGGGCGAAAATCTTGGGCACCATGCGTGCGCCCCGGTCTTCATGACCATGAAAAGTCCAGCCGTGGCCGGGCTCAAAACGTTTGGTGGCGGGTTTGGCTATGTCATGCAGTATGGCAGCCCAACGTAACCAAAGGTCGTCGGTAGTTTCGCAGATGTTGTCAAGTACCTGAAGGGTATGGTAAAAGTTATCCTTATGGCCTTTGCCATCTACATAGTCAACCCCGTAAAGGGCTACCATTTGCGGGAAGATTTTATGCAACAGTCCGGTATCAAATAGGTAATTAAAACCTATGGAAGGCACCGGCGACAGGATGATCTTGTTCAGTTCATCGGTAATGCGCTCCTGCGATATGATGCTGATCCTGGCAGCAGTGGTTTTAATGGCTTCAACGGCGATATCATCGATCCTGAAATTGAGCTGGGTAGCAAACCTGATGGCCCGCATCATACGCAGCGGATCGTCTGAAAATGTTTCGTTAGGATTAAGCGGTGTGCGGATCAGTTTGTTTTCCAGGTCGGCAATGCCGTTAAATGGATCAAGCAACTCGCCAAATGTATCGGGGTGGAGGGAAATGGCCAGCGCGTTGATGGTAAAATCGCGGCGTTTCTGGTCGTCTTCTAAAGTGCCGTTCTCCACAATTGGCTTGCGCGAGTCGCGGCGGTATGATTCTTTACGGGCACCAACAAACTCTATCTCCAGATCGCGGTATTTGAGCGAGGCCGTACCGAAGTTTTTATAAACCGCCAGTTTAACTTTAAGCGTATTGGCAACAACTTCGGCAAAAGCAATGCCGTTGCCAATAATTACGATATCAATATCCTTCGACGGGCGGTTCAGGAAAATATCGCGCACAAAACCACCTATAGCATAGGCCTGTACGTTTTGTTCGCCCGCTAAACGGGATATAACAGAAAATACGGGATGCCTGAGGTGTTGCTGCATGATTTGATGCTTAAAAACGCTAATAAGGGTACAAAGGTAAGATTAATTGGTAAAATGCCCCGGTAAAGTCAAAAGTCTTAAGTCGAAAGTCTTAAGTGGAAAGTCCTAAGTATCTTTCCACTTAATAAACAAAATTTTCAGACTTCAGACTTTGGACCTCACACTTCCGGCTTTCTGCACGACAGGGGGTTAACAGGGTTAACACAATTTTAATTATTTTGATTTAAATAATTGATAGTCAGTATATTAAATATATAGAGGGGTTACACAAAAGATTTTATAAAAATGTTTCTGTTAAAACATATCTTCAAAAATACCTTTATAACTAATCGCTAATCTCCAGCCTCTAATCCCTCGTTAACGACGCAAAAACTCAAACCTGCCATCAGGGGCCAACCTCATGATGGTTGATGGTGTTTTGATCTCTTTGCTATGCTGCTCCAAATCAACAACATAATCAACGCCGTCAATAATTTCCTGGTCTATTTGCGAAAAATATTGCGGCGAGGGTTTGCCGCTAATATTGGCCGAAGTTGACACCAATGGCTTGCGCAGGCGCTGGATCAGTTGCTGGCAAAAGGGCATATCTTTTGGCACCCTTACGCCCACACTGCCGTCGGCAGCAATTAAAGCCGGGGAAATGTTTTTGGCGCCCGGCATTACCAGTGTTAACGGGTTTTCTGCGTATTCAATCAGTTCAAAGGCCAGCGGGTTTACTTCACTGATATAGCTTTCCAGCTTGTTTTCAGTATCCAGCAAAATGATCATGCTTTTGGCCTCATCGCGCTGTTTCAGGCGGTAGATCTTTTGAATGGCTTCGGTGTTGGTGGCGTCACAGCCTATGCCCCAAATGGTATCGGTAGGGTAAAGGATGATGCCACCCTCTTGTACAATTTTAAAAGCCTTGGCTACTTCGTCTCTAAGCATGGTTCAAAATATTTTGGTAAAGCTGCATTAATTGCTGACTTAGTTTATCATCGGTAAAATTAGCTGCGTGAGCGCGGCCTTTGGTTATCATGGTTTGCCTTAAGCCATCATCACTAAGCACCTGGTTTAGTTTTTCGGCAAGACCTGCATCATCATCAGGGTTCACATAAAGGCTGCCTGGCCCGCCTGCTTCTTCAAGGCAGGAGCCTGTTGCTGCTATAACCGGCGTGCCGGAGTTTAAAGCTTCTAACACGGGTATACCAAATCCTTCGTACCGTGACGGGTAAACAAATACCGATGCCAGCTGATAAACAGCAGGTAACTCTGCAAAGGTAACGTCTTTTAAAAATATTACCCGGTGGTTTAAGTTATTAGCTGTTATATATGTTTTAACCAATTCTGTGTATCGGGTTTCTTTGCCAATTACTACCAGTGTTATGTCATCAACATTTTTTAACGCCTTAACGGTTAGCAGCAGGTTTTTGCGTTCTTCAATAGTGCCAACACTCAAAATAAAGCGGTTGGGCAGCTTATATTTTTCTTTTACAGCCGATTTTTGCGCGGCGGTTTGTTCAATTGCAAATGAAGGGTCACATCCCTGGTAAATAACTTCTATTTTTTGGGGGGCGATGCTGAGCAGGTCGATAAGGTCATCCTTTGTTTTTTGGCTTATGGCGATAATTTGATCCGCGACGCGGCAGGCATGTTTAACCTTAGCGAGGTAAATACGGTAATTAACCGTACCAAAATGTTTCGGATAACGCATGAAGATGAGGTCATGCACGGTAACAACCGACTTAATGCCGGTATGTTCGATTCCCGAAGGCAACTCGTGACTTAAACCATGGTACAATTCAATGCCGTCGCGTTTTAGATCTTTGATAATTCCTTTACTACGCCACCATGAAGTGAACCATTTGCTTTTTGGGGTAACTGTGCGAATGCTGGGATAATCGCCAATAAAATTAAGCCGCGGATTGGCTTTGGCTTTTGGCGTATATAAATATAAAAGGTTGGATAGATTGAGCGACGCTATGCCTTTAATTAACCAGCGGCTGTAATTACCTAAGCCGGTATTATTGTAAAAAGCCCGTTTAGCATCGTATCCTATCTTCATTTGGGTGTTAGATTTGAGATGTGAGATATGAGACGTGAGATAAAATAAGCTGCATTCGACAGTCTTAATCTCACATCCCAAGGCTCACATCTTTATTTTAAATAAGGGATAAAAGAAAGCGATATGTGCGCAGTCTCAAATCTCATATCTAACATCTCATATCTAAAATTACACCGCTACGTTGTTTTCACGCAGGGCGTCATTTAACGACGTTTTTTTGTCGGTTGATTCCTTACGGGTGCCGATGATGAGGGCGCATGGTACCTGGTATTCGCCGGCAGCAAACTTTTTGGTATATGAACCCGGAATTACTACCGAGCGGGCAGGTACGCGGCCTTTATATTCAACCGGGGTGCTGTGGGTAACATCAATGATTTTGGTTGATGCTGTTAACACTACGTTTGCGCCTAATACAGCTTCATGTTCAACATGTACGCCCTCAACAACAATGGCGCGTGAACCGATAAAGCAATTATCTTCAATAATAACCGGGGCAGCCTGTAGTGGTTCCAACACACCACCGATACCTACGCCACCGCTTAAGTGTACATGTTTACCAATCTGCGCGCATGAGCCAACAGTAGCCCAGGTATCAACCATGGTGCCTTCATCAACATAAGCACCAATGTTTACGTACGAGGGCATCATGATAACACCTTTGGCCAGGTGGGCACCATAACGGGCAATACCATGAGGTACCACGCGAACGCCGGTTTGTTTGTAATCGGTTTTGAGTTTCATTTTGTCATGAAAAACAAAAGGGCCGGTTTTAATTTCTTCCATCTGCCTGGTCGGGAAATACAAAACAACCGCCTTTTTAATCCACTCATTTACATGCCAGCGTGTGCCAATGGGTTCGGCCACACGGATCTCGCCTTTGTCCAAACGGTCAATAACGGTTTCAATGGCGTTGGTGTATTCATTATAGTTCAGCAGGTTCCTGTCTTCCCAGGCCTCTTCAATCAGTTTTTTAAGATCTTGCATTGGTGAAATTAAACTTTTGGCAAATTAAAGGATTTTTAAGGAAATATGTTTTAAAAGATTGTATATCATGAAGGGAACGGGGGATTCAATCCAGATTTGAAACAAAGCAGGTAGTCAAATAGAATTATGCCACCGGTTGTCTTTAATTTAACACTGTATGAAGGAAATAGCGGGAAATATGTAGTATAATTGACGTGTTGCGTATAATATTTTGACTTACAGTGCCTTGTTTTACACACATTTATACAATATCCGGACAATCGATGGGTAGCTATATAAAAAACATTAAGTAAGCCTTAATTTTATGTAAACGGAAACCAACGTTTAAACTAATTAGGTGTCAAAAGCCTTCCGGACAGCGAGTGTCTGGGAGGCTTACTTTTTTTATTTCAACTTGCGCGTATATGTATAATTCCTGGGTTGGCATAGAAGGTTTTTTGGGAAAACAATTTGATTTTAAAAGAGCGTTTATTTACTGTTATTTGTTAGTGCTCCTGGTAAATAAGTTTATAAAACAGTAAACATTAGCACTTTACTTATCGTATAAGCACTTATTATATCAATCTGTTAGCTTAGAATGAATATTGATATAATTGTTTTAACCTTTTAATTTATATTAACCAAATTATTCCCAGGTATGACCCCTTTAGTACTATTTGCAGTTATTTTGCTTTCGGTGGCACTGCTGCTTATCCTCAGCGTTTTGTTTTTTAGCTTACTCAAATACATCCAAAGGCGCTATTATCCACACTGGAAATTCCCTGATTATGTTAGCGTTGGTTACGCCGAATATCTTTATCATAAGTTCATTAAAAAAGACCTGCCTAAGTAAATTGTAAAAACGAAGCTTTGCGGTTGTTGATTTGCCAGCATATTAAAAAAATGTTGTGTTAATTAGCGTTTGTGACTGTGAATCGTAATTTTTATAAAGACGTATTATTTGGTGTAGCCGTTGGCGACGCACTGGGTGTTCCTGTTGAATTTAAATTGCGGGAAGACATCGCTAAAAAGCCGGTAACTGATATGACCGGTTTCGGTACTTATGGACAGCCGCCGGGTACATGGTCGGACGATAGTTCGTTGACTTTTTGTCTCGCCGATGTTTTAGCAGATGGTTATAGTTTGCAAAAAATTGCCGATAGTTTTGTTAACTGGTTATATAACGAACAATGGACTGCGCGCGGAGAGGTGTTTGACGTAGGCATGGCAACCCGAGTTGCTATTGAACGGGTTTTACACAAAGTACGGCCCGATCTGGCCGGCGAGTTCGATGAATCATCAAATGGCAATGGTTCGTTAATGCGGATTCTGCCTCTACTATTTTACATAAAAGATAAGCCTGTAAAAGAGCGTTTTGCCATCGCAAAAGAGGTATCATCTATAACACATGGACATGTGCGTTCAGTAATAGCTTGTTTTTATTACCTGGAGTTTGCCCGTAGCTTGCTGGCAAATAATGATCCTGAATCTGTTTATCAGAAAGTAAAGACTGAAGTGTCTTCGTTTTTAGAGGGAACAACTATTAACCCTGATGAGATAGCCTTGTTTGACAGGTTATTGAAAGGCGATATTTACATGCTGCCTGTAACTGAGATACAAAGTAGCGGGTACGTACTGCATACTCTTGAAGCGGCAATTTGGTGTTTGTTAACCACAACGAACTATAGCGAAGCCGTATTAAAATCTGTAAATTTGGGCCTTGATACCGATACCACCGCAGCGGTAACAGGTGGATTGGCTGGTTTAATTTATGGTTTTGAAAGTATTCCCGAACATTGGGTACTTATGCTTGCCCGGAAAAATGATATTGATGCATTGGCCGAACGCCTGGCCAGTAAATATAAAAGAAATTGAATATTATGGCCGAAAGAGAGAAACTGAGAATAGATAAATACCTGTGGGCCATCCGCGTGTTTAAAACCCGTACACTGGCTTCTGATGCCTGTAAGGCCGGCCGCATCAAGCTGGACGGTAAAAACATCAAGCCGTCATACGAGGTGAAAATTGGCGATGTTTACCAGGTAGCAAAAGGCATTGAACGCAAGGTTGTAAAAGTAACCGGCTTGTTGGAAAACCGGGTAGACGCCAAAACGGCTGTCAATTTTTACGAGGATATAACTCCTGTTGAACAAACCCAGGCCTTTAAATCAATGTTCCATGCCCCGATACTGAAGCGTGATCGTGGCACGGGCCGTCCCACTAAGGCCGACAGGCGCGAGATTGATGACCTGAAAGATAATTTTTTTGAAGAAAAAGAAGAGGACCCGGATTAAGCAGATTTTAGGGATTGATGGAATTTGATTTGCAAATGTGAATCAAATTCCTGCCCATCTGATAAATCCTACAAATCCGGGTTCAGACAAATGTCCTCCCCCAAATCCCGGTCAATAATGATCTTTATGCTCGGTTGTTTCCCAAAGCTTAAAAGTAGTTAACGCTTCATCACGAAGGATTTGGACAAAGGGGAGCTTGCGTTTTTCCATGGTACAGCCCAGTTCATCATAAATAAAATGATCGTCGAAACCTATCGCGGCGGCATCGGCTTTGGTATTGGCGTAATAAATTTTATCGATACGGGCCCAGTAAATGGCACCCAGGCACATAGGGCAGGGCTCACAACTGGTATAAATTTCGCAGCCCGCTAAATTATAGGTTTCCAGCTCCTGGCAGGCCAGGCGGATCACCGAGACTTCGGCGTGTGCGGTAGGATCATTAGTGGGTACAACACGGTTGGCGCTGCGGGCTATGATCATGCCGTCCTTAACAATCACGGCCCCAAAAGGCCCGCCCATTCCACGCTTTACATTGTCTTCGGCCAGTTCAATGGCTATGCGCATAAATTTTTCGTGTGCCGTATTTTCCATATTGCCCTAAATTAAAAAACCTCAACCGAAGTTGAGGTTTTAATTTGAAAATGTGTCAATTTGAATATTTGAAAATGACTTGTAATTTTCAAATTACTACATCATAAAATTTTCAAATCGTATATTATTTTTTGTCTTTAGCGTAAGCTTCGTTAAGGCGTTTGGCAACGTCAACGGTAACATCTAACGATGGATCACCATATAATACGGTTGGATTGGCTTTTGAATAAGTTAACACCAGTTTGTAGCCTTTTTCTTTTGCATAACCTTTTACAAAGTCGGCAATTTTATCATACAGCTTAGCATTTTCAGAGGCTTGCTCGTTTTGGAATTCGGCACCTGCATTTTGAGAGTAGCCTTGTAATTCCTGTTGTTTACGCTGTAACTGTTGCTCGGTAGCCTGGCGCTGATCGGCCGGCATGGTAGCCTGATTTTTCTGGTACTCGGCAACCTGGCGCTGAAAAGCCTGACCGCGGTTTTGCAGATCGGTTTGTGATGCTTTGCCTTTATCTTCAAGGCGTTTTGACATGTCTTTAAAGTAATCGTACTTGCTTAATAAAGAATCGGAGTTTACATAAACAATGGTTTCTTTATCAGGAGTTGCTGTGGTTGCAGCAGCCGGTTTATCGGCGGTTTTATTTTGGCTGCAAGCGGCCATGCTGCCTGCAATTGCTAATCCTAAAGTAAGTTTGGTTAAAACTGAAGCACTGGTTTTCATTTCTGTCAATCTGAAAAATATTATAAAATTTTGACAAAGATAATCTTTCATTGCAAGTATCCTAATCGGATGTGCAGATAATCAGATGTGCAGATTTAAAATGTGCAAATGAGCAGATGATACTGATTGCGGCTGTGCTGGAGCGCGGTGTTTTAGGCTAACGCGCTAAAACCGTGAAGTTTTGCTTTACCTAAAAAATTTTATGGTGTACAATTTGCGTTAGGGATGGAAGTGGGTACCGGCCAATGAGCGTAATGCCTGCAGGCGTATGAACGTACAGCCCGGGCCGCAGGCAAGGCCCATATTCTGAACCGTGATTTATAGGATTTAAGGATTCCTTGATTTGAAAATAAAGAAAGGCGTAAATGAACCAGGGGGCACAAGTCAGCCACCCACGGTCCTGCACTCAAGCGCCATCACAAGAACTTAATTCGTTAAAATTATTAATGCATTGCCAGAATTGGAAATACAACAGATTCTTTAAATCCTTTAAATTCTATAAAATTTCGAGTTCAGGCAAGTATTCTGCCAATTCTAAAATCCTGTAAATTCTGATTTATACAACTCTCCACAACTGTACTTTTATCCACAAATAATCGTTAATCCGGGGTATTTTTTGTAATTTTGAAGATTGTTTCATTTAATAAATATGAGCGAAGAAATTCAGGATAAATCCAATTATTCAGCAGATAACATACAGGTTTTAGAAGGTTTAGAGGCGGTGCGCAAGCGTCCGTCGATGTACATTGGCGATACAGGTGTTAAAGGTTTGCACCACCTTGTATATGAAGTAGTTGATAACTCTATCGACGAAGCCCTTGCCGGTTATTGCGATGATATAAAAGTTACTATACATGTTGGCAATTCCATAACCGTATCAGATAACGGTCGTGGTATCCCTACTGGTATCAATACAAAAGAAGGTAAATCGGCGCTTGAAATTGTAATGACTGTTTTACACGCCGGTGGTAAATTTGACAAGGATACCTACAAGGTATCGGGTGGTTTGCACGGCGTAGGTGTAAGTTGCGTTAACGCACTGTCAACCCATGTTGCTACTGTTGTTCACCGTGAAGGCAAGATCTTTACCCAGGAGTATGAGCGTGGTAAACCCATGTTTGATGTAAAGGAGATAGGTGTATCTGATAAAACCGGTACAATCCAAACCTTTCAGCCCGATCCGGAGATTTTTACTACTACTACCGAGTATAAATACGATACCCTGGCTGGTCGTTTGCGTGAGTTGTCATTCCTTAATAAAGGCATTCGCCTGAGCTTAACCGATGAGCGCGAAACTTTAGAAGATGGCACTTTCCGTTCGGAAGAATTTTTCTCGCAGGGTGGTTTGCGTGAGTTTGTTAAATTTTTGGACGGCACCCGTACGCCTATTATTCCGGAACCTATTTATGTTGATGGTAATAAAGGCGGCATTCCGGTTGAGCTTGCGCTGCAATACAATGACACCTACAGTGAGAACGTTTTCTCGTACGTAAATAACATTAACACCATTGAAGGCGGTACCCACGTAGCAGGTTTTCGTCGCGGTTTAACCCGTACTTTAAAAGCTTATGCTGATAAGGAAGGTTTACTGAAAAACGTAAAAGTTGAGATTAGCGGCGACGACTTCCGCGAAGGTTTAACTGCAGTAGTATCGGTAAAAGTGGCCGAGCCGCAGTTTGAAGGCCAAACCAAAACCAAACTGGGTAACAATGAGGTAATGGGTGCTGTTGACGTTGCGGTAGGTGAGATTTTAGGTAATTACCTTGAAGAAAATCCTAAAGAAGCCCGCCTTATTGTAAATAAAGTGATCCTTGCCGCTACCGCCCGTGCCGCCGCCCGTAAAGCGCGCGAAATGGTACAGCGCAAGAGTGTGATGACAGGCTCGGGATTACCGGGTAAACTGTCTGATTGTGCCAATAGCGACCCAACCCTTTGTGAGTTATTCCTTGTGGAAGGTGACTCGGCGGGTGGTACTGCTAAACAGGGCCGTAACCGCGAGTACCAGGCTATTTTACCATTGCGTGGTAAGATCCTGAACGTGGAGAAAGCCATGGAGCACAAGATTTACGAAAACGAAGAGATCAAGAACATGTTTACCGGTTTGGGCGTAAGCCGCGGTACACCTGAAGATGATAAAGCCCTTAACTTAACCAAGCTCCGTTACCACAAGATCATCATCATGACGGATGCCGACGTAGACGGTTCGCACATTACCACGTTGATCCTTACTTTCTTCTTCCGTTACATGAAGGAGTTGGTTGAGGCCGGTTATGTATATATTGCTTCGCCGCCGCTTTACCAGGTTAAAAAAGGTAAAGAGTATGAATATTGCTGGAACGATGTACAGCGTGATGCCGCTATTCAGCGCCTTAAAGGTGCCGGCAAAGAAGACAGCGTGCACGTGCAGCGCTACAAAGGTTTGGGTGAGATGAACGATATTCAGCTTTGGGAAACAACCATGAACCCCGAAACCCGTACCCTTAAACGTGCTACCATTGAAAACGCCGCCGAGTGCGACCATACCTTCAGCATGCTGATGGGTGATGAAGTTGCTCCACGCCGCGAGTTCATTGAGCGCAACGCTAAATATGCTAAGATAGATTCGTAACCCCCGGCTCCCCAAAAGGGGGAGGGACTGTTATAAACTTAAAAGAGGCTGTCTCAAAAGGATGGCCCTTTTTTTGTTTAAGTAATTTAATGTCGCTTGATCTTATCAATAAAAACGAGGCTGTCTCAAAAGGACAGCTCGTTTTTATTAAGTTTGTACTTAAGTCAATTTAATTGGTTGAAGAACTTACCCGATAGATCTGTAGAAAAGAGTTTTAATTATGATAAGTACGGAAATATCAAAAAATGTCAAGGCAAGAAAAACTAATAGCTCGTATGCTATCTATTCCCAAAGATTTTACATGGGATGAACTATTTAAAATACTAAGCTCATTTGGCTTTGAGGAGTTAAAAGGTGGGGAAACAGGAGGATCAAGAAGAAAGTTTGTTGATGCAAATAAAAATATTATCAACCTTCACAAACTCCATCCTGCCAATATACTAAGGAATACGCAATAAAAGACGTTATTGAAATCTGAGATTAAAAGGATACTTAAAAGATGAATGATATCTCGTAATATAAAAACTATTATGGATCGGTGCATTTCAGCGTTTCCGATGAAGTTTTCCATGGTAAAGCTTTAGGCATCAATGACCTGGTTAATTTTGAAGGGACATTGGTGAAAGAACTTAAAGCTGCATTTGAGGAAGCCGTTGAAGATTACATTGATACACCTGTAACGAAATTGGTAAATCGCCGGATAAAACATACAAGGGTACATTTAATGTTCGTGTCCCTTCGGCCCTGCATAAAGAGGCTTCAACATTTGCGGCGATTAACAACATCACATTAAATGAGTTTGTTAAAATGGCGATGAATTTTGCACTCCATCGAAAAGAGCAGATCATCAAAATATCAACTAAAGGTAGTGACGAATTAATTGGGATTGCATAAAAAAGCCGATTATTCGGCTTTTTTATGCGGTTCGCTCCCTTACTCAATATCAGTATAAGCATCGCCCCCAATAAATATCATGGTATTTGTTGGGTGTGCAGGTGAACCCGAGGCACCCAAAGCAAAGGATTTTTTGACCATTTTACTTCCGTAGTTGAGTTCGATGGTATTGCCATAAATTTTGTAGGTGCCGCCTTTTCCCGCGGTCTTTTTCCAGGCACTGGCAGCGGGCGTCATGATGCCTCCGTTTGCTCCTTCAGCAAAATGGGTATCATCAATAAAATTGATCTTTTTGATCACCAGGGCATTTGTGCCGTTGCCATAATCGCCGCCACTTACTTTTTCATATCCCTTTTTTAGCTTGATACTACCTGTGTAGGGATAGGCCGGGAACCAATTGCCTTCACCCAGCTTATAGTCATACGTTTTTCCTTCGTTATTGGTAAGATAAAAGGTCACCCCCGTTTTTTTCCAGGTTCCCCAGGCTTTAGGGCGGCTGCTTTTGGCGGTTGCCACGTCCAGCGTTTCAATTGGCTCATCGCCAACATCAAAGTACTCTCCGTTTTTGAATAATACTACGGGTTCAAAGGCAATGGCAGCGGGATAGCCACTTACAGCCCTGAAATACCATCCCTCAACGGCAGGAGCGGTGGTTATTGATTTGTGATGAGCGCCTTCGCTTTTTGCATTAGCGGCGGCGCTTAAATGTAATGTGAAGCTTGAAATAGCAAGGCAAATGGCCAGGTGTTTAACTTTCATATCATTTAGTGTTTTGGTTAACTTTTATTAATTTAACTCAAACACTAATGATTGGTTTGCAGGAGTTTGATTAAGCTTTTGTTAAAAGCTAAGCATCCACCGCATCATAAACAATTACCTTTTCCCACAGATGGCTGCAGTTTTTAATAAACTCCAGGTGGATAGGGTGGGTTTGATAGGTTGCCTGTCCGGCCAGGTCACTGAAAAACATCAGCTCAGATACGGCCCAGGAATTATCAACTACATCGCGTTTTTCGGTACTGGCCACAATACCTACGCGGAGTTTGCGTACGGTTTCGATTTTGGCGAGGGTTTTAACGCCGGCTACCAGTTTATTGCGATCTTCTGTTGATCCCGGGTTTTTAAGCCAGAAAAATACATGGTGAACTATTGGCCATTCTTCCTTCTGCTCTTTCAGGGATATTGCCGATGCAGTAACTGTACCTGCGGCCAGTGCCGCTGTTGTGGTTATGAATTTTCTTCGGGTTGATTTCATGACAGGTTAAATAATCGCTTTCAAGGTAGTAAGAATTATTTAAAAACGTTTATTAGTTGTTTCAATCAAAACACATCCAAAATATAAAGCAGCACAATAACAGGCAGCACATTTAAGAATATCACAAGCCCGATATTCTGATCCTGCACATCTCTTTGCGCATAGCGGGACAGGAATATGATAAAAACCACATAGTAAATAAGCGGAAAAACGAATATTACGGAAAGCAGCAGTCCCGCCGAGCTCATAAGCTGGCCCCAGCCCAATATAATTGGCCATACTACCATTCCGACGATTTCAAGAAAGGTGATAACGGATAGTACTTTTAAGGTTTGGGCTTTGCTCATGTTAAGGTAATTGTTTACCTTAAAAATAAGAAAACTGAGGGGTTTTATGAAATATGAAGAAGCAGCCTACAAACACTCGGGCTGCTTACACCCTTCTTCCGAAAATTCGGGTTCAAAAGTGCTGTGGCTGATATCCAGATGTTCCAAACGGTGACGAAGGTCATGCTTGATATTATCAAAATCGGCCATGGCTTCAGGCTTGATCACCAGGTGGGCAGTAAGTGCGTTTTCGGTGGTGCTGAGCGCCCAAACGTGCATGTGGTGAACATCAACCACGCCTTTGGCTTTTTTAAGTTCGGCTTTGATCTTGTCAAGGTCCATTTCGGCAGGTACGCCGTCCATTTCCAAACGCAGGCTGGCCGTAAGCAGGCTCCAGGTGCCGCGTAATATCACAAAACCTATTATCAGGCTCACTGCGCTGTCAATCCAGTACAGTTTGGTAAAGTATATGATAATACCAGATATCACCACGCCAAAGGATACTATGGCATCAACAGCCATGTGCAGGTAAGCGCCTTTAATGTTCAGGTCGGTATCTTTATCTTTAACAAACAGCCAGGCTGTAAAAGCGTTAATGCCAATGCCTATAAAAGCAACCCAGGCCATGGTGCCGCCCGATACTGTTTCGGGGTTCATGAAGCGCGTAATAGCTTCATAAATAATAAAACCAACGGCTGCAAATAATATTACCGCGTTAAAAAAAGATACGATGATGGTCGACCGCTTATAGCCGTAGGTATACTTACTATTAGCGCTTACTTTGGTGAGTTTAAAAGCAAGTAAGGCTAATGCGAGCGAGGCCACATCGCTCAGGTTATGACCTGCGTCGGTTAACAGGGACAAAGAGTGTGTAATAAAACCTGTAATAGCCTCAACCACCACAAACACCGAGTTAAGTACGATGCCCCAAATAAAAGCCGAATTTAAATGATCAAGCTTAGGGGCATGGTCGTGATGATGGTGCCCGTGCGAATGTGAGTGTGAATGATCGTGACCTGCTGACATTTAACAAAGGTAGGTAAAATGTGCAGATGTGCAGATGTGCAAATGTGCAGATTCATGTGTTGTTCATTTTCTGAACCGGGATTAAACGGATTTTAGGATTTACAGGATTCTCGCCGAATATGCTTCAGATAAAATCAGCGAAATCAACGTAATCAGAAAAAATCAACGGTCACTCGTGATGATAAGGCTCTCCCTTCATAATGGTATATGCCCTGTACAGTTGCTCCACAAAAAACAGGCGTACCATCTGGTGCGAAAATGTCATGCGCGAAAGAGAGATCTTGTCGTTAGCCCGCTGGTAAACGGAGGTATCAAAGCCATAAGGCCCGCCTATGATGAATATTAAGTTGGCAGATGTGGTAACTTCTTTTTTATTGATATAAGCCGCAAACTGGCTTGATGTAAATTCCATTCCTTTTTCATCCATCAGGATCACAAAATCAAGCGGGGTGATTTTCTTGAGGATCAACTCGGCTTCTTTGGCCTTTTGCTGCTCGGGGCTCAGCGCTTTGGTGTTCTTCAACTCGGGGATTTCGGCAAGCTCCAGTTTGGTGTAATGTTTTAGCCGTTTTACATATTTATCAATGCCTTCCTTTAAATAGGCATCCTCTGTTTTTCCAACGGTAAGGAACGTGATCTTCATATCTGAAACAAATAAACGTTTATTTAAAATATATGTGTTTATTTTGGTTGAATTTATCTGCAAATGGAACAAAAAATTATAAACGATTATACGCAAAGAGCAAGCCTCGCCGCTACAGAAGCGGCCAAATATAAAAAGCTTGCCAATACCTATTCGCTGCTGAGGCTCGGCATATTTGCTATGGTGGCTGTAACTATAGCCTTTGCCATTCACTTCGACAATTTTAGTATCATCGCCATAGCCTTTGTATTGTTGGTTTTTGCCTTTGCCTGGCTGGTAGCGCGCCAAAGCGCTTTTGAAAAGCAGAAACAGTATTATGACGACCTGCAACAGGTAAATGAAAACGAGATAGGCAATATTCAAGCGCACAGCAATATTTATGGCGATGGTGCGCGTTATAGCAACGATAAACACTTTTACACTTCCGATTTGGATATTTACGGCAATGCCTCCTTATACCAACTCATCAACCGCACCGCCACCACGCCGGGTAATAATAAACTGGCGGGTTGGCTCAATGCCCCGGCAAGCAAGCAAACCGTATCACAACGACAGGAAGCTGTTAAAGAAATAGCCGCTAAGAACAGCTGGAAGCTCGATCTTCAAACACGGCTCATTTTCGCCATAAAGCAGGATGTAAACCAGCTTAAAAACCTTTTCAAATACCTGCACATTCCGCTCGATATGCCAGGCGAAAAATGGCTTGCCGCTTATACCAAAATAGCGCCTTACCTGTTTACGGCGTTGCTGGTAGTCGCTTATTTTTATTCGCCGGCGAAGCTTGCGGCCATCGTGGTTGGCTTGTTTAATATGGGGGTGGTGTTTTCAAAAGCAGCCTACATCAGCAAAGCCGATCTTATTGCCGGTAAAATAGGTGATACCTTATCCAACTATGCCGGTGTATTTAAATGCATTGAAGATCAGCAATGGCAGGCCACCTATAACAATATATTGGCGCAACAGCTAAAAACAGATAAAACATCAGCCAAAATAAAAGAGCTGGGGGAGCTGATCAATAAGCTTAATTATCACCTTAACCTATTAATCGGCTTTGTGCTTAACCTGTTTTTTTTGTGGGATATCCGCCAGATCATCGCCATTGAAAACTGGAAACGTCAAAACCAGGACAGCCTTGAAGCCGCTTTTGATGTCATTGCCGAATTTGAATCGCTCCTGAGCCTGGCCGGTTTAGCAATAAACTACCCTGATTGGAGTTTTCCTTTTATTGACGACAGACCAGGTTATACGCTTACTGCCAAAGCCATCGCCCATCCGCTTATTGATGCTGCCAAACGTATTGAAAATGATTATGAGTTGGATGACACTTTTAAAGTTGATATCATCACCGGATCAAACATGGCCGGTAAGAGTACCTTTTTGCGTACGGTGGGTATTAATACCGTGCTGGCCTTAAGCGGTGCACCTGTTTGCGCCAAAAGCATGCAGGTATCGGTGATCACCATCATCAGTTACATGCGCATCAAGGATTCGCTCAATGAAAGTACTTCGACTTTTAAGGCCGAGCTCGACCGTCTGCAAATGTTGCTGGCCGCGGTTGAAAATGAGCCGAAAGTATTTTTCCTGATAGATGAAATGCTGCGGGGTACCAATTCGGTTGATAAATACCTCGGCTCAAAGGCGGTTATCGAGCAGCTCATCCGCAAAAATGCGGTGGGTATGGTAGCAACTCACGATTTACAGATAGCCCATCTCGAAACCAAATATCCTGATTACGTACGTAATTTTTATTTTGATATCCAGGTGGTAAATGGCGAAATGCTGTTTGATTACAAGATCAAGCACGGTGAATGCAAAACTTTTAATGCCTCGCTATTGCTTAAACAGATAGGGATTGAGGTGGGGGAAGAGTAACCATGACCGGAATTTTGTCTGAACTCGAATTAAACGAATTGTAAGAATTTATCGAATTTTAAAATTCTGTCAATTCATTGAGTTCAACAAATTCGAGTTCAGACAATCCCGGTTCAGAAAAAGAGCCGGAAGCATTTACGCTCCCGGCTCTTTAGTTTTTTCTTATATCCTGACTCTAACAGTCTTGATTCTTAAATATTATCGGCCGCCTGTAGGTGAACCGCCGGCACCCTGGTCGCCTTGTTTCATGTCATCATTGTTGATGCCTTTTTTCTGCTGCTGCGGGTTACTGAAGTTTAATTTACCGAAGCTGTAGCTAAACGTTACACCAAACGAACGGAATGGGAACGCGAATTTGCTGCTTTGTGTAAATGTTGGTGTTTTTATGTCGGTATTAAAGTTTTTGTAAGTATTGAATGGTTCAATGGCATTAATACCCAATGCAAGTTTCTTTTGCATAAACTGTTTTTTAAAGCCAAAGCCCATAATGCTGAACGATGGATTTGAACCTTGTATAGTACGGCGTGCCGAGTTCTCAACAGCAAATGCCTCTGCAATAAAGTTGCTTGGCAAGGTAAGTTGAGCACTCAAAAACGCATTGTATTGCACGTATGTATTGGTTTGCGTTTGCTGATTTGTTAACTGGTTAATAGCCGTTGGCTTATAAGTATAAGCGTTGATACTACCTCGGATAGTGAGGATCTTAAACGGGGTTACCGAACCAAAAAAGCTTGCGCCGAATGAGTTGTTTACACCAATATTTTGATAGGTAGTTATGGTACCTTCCTGGTCTCCGGGCAGGTTAGTTACTAAACCTTCAATTAAACCTGTTGTATGCTTATAATATGCCGATAGGTTAATTACCGACGATTTAATGAACGTGTTATAACCTAATTCAACAGTTTGTGAAACCTCGGGCGCAAGTAAGGGGTTACCTACTGTTTGTGCAGTAATATTGCTCTTGTTCACAAAGGGGTTCAAAAACTGCAGGCTTGGCCTTGTTATACGTTTACTGTATGCCAGTTTAATAGTTTGGGTTGGGGTAAGCGCTTTCTGCAAGGTTAAGCTTGGTATAAAAGTATTGTAGTTTTGATCAAACGGTTGCAAGCTCTGTAATTCGTTTATTGGTTCGCCATGGATATCAGTGTTTTCGAGCCTTGCACCGGCAAGTATTGAATAACCTTTAGGCAGGGTAACCGTTAATACAGAATAGCCTGCCCAAACTGTTTGATTGTAGTTATATTTATTTGAGTTTACAGGGTCGTAAACAAAACCATCACCGCCAGGGTTGAAATAATCCGAAACGCTTTTTATCCTCCTGATGATGTTTTTACCGCCGGCTTCCAGCTTTAGTACTTTGTTAATTGGCAAAACATAATCGGCCTGTATGGTATACTCATTATTTTTTCCGTCGATATTGTTCTTCAGGTTTTGAAATTCATCGGTATTGAAAAAATAGGTGGTGTAATCTGTCACAATTTTGCTGTGGCTCCATTGGGTAGATAAGCTCAACTCATGGCCTTCTTTTTTAAATTTGTGCGTGTAGTCAACATTCCAGTCAAAACCGCCAAATGAGTTATGCCCTATATTGTTGCTTTGATAAGCATTATTCAGCGTTGGATCATAGTAATAAGTACGGGTATAGTCGGTTTTGCTGTTAGGGTCAAAACCACCCTGGTTTATACGGATTGATGTACGCAAGTTGTTAAACGCGTTAAAATCATACCCGGCCGATGCTGAACCAATGATACCATGGCGTTTAACACGGCTGGTACCTGTTGAAGTTTGCGAACGGTGCTGTGTTGGGTCGTTAAAGAAAAAATCCTGATCGCTTGAAGTAAGCGATGTTTGCGGCCAGGTAGCGTTGCCGCCCACGTTTGCCGATAAGCTTAACCTGTTGTGGTTGTAGTTGATGTTGGCATTACCATTGTTTTGACGTGTACCCACACCACCGCTGATTGAACCGCTGATACCCGAAACGTTTTTTTGCTTGGTAATAATGTTCAAAATACCGGCCGAGCCTTCGGCGTCATATTTTGCTGATGGTGAAGTTACCACCTCGATGCTTTTGATCTGATCGGCAGGGATGGTTTTCAATACATCTGATAAGCTGGCTGATGTAGCGCCGGATGGCTTGCCATTGATCAATACGCGTACATTCTGGTCACCACGAATAGATACGTTACCGTTAAGGTCGACGGCAACCAAAGGTACTTTCTGCAGCACATCGGTAGCGTTGCCACCCGCGGCAGTAAGATCCTTTTCGGCATTGTAAACAATCTTGTCTATCTTATTTTCAATCAAGGCCGCCTGTCCCACAACCTGTACTTCTTTAAGCGCATGTGAACTTGGGGCCAAAAGCACCTGGCCAAGTTTGGCATCAGGTTTTGATGGTGTAGTGGTTACTTTATCAATATATTTAGTTGGATAACCAATAAATGAGATAGCCAGCTTATATACGCCCGGTTTTATATTGTCCAATTTAAAGTTACCCTTATCATCAGTTACAACACCGGTAATTGGCGATTTGCCTCCGCTGCGATATAAACCAACCGAAGCATAGTCCATTGGTTTTTTTGTAAGTGAATCAATGATAGTGCCTGATATTCTGCCGGTTGTGGTAGCGCCCCCGCCCCCTACACCGAACTGGGCCTGGGCCGATAACGCGAAGCAGAACAATGCAATAAGTATGTAAAAACGTTTCATTTAGTGTTATTTTGGTAATTGGAGGCGAAAATACCCTAAATGTTACATGCTCAAATTTTATTTTTTTACAAAAAGTGCAATTGTCATGTATTAGTTACACTAACGTGATATAAACCGTAGATTTTACAATAAACGTTTAAACGGGTGTTTACAATGCGGTGACAAAGAGGAAGTAAGTGAGGGGAATTATAGATTAAAGGTTAGCCTCTGAAGGTAAAATGACAGCTCCTCTACTCGTCATGCTGAACTTGTTTCAGCACCCCACTTGCTAAGTATACTTCATGCGGCTTGCCCTGTGGGGGTCCCGAAACAAGTTCGGGATGACGTCATTTTTAAAGTTGTAATAGATAGCAATCAAACAATCGCACGGAGCAAAGTCGGTCTTATAACATGCAATTGCCGCTTTGCCCCATGCGTTATTTTTGTTTACTCTGTCGTTACCCTCAAATTCAAGGTATCGGCCTGCATAGCGGTAAAAATGCCAAGCCCGTTAACAATATTGGTTGGGGTATTTATCAGGTTTTGTGAGCTGCCCCGGGTATTGCTGGTCAATATATTAATGTATTCGTCGTTTACCCTTAGCAATATTACTTTATAAGCCCCGTAGTATTTGAAAGTGGTTTGCGTTATGCTGTAAGTAGAGGCTCTTTCGGAATTGATTTCGAAGCTTGGGTTCCTGTTGTTCCTTACCGCTATGATCTCAAAAGGATTACTATCGGTGTTTTTGAAAAGCAGCATATGCTGTAACGAATCGGGGTTGGTCCAGGTAATGGTAGCGCGCACCTTATCGTTATAAGCCTGATCAAGCGTATTAGGTTCATGGAATACACTGTCGGTTAGTTTAAATCCAACTGGTTTGCCGGGCATCACTGTTGACGCGCTCACAACCGCATTGTTATAGTTAAACTGCATGGAATAAGTTTTACTGGCAGTTACGAACGAGGCATCGCTGTAAGTGTAAGTTCCGTTTGTTCCTTCGGTAAGTTTTACCGTTTGTATACCGTTGCTTACATTGATTGTCAGCCCGGTAATAGCTGATCCATAAGTAGCAGTATCCGTCAGATCTTTTTGCTGATAAACTTTCAGCGATAGCGGTTGCCCCGCAACGAGGTAAGCCTCAACAACCGGTTTGTTCACCGCGTTTGTATCAGA
Organism: Mucilaginibacter sp. SJ; assembly: GCF_028993635.1. Taxonomy (NCBI): domain Bacteria; kingdom Pseudomonadati; phylum Bacteroidota; class Sphingobacteriia; order Sphingobacteriales; family Sphingobacteriaceae; genus Mucilaginibacter; species Mucilaginibacter sp. SJ. The sequence continues at coordinate 5,064,898 of NZ_CP118631.1, forward strand.
AGAGTTTTTTTTGCAGGCGGATGCCATCATCAGGCAGCCGGTTATCAGTGCAGGCAATGAATATTGTAGGTATTTTTTCATTTCCATCTTAAGCTTAATGTAACGTTAGGGGTAAAACCGAGGTAATTAACATCGGTGGTAATAACCTGGTTATTTTGCATCTGGTATTCGCGGTACCAGGTATTGGTATGGTTGTAAACGTTAAACAGTGATAAGCCTATTGAGCCTATTTTATGTCCGTCTATCTTCAACAGATCATATGATACCGACATGTCCAGCCGGTGATAAGCCGGCAAACGTTCGGCATTTTTATCGCTGATGTTGAGGTAAGTGATGCTGTTGCCGTCAACCGTTTTAATGGTGTAGCTGGATAGGGGGGCAGTATAAGGATGCCCGGTACTGAACAGGAAAGTGGCAGCAAAATTCCAGCGTTCGTAATGGTACATGTTAATGGATTTAAACTCATGGCGCACATCCTGGTCCGCAGCGTAATAATCATTGCCAAAAGCCGAGAATTTATTCTGGGCCTGGGCAAGGGTATAGCTGATCCATCCGGTATAACGTCCCATTTTTTTCTGAATCAAAAACTCAATACCTTTGGCACGACCAGTTCCCTCATAAAAGTTTTCGGTAACGGTTTGTGTTTGATTTTGGTTTGGATCCATCCTGAAGCCACCGGTTGGTTGCGTTTGCCTTACGGTGTACTGTGTGAGGCCGCTCAGTGTTTTGTAATATCCTTCAACGCTGAATAAAAGTTCATCCGTTTCATAGCTGGTACCTAATATAAAATGCCTTGCCATGCCAACGGGGATATTGCTGTTGTTGGAGAGTACCCAGAAATTACGGTTACCGGATAAAATATCCTCGCGGATCACCTGGTTTTCAAACTGGTAAAATTGCCCGGTTGCACCTTTTATGGTAAACTTATCGGTAAGGTTATAACTTGCCGACAGCCGGGGCTCAAAATAAGGTTTGGATGTAGGGCCGAAATAACTGGTGCGCAAGCCCGGCTGAATATGGAATTTATTGTTTGGGTCGATAGCCAGCTCGGTGTAGAAACCCGCTAACATGGCATTGTTATGCTGGTTGATGAGTTTGCTTGTATCGTTTTGGGTATACTCGTAATCTATTTTTTTATAGGATGCAAAACCGCCGAAGAGCAACTTATACTTGTTACTGACCGTCCATTCCCACTCGGATTTATAGCCTATATCTTTCAGGTTGTTGGTTTCGAGCGTGCCGTTGCTCAGCGTATGTGAAATACCGTTGGTATCGATCTGTGAAAAGCCCGAAGTACTCCTGTTCCTGTCGTTGAAATAGGATGAGTAGGTGATGTAGTTGTTTGAATACAACTTTTTATTCCATTGTCTGAACCATTTGATACTGCTGCCCAGGTTTCCGTATTTGGTATAATCGGTTATGTTGATACCGCTGCTGCCCGACGACAGGAACGATGGCAGGCCCAGTTCCCTGCTGTTATCTGTTTTATCGGTACCTGTGTACAAAGTCCATGATACCTTATCTTTTTGACTGATGCTGTACGTGTACTTGGCATCAAAATCATAAAAGTAGGAGCTTGGGGTAATCTGGTTAGCAAAACCGCCGCCGCCAAAGCCCCCCCGGCCGCCACCACCCGGACCGCCGCCCTGCGTGGTTGATGTTTGATTAAACTGGTTAAAGATCTTGTTGTAAAACGGCCCCTGGTATGAACGCCTTACAGCTAACAGTAAGGTTGATTTATCAGACAGCGGTGTTTCCAGGTAACCGCTGGCACTCAGCAAACTTAAATCGGTACCGATGTTGGTTTCGTTCTTGTTGCCCTCTTTGCCGTTAAGTTCGGTAACGCTCGAAAGCCTGCCGCCATATTTGGCCGTGAAGCCACCTTTATACAGTTGCACATCTTTAATAGCGCTGGCATTAAAGGCACTGAAAAAGCCATACAGGTGATCAACCTGGTAAATGGTGAAACCATCCAGCACAACCAAATTCTGGTCGGGTGTACCGCCGCGTACGTACGCGCCCGATGATGACTCGTTGGTACCGCTTACGCCGGGCATCAACTGGAAAGCCCGCAGTACGTCTTTATCGCCCATGGTTGGCAGCTTATCTAAATTGGCCGGCGAAAGCTGTAACACGCCGACCTGCCTGCTATCGGTATTCATAACGCCGCTTTTTTTACCCGTAATAGTAACCTCGTTTAAGCTGTTGAGCGATGAATATAACCCACAGATCAGCGGCGAGTTCAGCTTTTCGCTGCTCAGCCTGAAATAGTCGGTTTGATAACCTGTATAGGAGACCTCCACTACCGATGTATCTGAAGGTACCCTGAACATCGTAAAATAACCATCGGCATTGGTCATTACGTTGAGGTCGGTTCCCCTGATCTTCACCGTAGCCGATGGCAGAGACTCGCCCGTTTGCTGATCGATCACCCGGCCGTTTATACTCACCAGGAAATGCTTGGGTTTTGCCTTTGGGGCCTCAATTTCTTTAGCCTTTACCGCATTGGCTGCCTGCAGTGAGAGTTTGTTGAGTTTTTGCAGCCGCGCCAGATCGTCGGTGTTTTGGAGGATGTAGATAGTGCCGGTTGATTCTATCCAGTAATGCAGGTTGTTTTCATTACAAACCTTGGCAATTACATTTTTAAGCGGTTCTTCAAAAAAGTGCTCCACAACGTCCATCTCATGTAAAGGCTCTCGTTCAAATACTATACGGACTTTATAGTTCATGGCCAGTGTATCAAAGAGCTCATCAAGCGGGCACGAAAAAAAATGGTTAACTACAATCTTTTTTAGCTTTTGTTGGGTTTGCTGACTATGGGCCACCGTACCGCACAAAATCAGGGAGCTTATTAACATTAGGGAAAATTTCTTCATGTAGGGGTATATTTTCTTCGATGCCGAAAATGCAGCATGTTTTGAAGCACCTCAAATAAAATCGACCATGGGAGGTTTTCTGTAGACCAGATGCCCGGATGTGTGGCAGGGGGATTTTGCTTAGTAGCAGTTGTTAGTGGCAGTTGCAGGTTGGAAAAGGGATATTAGTTAGAGGCAATGGCGGGCGGTTGCATATGTTAATTGGAAATTGCCTGAAAAAAATGTCATTGCGAGCGTAGCGTGGCAATCGCACGGAAGCAAATCCGCCCGCCCTGTATAGTATGCGATTGCCACGCTTCGCGCAATGACATATTTTTAACCTTGTCTGAAGGCAAAGACCTCAAAAACAGAACCAAGATGATTAGGAAATACCTTACACCTTCCCGATCATCCTGTTGATTACATCGCGATATCCGTCGCTTAAAGGTATCTCGGTATTGATGAGTTTGATACGGGCACGGCGCATTTGGGATACATGGTCGAGGTTAACGAGGTATGATTTATGTACCCGGAAAAACTGGTCGGGCGGTAATTGCAGCTCAATAGCTTTGAGGCTGATACGGGACAATACCGGTTTTTGCTGATTGATGAGGTGTACTTTAATATAATCTTTAAGCCCCTCAATGTATTCAACCTGGTCAAAGCTGATCTTAACGAGGTTATAATCAGCATGCAAAAAGAAATAGTTTTTAGTGGTTGGCTGCGGCACATAACTGCGGCGAAGCTCATACAAATCGAGTGCTTTGTGACAGGCCTTCAAAAAGCGGTCTAAGGGTACGGGCTTAACCAGGTAGTCAACTACATCAAGCTCAAAGCCTTCCACCGCAAATTTTTCATAAGCGGTTACAAATATCACCATGGGCTTCTGTGTCAAACTCCTGATGAGTTGTAAACCATTGATGCCGGGCATGTATATATCGCTGAAGATAAGGTCTATCTGTTCTTTTTGCATGGCAATGATCGCCTCGCCCGCGTTGCGGCAACGCGCCACTACCTGTATGGTGTTTACATGCTTCAGGTTATCTTCCAGCAAGTCGAGCGCAAGTGGCTCATCGTCAATTATTAAACATCGCATCATTTAAGTTCCAGTTGCAGCATAACTATATAAGCCTGCTCGTTTTTGTTGATATATAGGTTGTGTTTGCCAGGGTATAATAATTCGAGCCGGCGTTTAACATTGGCAAGACCGATACCCGAGGCATTATCTTTACTGTTTTCGGTTGGGTTGTATACATTTTGTACGCTGAAACGCAGGTTCTTTTCGTCGGTAAAAAGAGTGATGGCTATAGCCGGCGCCTCAATATCGCCCGTGCCATGCTTAAAGGCATTTTCAACAAAGGGGATCAGCAGCATGGGTTCGATGCTTTTTTCAGGGGCTTTAATATCTGAGCTGAAACTGATCTTCACCTGGTCGCGGAAGCGGAGCTGCTGCAGTTCTATATAGCTGCGGAGGTAGTCTTCCTTTTGGCACAGCGTAACTTTTTCGGCATCGGTTACATAAAGCATATACCGAAGCAATTTGGAAAGCTGAATCAATGTAGGCTCAACTGCTGAAGGGTTTAACCTTGAAAGCGCCACCGCGCTGTTAATCACATTAAAAATAAAATGCGGACTGATCTGCGAACGTAAAAATGCCAGTTCAGAGATCAGCGAAGCATTATCAATATCCTTTTTTTTATTGATGACTTTAAACTGATCGGCCAGGTAGTGATATGCAAAGCTGCCGGCGGTAACAGATAATAAGGGGAAAATAACCAGGAAAGGCCCCGGAGGGCGACGGTGCTGCCCCATCCAGGGAAAATGAGGCACAGGGAAATAATGCCGTACCTCCATTAGTATTACATTGAACACCACAAAGGAGGCAAGCAATGCAAAAAAATAAAGCCAGATATTATTTTTTAAGATCCTGGGAATAAGGAAAAACGCATTCAGGTAGAATTCGGCCGCGAGCACCAGGTTAAAACTGATAATGTGCCCCAGCGAAAAAGCAGGCTGCGGAAAGCCGCGCATATCCGGCCTGGAAATGATGGGCGTAAAAATGATCAATGCCCAAAATAACAGGTGGATACAAATTTCGATAATCAGCGCCGGCTTTATCCGTTTAAACATATCATGCTAAGGTAGCCTCATTTTAAAACCGCATTCAATGTAATAGACGAGGGGGCAAAATGTGCCGACGAAAGTAAGTTATCTGCTGTATGGAAACCTAATTTACAAAGCCGTTTTAGCCATATTTAACATCTATTAACATTTACCGGCAGTTAATTGAAAATAAGCATGTTCGCTGTACAAAATTGGCGGCACTTTCCGTTAAATTTGTTTAACAATCAAATACCCATGTCAATAACAAAACCTATCCTCCGAATTTTTGATTATGATAAAGCCATAGAGTTTTATATTACCTGGCTCGGCTTTAAAACCGATTGGGAACACAAGCCCGAAGGTGCGCCGGTATACATCCAAATTTCCCTGCACGATGTAGTGCTTTACCTCTCCGAGCATCATGGCGATGCCAGTCCCGGCAGCCACATAGCAATCGATGACTTTAGCGAGTTAAGGGATTACCACGCCCACCTCATCGCCAAAAAATATAAATATAACCGTCCCGGTTTGGAGGTGCCCGAATGGAATGATAAAGCCATCACTATGACCGTTCATGACCCTTTTGGTAACAGGTTAACCTTTAGTGAGGAGTTGAAGAGGTAAGCCTGTTGATCCTTCACATCTTAAAAAAAAATGTCATTTCGATAGAGCAGGGGCGGGCTGAGTGGTGGAGCGAAAGAGAAATCTTCTGCATGAGACTCTACAACTATGGCTGTAAATGCAGGGTGTAGAAGATTTCTCCTCACCCCTTGTGCGCAACCCCACCTGGTTCGTCGAAATGACATTTTTTGAACTACTTTAGCAGGTAGAAAATAAAAGCCCGAAACTAACACTTAATTGGTTTCGGGCTTTTTAGTATCCGATGATCTTATTAATTATAAAACGTCCACGAAACACCGAATTTCAGGATGGCATCCTGTTGTGGGTAACGATTAACAGTGTAATAGCCTTTACTCCAGGCACGCTGGTTGATGTAATCATAAGCAACAAACAGGTTGGTACGCTGCAGGGTTGCTTTGAAAAATACGCCAAATATCGGATAGGATGAAAACGTTACGTTTGCGCCGTTATAAAACTGGCCCAATCCCGGGGCATATGAAGGGGCAACATATTCTGTATTATACCTTCCATTTATACCCATACTGGCATGCAGTACATTAAGCAAAACCCTGTTAACATATAAGCTGCTGTAAGCATATACTTCCGGGGTACGAAGCGTGTTTTGATAATCGGTTTTTTGGTATACCACGTAATTATCAAAATGCAGGCTCCGGTAAGTGAAGTTTTTACCCAAACTTACTTTTAACAGGTTGATAGAGTTGTTAAGCTGAGCCGGGCGCGCGTCGGTACCGCCATCTTGGGCTGTAAAATACAGGTAATTGCTGATCAAAAAGTATTCGGCTTTTAAATCAATTTGCAGGGCATTGTTAATGTAGTTGAACGAAGCGCTGGTTGTTTTTTGATTACTGAAATCATTATGAAAAATATAATGATTGGAAATCCAGTTATTATAAACCAGCGGAGGCGAGCTGTTTTGTGAATAGGCTTCTAAAACGATCTTGCCGGTTTTTTTGCCGCCTGCCAGGGTAAGTTTGGCATCATACAAATAATTGCCGAAATCGCGGCCCTGGGCAATCTGCCTGAAATCGGCATCGAGCGCGATGCGGTCACTAAAGCGATAACCCAGTTTGGCTTTCAGGGTAATATCCTGGAAAGTGTTGTGCTGTACCTTGTCCTGATGAACGTATTTTACACCATACTCGTTTAGGGTGGTATCGCTAACATACTGGTTATACGAATAAAAATCGTGTACAAGCCCTAAGTCAAGCTTAAGCTCATTTTTCACAAACTTCACCGATTTACTGCGAAGGTAAAAGCTATATGAAAACTCGTTTTGGATATGTGTCACCACTGTTGAATCACGCGACCGGTTATTGCTGTAATAATAATCGGGGAACACATTATAGGTGTCAACACCGCTTTGCTTATACAGGTACCTGCTGTTTGATACATGAAGGGTATGCGATACACGTTGGGTAGGGAGGATCTTTGAATTGTCTTTCCCCTTATTCAAACTATCTATCCGGCCTAAATAATAAAATTGCTTAATATAAAGGCCCTTGTCGTTCCAGTTTTCATAACTATACGGTAAACGCACCGCTGCCCTGTCTTTTGAAAAGGCGTTATTTACATTGGTACTCGTAAACACCGAATCGTTGAGAATGCTGCCCGTTTCGGGGGCTTTAAGGTTGTTAAACAAAAGGTTGGCCAGCAGGTTATATCGTTTGCTTTTTGATTCGTACCACGTAAAAATAGAAGCATTCAAATCGCTCACGTTTTGGCCAAGGACGTTGTTAAAATTGTAGAAACCTCTTGACCCGTTGAAATTAAGGTTAAAACCGATGTTCCAGTTGGGCTTTATGTTTTGGGTATGAACGATATTAAACAGTTGTATGGCCGAACCACCAAAGGCGTTGTACAAGGTAAGCTTCGTGTAGGGTACGCGCGTGTTATAGTAATTGATATCCTGGGGCTTTAAAGCGTAAATATCAAGCGCATGCAAGCCCAGGTCAAAGCCTATGGTCCTGCTGGGCTCAAAAAGCAGAGGCCGTTGTGACAAACCAATATTACCTAAATGAATTCGGGGGCTGCGGGGATCAATAAGCGGACTATAGATCTCAAAGTTGGTGATACCGGTATCAATCGGAAACAGTTGTGTACTATCATTCAGCAAACGCTCATTGGTAACACGGATAAATTTGGAGCTGAAAACTACCGAATCCTTTTTGTTTTCTTCCTTTCGCCTTAAACTGTCCAGCAGCTGGTCGTCGGTCATTTGTTTTTCCTGCCGGCGCGCGGTATCACGGGTAGGCAGGTTACGCGGGTTAGTGCGGTTGCCATACTGCGCAAAAGCGGCCTGTACCGACAGGCACATCAGCAATAAAAAAATATATTTGAGCTTTTGGCGCATTAATTACCGGCTATCAGTTCTTTAAGTATCAGGGTCATTTTGGGTTCGGCTTCCTGCGCAATTGCAAGGATCTCTTCAAGCGTTATTGGCTTAAGTATTTCAGGAAAGCCCTCATCAGTTAATACCGAAATAGCAAACGTCGGGATCCCCATGTGGTTAGCAACAATAACCTCGGGTACGGTGCTCATACCAACCGCATCGCCGCCAATGATACGCAGGTATTTGTATTCGGCACGGGTTTCCAGGTTAGGGCCGGTTACGGCTACATATACCCCTTTATGGCAGGTGATGTTATTTTTTTGAGCGATGGCCAAACCCTTTTCGATCATATCATGACGGTAAGGTTCGCTCATATCCGGGAAGCGCGGGCCAAGCTCTTCATAATTGCGGCCAACCAGCGGGTTTTGAGGCTGCAGGTTAATATGATCTTCAATGATCATCAGGTCACCCTTTTTAAAATCGGGGTTAAGCGAGCCGCTGGCGTTTGATACATACAGCGTTTTGATGCCCAGGTATTTCATCACCCTAACCGGGAAGGTGATCTGCTGCATATTGTAGCCTTCGTAATAATGCAAACGGCCCTGCATGGCCACCACTTTAACACCTGCAAGGGTACCAAAAATAAGCTTGCCCGAATGGAACTCTAATGTTGAGATAGGGAAATCAGGAATGTTGGAATACATGAGTTGTTTTTCAACCTCAATTTCTTTTACCAGGCCACCAAGGCCGGTACCTAAAATTATACCCACTTCGGGTTCAAAATCGCCTATCCGGTTTTTGATATACCGGGCGGTGCCTTCAATATTGTCTAACATATGTTTGTACTAATTCGTCAAATTGTTGTTGCCCGTTATTTAAAAAACTAATGCCTATGGGCAGCACCAAAATGGTCAGTTTTTTAACCATCGGAAGCAGGTCCTGTTCCCCTAAACGCTGCGCATCCTTTTCTGTTGTGATGATCACTTTTTTTTGTGATACACAGGCCAAAAATTCATCGGCAAGTTTAGTGATATTTTTTAAGCTAAAACGGTGATGGTCGGGATAATTATGATGAACAATCAGTGGTGTTTGCTTTTTCAGATATGCCAATAATGGTTTTGGATTAGCTATCCCCGTAAGCAGGAAAACCGTGGTTTGATCGTCGATGGTATCTGTAACTCCAGCTCCATTCATAGTTTGGGCCGGCATGTACTTTATGGTGGTGAAAAATAGCGACTGGTGCGTATAAGGTTTGATCCTTTTAATAACGCGGCCTTGTTCCAGATCGGTCAGCGAAGCCGGACATTTACTGATGATGATGACATCCGCCCTTTTACGTCCGCCGAATGGCTCGCGCAGGTTACCCGCCGGGAGCAGAAAATGAGGTTCGTTAACACGGCTGTAATCAAAAAGCAAAATGCTTATACCCGGCTCAAGCGCGCGGTGCTGGTAGGCATCATCTAAAATAATAACATCATGATCGTCTTTTAACTGCTCAACGCCATCAACCCGCTTTTCGCAAACGGCAACATCAAGGTCCGGGAATTTATGTTTGAACTGTGCTGGTTCATCGCCGATATCTGAGGCTTTGCTTTCGGCCGATGCCATTAAAAAACCTTTGGTAATACGACCGTAGCCCCGGCTAAGCGTGGCAATTTTATAATTGTCCTTCAACAGTCTGATCAAATATTCGGTCATAGGGCTTTTACCGGAGCCGCCAACATCCAGGTTGCCGACTACGATCAGCGGCATGTCAAAGCCGGTGCTTTTGAAAATTCTCCGGTCATAACACCAGTTGCGAATAGCCGTAACCAGGCCATAGATCAGCGAAAATGGGATTAAAAGCCAGCGGAGGAATTTCATAAATGATTTTGCGGGCCGTCATTGCGAGGTATGAAGCAATCCCCGATGTGCAGGTCGGCAGTGCAAGCCCTTCTGTATAGTTTGGGATTGCTTCGTACCTCGCAATGACGTCTTTCTTCTTTTAAATTTCTGAAGAACAACAAAGTTAATATTTGATGCCGATTTACTATCAGTCTATCACCCCAAACTGCTTCAAATGATGTGTAAAATGCTTTCCGTGCCATATGATCCACTCATAATAATCCATAGGGCCGAAGGCACCGTGGATCACTTTAACATCGGGGGTATTAAAATACCTGTCGAAAGTGTCAAGTTCTTTCATTAGCTGATTAATAGCAGTTTCCAAATTAGGGTAGATTAAGGTATCAGCCAATTCTTCCAAAAAGATATTACGGGGTATTTCGGCATCGGTATAAACGGCGGAGTGTTTACGTGCAACTGTATTGTCATCCGGGCCATCCCAGGTTGGTATTTTTACACCGTTAGTATACTGAACCTGGTCAATAAGGTGTTCGATCATTTGCTGCGGTTTCATTTTGCCCCAAAGCGGCGCTGCTTCGGGCTGAAGGTTGAGCATTAAGCGATATAGCACTTTGCGGTTGGTAATATCAACAAATTGGTTCATGGGCTAACGGATGTTTTAGCAAATATAAAGGAGTGGTTGCCTGTTATATTAAAATTTGTATTTTCATTTTTTTAGATCGCCATCACATGAAACATAAACTTACCTTACTGTTGTTGACATTGTTAGCAGCACCGGCATTTGCACAAACCGACAGTAAACTCAGCGCTAAATTAAATGAAGCTGTCAAAGATTTTCAGGGCCAGGTTGGCATTTATGTATATAATTTAAAAAACGGCAAAACGGCGGAGATCAATGCAGATACGCTGTTCCCTACAGCCAGTATGATCAAAGTAAGTATCCAATGCGGGGTGATGGATAAGATAGAAAAAGGTGAGCTGAAGTATAATCAGAAATTAGTTTACCGCGATTCATTGCTTTATGCCGGTGAGGATTTGCTGGGCTCATTCAAAGATAAAGACACTGTACAATTGAGTAAAGTGGCTATGCTCATGATCACCATGAGCGATAATACCGCAAGTTTGTGGCTGCAAAAGCTGGTGGGCGGCGAATATATCAACAACTGGCTCAATCAAAATGGCTTTAAGGTAATGCGGGTAAATTCACGTGTGCCGGGCAGGGAAGCTATCCGCAAGATCTATGGTTGGGGAGTAAGCACCCCGCGCGAAATGTGCCGTCTGTTCACCATGATCCGCGAAGGTAAGGCGGTAAGCCAGGCAGCCAGCGAGCGGATGTACCGTAACATGGGGCGCATTTACTGGGATGAACATGCGTTGTCGCAAATTCCGCCTTACGTACATACCATTTCCAAACAGGGGGCGGTTGATGAATCAAGGTCAGAAACTGTGCTGGTAAATGCCCCGCATGGAGATTACGTGTTTTCGATCATTACTAATCATAACAAGGATACCAGTTGGACACCCGACAATGAAGCCGGATTGCTGATCAAAAAAGTATCCGCCCTGCTTTGGCATTATTTTGAACCTGGAGATAAGTGGCAACCGGCATACGGGGTTGACAAGTTTATGTTGAATGAGTAGATAATTAGCAGGTTATTACTGCTTCTTACAGCATAAATCTTGACAGAAAGCTGAGAGACATATGCTTTCGGCATCCGAATAGATAGACGCGGGCCTCCATTGTGAATATACTGTTAAATTAAGGTGAAAAAAATATGAGATTTATATAAATGGATGTTATATGATGCAAAAGAACTAAATTGTAATAAACGTCATACAGTTTTTAAAAATCATGTTTATATTTACAATTCAATTACGGGTATCCAAACCCGGATTTGTGATAAGGTTTAGGTTTAAAGCCCCATGCAGCGAGTGCTATGGGGCTTTTATTTTAGGGTATCTACTCAAAAATACTAAACTTCGTAAGTCTGCATATTTGAACTGCTAACTGCCACGGCACACAGCCAGCCTCCCTCATGGCGCTTCACTAAACTCTTCATCCACACTTTCGCGTAGATCATACAGCAACCATTGCTTACCGGCAATCGATCGTGTTTTTGACTGCAGTAGTTTAATGAAATCGTTAACGCCCACAGGTTCATTGCCATCGCCACATTCAAACGTTTTCATTTATTGTAATTCTGCTAATAGTATCTTTGATGTTTAATAATGTTATTTTATATTTATTTGATTTTTAGATTGTTAAAAAGTACCTGCCTTATGCAAAAAAATAATCAAATACTTATATTAGTTATTCCTGGTGTACTCGCCCTTGTTGGTACCTTACTGGGAGGAATGTTACAGGGTTACTGGAACAGCGAACTTTCCCGACAAAAATATCAATCCGATCTGGTACTTAAAGCTTTAGAATCAAACTCAGCAGAAGAACGTTTACAAACCCTTAAGCTACTTGTACACACTAATCTTATAAAAGAGTCTTCTGTTAGAGATAGTATAGTAAATTATATAATCCAAAAACAAAAAGATCCTTCCAGTATACCTCAAATCAAACCTGCTACTTCTGTTTCACTTGACGCGCCTATTGTTGATAATGCAAGAGTGTATTTGTTGGCTGGTAATAAAAAGTTGACTAATAAATTTAATGATATAGAGCAACAACTTACAAACGCCGGTTTCAAAGTAATGGGAGCCAGAAATATTTTTGATGTAGGTCGCCCGGATAGTACCGAGGTGAGGTATTTTAATGCGGATGATCAGTTACAAGCAAATAAAGTTTCTGAATTTCTGCATTTTAAATACGGTCAATCTTATGTGGCTAAGTATTATAAAGACAACAAAGCAAAATCGGGCTATATTGAAATATGGTTGGGACGTTGACGAACTTATAAGTTCAAAAGAGAATTAATTTTTGTTAACTTACCTAAATGATCTATAACTTTGAGGTATGACCCGTCTATCTGTCAACATCAACAAAATAGCTACGCTTCGTAATTCGCGGGGGGGCAATAATCCCGACCTGATCCAGGTTGCTAAAGACTGTGAACGTTTTGGCGCGCAGGGAATAACGGTGCACCCCCGGCCCGATGAGCGCCACATTCGTTATAACGATGTGTTCGAACTTAAGAAAATTGTTACTACCGAGTTTAATATTGAAGGTAATTGCCAGGAACAAAAATTTATCGACCTGGTGCTTGCCAATAAGCCCGAACAGGTTACCCTGGTGCCCGATGTGCTGGGTCAGATCACCTCAAACCATGGCTGGGATACCATCACCAACTATCATTATTTAAAAGATATGATAGCGGTATTTAAAAATGCAGGGATCAGGGTATCTATTTTTGTTGATCCGCTGCCCGAAATGGTTGAAGGCGCCGCCAAAACCGGTACCGACCGTGTAGAACTTTATACCGAAGGCTATGCTACTCATTTTCCACAAGGAAAGGAGCTTGCTATTGCTCCATATATCGAGGCCGCAAAAGTTGCACAACAGGCGGGGTTAGGCCTTAATGCCGGTCACGATCTGGACTTGCATAACCTGAAATATTTTGCAGAAAATATACCCGGCCTGCTCGAAGTAAGCATTGGTCATGCCCTGGTAAGCGATGCCTTGTACTATGGTTTGGAAAACACCATACAAATGTACCTGAGGCAATTATCGCTAACGGATAATGCTTAAGCTGCCCGATAATAAGCCACAACCGGAGTTTAGGTTAATGATATAATAATAACTGCCTGTAGGTAATGTTTTGCCATTATAGGTGCCGTTAAACGGGTGGCTATATCCTATGGAGTTAAAAATGTTTTTGCCATACCGGTTAAATATTTTTACGGTTGCCGCTGGATAGTTTTCCATTCCCGCTATCTGCCAGTAATCATTGATACCATCATTATTGGGTGTAATTACATTGGCAATATTAAGGTTTGAAAGGCCTACGCTTACATCAACCTTTGTGCGGGTACTTTCACAGGCATTGCTAAGCCTGCTGATATAGTAACTCCGGTTGGCGGTAACGTTCACTTTAAATTTGCCATTGGGTTCCTCATCAAGCGGAGTAGTACTGGTTTCACTATCATAAAGCCTGTAGGTTGACGTTGCTACAGGTTTTTTTACTGGTATTATTGTTTCGCCCGGACCGCATAATTGAAAGCTGCTTATTACAGGCGGTTCGATGACAAGCTCCTGGTTAAGCAGTGTAATGTGATAGGGCATAGCGCAGCCGTCCGGATCTATGGTGAGGGTGTATGTTCCGCCGGGAAGCCCGTCGATATCCAGTGTGTTGCGTATTACATTTCCGGCTTCATTTGTCCACCTTAATGGTGGTGTACCGCCGTTTGTATTGATAAGCTTTAAATTACTGATGCTGCCATTTGCTGCATCGCAGGAAGCATTCACTTTGTGAAGCTCTGAATCATCTATGCCGGGGTTTGAGCTGGTTAAGGTTATGGGAATAGATTGAGCAAAACAATTGCCGTTGTAACATTTGGCATAATAGGTACCAACACCCGCATTTTTAAGTTTGGTGCCGCCGGATTGTACTAATTGATCCTGGTCATTATACCAGTCAACCCCGATAACGTTCTTTAAGTTTTGCAGGGTAATAGATCCGTTATTTTTGAAGCAGGTTGGATTAACCTTCACATAATCGGCGGCCGACGTCGAAATCACCGGTTGGGTAAATTCGGATGAGCTATTGTTAAGCGTAGCATTTGCCACCAGTTTTTTATTGTGAAAATCGCCGGTATACTTCCAGTTACCCGCTGCATCTGCAACAACTGTAACCAGGTATTGTACCGGGTTACAAACGTTGCAGTCTGTATTGTCATTATAAATATAAATTGCGGCTCCGGGCGATGCCGTTCCTGAAAATTCGGCGGCACTGTTTACAATTACATTTATGTTGGGAATCGCTGTTCCGTTTGATATAAGGTAAGGGTTTGTATTGCAGGAAATACTGTTTTTGGCGATAGTAATATTGGTTGATTCGACCGCATAAAATGCGCCGCCATCATTACTGAAAATATTAATGTCGTTATCATTATCATCGCCTATAAAAGCATTGTTGCATTTAAATAACGACATGCCCGAATTTCCAGGTATACTGCTTTGTTTATTACGCAGAAAGTAAAAGCCATTTACTGATACAAACTGAAATGTTGTAACACAGAAGTCATTGTCGGTTACCTGCACGTTGCTTCCCTGGAAGTGTAAAAGAATTGAAGCGCTTCCGCGGTTATCCTGGCCGTTCACATCAAGTGAAAGTGAGTTGTTGATAAATTTATTATCGGTTCCGTTCAGGGCTATCGCGGTAGCAAAATAGTTTCTTTCTTTGGAGGTAGGGCCACCCACTAATGAGTTATCGGCGGTTATATCAAGTGCATATCCTAATTCAACAACGTTTGTTCCCGATTCATCATAACCAATAAAATTTGATTGGATATTGATATTATCATTATTCTTTGAGTCGGTTAGTGAGTTGGTGCCGCAATAAACACCGTAGATGTTATCGCAAAAAACATTTCCTTTATCCGGTGCGCCTATGGTAATATTGGTACAATCGTAGGCCGATATAGCAGTGAAAAGAAGGTTGCCGTTAAAGTTTGTGAGTTTGCTGCTGTAACCTTTTATGCATAAGCCATATATTTCCACATTGGTAACTTCAGTCATCAACAGGGCTGCTGCCTTAGTCCCCGGAAAAGTATAGCTTATATCGGGTATGATATAAACCCTGGCGTCACTTCTGCCGAGTTTGGGTGTCGGCTGCGTGCTGCCGTCGATAATTAAATTAGAGGTAACCTCGGGGAGTTGGGTAAACAAGGTAATAGGAGCCTGGCTTGGCAGATTAAAATTAATAATATCCTGCTGAATCGTGCCGTTGGCGGCTGCTTTAGTAAGGGCCTCGCGCAGTGTACCTGTTCCTGCATCGGCATTACTCGTAACGGTAAATACCGTGGCCCCTGCATTTAAACAGGTCAGCAATAAAAATAGCGTAAACAGAAACAACTTGTGTTTCATGGCGGCAACACAATCTGGAATGTTAGTTTATAAATTGATTTGGGCAATAAACTGGTTTGTTAGTATTGGTTGATATTGCCTGCCAGTAAGTTACGATTTTTGTTTAATATCCTTTATAATATACCCGCCGCAAAAGAAGCGGCAGGTTAGTCAGGATGTTGTTAAAATTTATCTGATCAAGGTAAGGTTGCCAGATAGCAGCTTACAAGGAGTATTGAGGTTAATGATGTAATAATACACCCCCGAAGGCAGCAGCCAGCCATTAAACTGCCCGGAAAATGGCGTGGCGTATTCTTTTGACTCAAATACCCTTTTTCCGTAACGGTTAAAGATCTGAACTAAAGTGCCGGGGAATTTTTCAAGGCCTTCTATCTTCCAGTAATCATTTATACCATCGCCGTTGGGGGTTATGGTATTGGAGAATTTTACGTCGACCAATACAACTTCAATATGCGTTTTGGTGCGCGGGCTTTCGCATGACCCTATGCTGTATGATATATAATAATCACTGGTTTCGGTTGTTAATACTTCAAAATTGCCGGTATTGCTGGTTTGAAGTGGCGTTGTTGACGTAGCATCGGCATATAAATTATACATGCCTGTAGTTTTGTTTAAAACAGACAGGCCCACTTTTCCGGGCAGGCAGATCCTTTGATCGTTTAATACAGGTGCGTCTGGGATAAATTTTTGGTTGCCAACCTCCTTGCTGAATGGTAACGGAATTGCGCAGGTAGTGTTATCGGTAACTGTCAATGTATAGGTGCCTTTGCCAACATTTATTAAATCTTTATCGTTCCCCACGGTATTGCCGGTGGCGTCGGTCCAGATAAATTTATATGGAGGCACACCGCCGGAAACATCGATGCCCGTAATGCTGCCCAATAGCTGGTCGCACTCATCTGTTTTGGCTACCGGGGCATTATTTGCCGAAAATTGTAGCAAAGGGGTTGCCTGTATTACCCAGGTGCCGAGTACAGAAGCACATCCGTTTTTATCGGTTACATGAAGCGTATATGAACCTGGGGCTGTGTTTGGAACATCGGTACCGTAACTTACTGTTGTACCGGCTGCATCAAGCCATTGATAAGAGCTTGGTTTTATAGTCCCCTCAAAATCAATATGCAGACTGCCATTGTTGAGCCCGCAGGTAGTAGGCGTGTTAATAAGGCTTTTAATGGTAAATACCTCGGGAGTTAAACGGCCAACCGTAAAATATTTATCATTACTGCATTGCGTAATCGTATTTAATGCATTTAAACGGTATGTGCCATCGGCGAGGTTAAAAATATCCAGGTTTGCCGGGTTGGTTGGTATTGGGTTACCTTGCGGATCGTACCATTGCAATTGATTGGCATTTTGATATCCAACACCGGTTATTGAGCCATTATTTTCACCACATTTAGCGGGTGTAATAAATCCGTCATAAATTATCACCGAATTTGTTTCCGAGATATATATCGGTGGAGTGGAATACGGGCTGCACTCACTTTGATCCATCAGTACGAGGGTATAGCTACCTCCTTTAACTCCTACCAGATCTTTTGAAGTACTAACGGTTTTGCCCGTGGCATCCAGCCATTTGTAGGTAAGTGTACCTATGCCTGATGGTATGGGTGTAATGTTTTTTATGCTGCCGTCGGCCACACCACACCGTGCAGGCTTTACCGTCATGGTTGAAAGGTCATAATCAGGACCTGGCTTGGCTTTAATGGTTACAGCCGGGCTTGAGGTTACAGCACAGCTGGCCTCGTCATAAATGGTTACCGTGTACGTACCTTGAGGTAAAGAGGCCGACTTGCTTGTTGCCGCGATATTGCCATTCTTATCTTTCCACGCAAAAGTGATATTACCTGTACCTCCTGTAAAGTTCACATCAAACGGAAATTGTTTCTGGCGGCATTCCGGTACCGGTACAATTACATTCTGTATTTTGATCCGCGAATCTTTTACCTCAAAAAGCTGCGTAACTTTCTGGCAGCCACCGGGGTATTGCGCTGTTAACTGGTAAGTGCCGGGTAAAAGGTTTTTTATACTCTGGCCATCACCAACGGATGTAAGGCTGCCATTTTGCTCTTTTTTATCCCAGTGGTATAACAGGCCGCTCCGGTTTTGCTGTATAGTAATACTACCCTGGTATGCACAAGTGTAGTTTTTTATCACAATGTCACTTTCCCTGATCACCAATGATGAAAAAGGCGAGGTGTTTTTATTAGCATCAGTTGCCGTGGCTATTACAGCCTTACTGATAGTTCCCGAGTAAGACCATTTACCGCTCCCGTCAGACTGTACGGTAGTAATATAGGTTTTACCCTGGCATATCGTTCCGCAATCGTCCGAAAAGAAAAGCTCGATAGCCGAGTTTGGTGTAGCTATCCCAGATACTGCTGTGCTGCCGAAATTAAGCACTTGCACATAGGGGACTGTATAATAATTACTGATGGCACTTATGCCATAGTCACTGTTGCAAAAAATGCTGTTTCGGGTTATTAATGTATGAGCGCTGTTAAGGGCTTCGATGCCGTACTGATTGTAACCAATATAATTTTTATCGGTAGCAAGCGGGCCGCCAATGGTACCCGATGAGCTCTCGCCGGCCCTGATGCCCTCGCCATTCCCGAGGTTGGCGGTACCGGTAATATCAGTACCAATTTTGTTGCCGGTGATATTGAATGTGGCCCGTTCAATATAAATGCCGCAATAACGCTGCCCCGATATAATATTGGCATTGATGTTCACAGTGGTATAATCGGTGGTTACATTAATGCCGTATGCTTTAATAAAGGCGCTTTGCTGAAACAGCAGGATGTTTTTAAAACCTTTTTTCCCGGTATAATCCGTACCTATTTTATTGTTTTGGATGTCAACAACGCTTGGGGTAACATTGAAATTATAACCGCGTATGATATTAATATTAGTAACATTGGCCGATATAATATTGCCCATGTTAGCGTCTGTACCGCCTATAGTGGCTGTTTTGCTCAGTACCAGGCTAACACCGTTGATGTTGCTTGCCGCGGTATAACCATCGTCCAATAAACCTATGATATTGCTTTGAATAAGAATATCGGCAAGCCCGTTACTATAGTAATATGAGTTGTTAACAATGCCATTGATGTTGCCGCATATTACGTTGCCTTTACCCGGCGCGCCTATTATAATGGCCGAAGCATCGCCCTGGATCACAATGCCCGAACCCTGTCCAGGGTCAGGATTGGCAAAGCTGGTAATGCGGGCAAAATTGCGAATATATAACCCGTAAATCCCGATGGTTTTTGCTGTTGCCCCGCCGCTGTTAATATCACCGTTAATGAAAAAGCAGTTAAAGTAGGCCGGCGAAGTTTCAGGTTCGATGATGACCCTTGCATCAGACACGCCGAAGGCTATACCGGGCTGACTTGTACCATCAATTACTAAATTTGAAGTTACCGCGGGCAGTTGGCTTTTTAACCTGATGGTACGGTCAGATACAAGCGTTCCCGGTAATTTAAACTGGATGATATCAGGCGTTGCAGTGCCATTAGCCGCGGCGTTGGTTAAAGCCTCGCGCAGGGTTCCGGGACCAGTATCGGCATTGCTGGTTACTATAAATGTAGCGCCTGAGGCTACATTGCAAAACAAGATCGATATTAGTAGTACTAAAAGTGATAATTTCTTAACAAACATTGATTTAGGTAATCAGCTGCAAAATACACTTTTTTGCCGTAAGTACACTGTGAATATTATATTGATCAGGTGGTGGTTATACAATAAATAACATCAAAATGGTGAAATGCTGTATAGTTACCTGATGATTGACAAACTGCCTGAGAGCAAATTGCAGCTTTTACCGAGATTTAAAATATAATAGTACACTCCCGAAGGAAGTTTGGTGCCATTATAAGTCCCATCAAACGGTACGCTATATCCTTTTGATTCAAATACTTTTTGCCCGTACCTGGTAAATATCTGGACTATTGCCTGCGGATAATTTTGAGCATTGTTTATTTTCCAGTAGTCATTTTTGCCGTCGCCATTAGGTGTGAACGCGTTTGGGATATCAATAGCAGATAAGCTGATGGTTATTTGCGCCTGGGTTCGTTCGCTTTCGCATTGGCCGCTAACCTTGCTTATATAATAAGTGCTATTGGGGTTTGCTTCGATTTTGAAGATGCCATTGGTTTGTTCATCCTGGTATTGAGTGCTTGTTTGCGAATCATAAAGGCGATAGGTATTCCCGGCAGATGGAGAGTTGACGGATAGCAAAGCTTCGCCCGGAGCGCATAATTGCAAGGGATTGATTACCGGCGCATCTATGCTGCTGTTTTCGTTTAAAACGGTATAAATGCGACTTGCCATAACGCCGCAACCACTGGCGTCCTGAACCTGCAGCGTGTAATCCCCGGCACCGACGCCTGTAAGATCTTGCGATGTAACTAAATGTTCACCGGCTACATTAAGCCATAAATAGGTGTAGGGCTGTGTACCGCCTTTAACCTGAATGTTTTTTATACTTCCCGTATTTAATCCGCATTGATCGTCGGTACGGGTTTCTGAGTTTGCTACTATTTGCAGGGGATCAATTTCGTTAACGGTAAAATCATGCGGATAAAGTGTTTCGCAGCCGCCGGCATCGGTAAAGTAAACTTTATAAGTGCCGGGTTTAAGACCGTGCGGATTTGCATCTGTGCCCGCAGGCTGGCCGTTGCCATCAAGCCAGCGCATGGCTTTAACCAGGGGATCAGTTGTAAGAGTGATGGAGCCACTGTTTTGGCCGGAACAACTGTTAGTAATGGAGAAGGGATAAACAGGGTAGGTGGTAGGTCGGGTGGTGTTTATGGTATACTCTATGCTTTTTTCGCTACATCCAAAATCATTGCTTGCAGTCAGCTGATAAGTACCTGGTCCAACATCCCTTAGATCGCTTGAATTACTTGCAATTTGGTTGTTGATTTTATTTATCCACTGATAACGTGTTGCATTTGATGCGGTTATGCCGGTAATTGAACCAGTAGATCCATTACAGCCCGCATTGGTTGTTTTTAAATTAGAAAGGTCAAGGTTGATAGTAAGTGATTGAAGCTGAATTGGTTTTGAAAACGCTGAGCCGCATCCACTTCCTTTAACCTCGAGCGTATAGGTGCCGCTTGGTACACCGGTTAAATCAAGATCATGTCCTACCTCAATACTGTTTTCATTTGTCCACGTGTAGGAATACGTATCGTTAGTTCCACTAAGGTTTGTGATTTTTATATTTTTAATAGAGCCGTTGCTCATATTACAGCCGGGCAACATTTTAACGGGATTGGAATCATCAAGATTTAAAAAGCCATACGGGTCTGAAAAGGTTGAAGTATAGGTATTTGCCGTTGCTGAAGCTATTACGCTACCGTTAACCGGACCATTGTAAACCCAGTTACCGGCATTGTCGGCAGTGGTGGTACCAAAATAAGTTTTAGGAGCAGGAGGGCCGCAATCGCAGTCGGCTATAAAGAGTTCGATAATTGCCCCCGGCGTGGCAATGCCACTAACGTTTGTTGTACTTACGGTTTGTATTTTAATAAAAGGATTGCCGGATCTGTTGCTGTAAAACAATGCATGATCATTATAGCAAAATATGCTGTTCCTTGAAACAATAAAACCGTTAGTTGGGGTACTTACAATGGCATCGGAGCAATAAGCGATAGCGTTTCTTTGTGCGGTGTTAGTGCCGCCTATCAATACCTTTGCACCACCAGAAAAAGCAATGCCACTTGTTGCAGTACCCTGGTTATTTGTATTTAAGTTGATTGTCCCAGCCTGGTTGGTGTTGATACCATTACCCTGAATAGTGAGATTACCGCTTGGCGCGTTTATCGATAAAACAGCTGTTTGATAAATATTGGCCAATAAGTTATTGCTGATGCTGCCATTTACAGGAGTGTTTTTTGCTGTTCCGGTTGAGAGTGAGCTGGGGTATATACTGATTCTTGGATTTTGCAATACACCGGCCGGGGCATTCGTGCCTTCAATGTTAGTCCCCATTTTGTTATAACTAATATTGAAATCGTTATTAACCGGATTGTCTATAACGATTTGCATAAAACCACCTATCATATTTCCAGTGCTGGCGCTGCCTCCGATAGTAATTTTATCGCAGCTGTTAATATCCATGCCTCCATTATACACTTGCTGACCATCAAGGCTACTCCAGCAAATATTATCTTGAAACGTTAGTGTTTTCCCTTTATTGAAACCGATATATGCGGTTTCTACATAGTTTCCTTTTGATGCTGCGCCTATCGTAATAGTACCGTAATCATTAAAGGAAAAGGCGTCGGCGTTGCCGTTTAACCCTATACCATATATTTCAAGTTCATCGATATTCTTGCCACCAAAAGTATATTGGTTACTACCAGGTATATAGAAGCTTCTTACTTTAACTTTAGTATGAGTAACTCCAAAGCTGCTTCCCGGCTGCGTAGTTCCGTCAATTACTAAATTTGATGAAACATCCGGTAATTGTGTAAACACCGATATCGTTCTCCCAACCTCGCTTAAATCCGGTAAATTAAAATAAATATAATCTTTGGTAGCATTGCCATTATCCGCGGCTAATGTTAATGCTTCGCGCAAAGTACCCGGCCCCGAATCTGCATTGCTGGTTACCGTGAAAACAGCTGAAAAGCTTTTAAAGCTGATGAAAAGAAAAATAGTGATAAAGAGTAAAATTCGCCTGCCCGTCATGTTTAGGTATTCAAGAGCCAAATTACATTTTTTTCCTGTAAATGCATTGTCAATATCATATTAGCTAATTGTTACTCATGTTGCAAAATCGTACCTTTGCGGTAAATTTAAGAGGGACGATTAATTCATGAAGTTGAATACAACCTATCAGGAGCAGTTTCAGTCGAGGCACATTGCTCCAAGCGCGGCCGACACGGCCAAAATGTTAAAAACCATCGGTGTAAGTACACTTGATGAATTAATAGGGCAAACCATACCGCAAAAGATCAGGCTTACCAAACCGCTTAATCTGCCCGCGGCAAAAAGCGAGTTCGATTATCTGAACACCCTAAAGCAGACTGCTTCAAAAAACAAAGTTTTCAAGTCTTTCATTGGCAAAGGTTACTATGATGTGATTGTGCCGGGCGTTATTCAGCGCAACATTCTTGAAAATCCCGGATGGTATACACAATACACTCCGTACCAGGCCGAAATTGCACAAGGCCGCCTGCAGGCTTTGCTAAATTTCCAAACCATGGTTATCGACCTTACCGGTATGGAAATTGCCAATGCTTCATTGCTTGATGAAGGGACTGCCGCTGCCGAGGCTATGTTTATGCAATATACCTTGCGTAAAAATAACAGCGCCAATGTTTTCTTCGTTTCCGAAGAAGTGTTCCCACAAACTATTGATATCTTAAAAACCCGCTCAGAGCCTTATGGCATTGAGCTAAAAATAGGCGACCATCGTACCGTTGAGTTAACCGACGATATGTTTGGCGCTATTGTACAATACCCTGCCGGCAATGGCGCGGTTTATAACTACGCCGACTTTGCTGCAAAGGGCCACGAAAAAGGCATTAAACTTACCGTTGTTGCCGATATCATGAGCCTTGCATTATTAACCCCTCCGGGCGAATGGGGCGCTGACATCGTAGTTGGTTCATCGCAACGTTTTGGTGTACCAATGGGCTTTGGCGGCCCGCATGCTGCTTTCTTTGCAACTAAAGATGAATACAAACGCTCTATTCCGGGCCGTATCATCGGTGTTACTATCGATAGTGCAGGTAATTACGCCCTGCGCATGGCGCTGCAAACCCGCGAGCAGCACATCCGCCGCGATAAAGCTACATCAAATATCTGCACCGCACAGGCATTATTGGCTATCATGGCTGGTATGTATGCCGTGTACCATGGTCCGGATGGGATTAAGCTTATAGCAGAGCGGATTCACGGCTTAGCAGTATTATTAGCCAAAACCTTAGGGCAGCTTGGCTATGAGCAATTGAACGAAGCTTACTTTGATACTGTTAAGTTTGATGTGGGCAACCTTGTTGGCCCTATCCATTCAGAAGCATTAAATAACGAAATGAACCTTAACTATGAAGGTTCGATAGTAACCATAGCGATTGATGAAACCACTTCGGTTGAATATATCAAAACCATTGTAAGATTCTTTGCCAAGGTTAAAGGTAAAACTTTTAACGATGTTGATTTCGACGGTATCAACGCAAGTCTTGAAACTGTTATCCCTGCAGAACTTCAGCGTACTTCTGCATATTTAACGCACAGTCTGTTCAATACCCACCGGTCGGAACATGAAATGCTGCGTTATATCAAATCACTGGAGGCGAAAGATCTTTCGCTTTGCCACTCTATGATAGCTTTAGGCTCTTGTACCATGAAACTGAACGCTACCACCGAAATGGTACCTGTTACCTGGGCCGAGTTCAGTAAAATTCATCCATTTGCCCCAACCGATCAGGTTGGCGGTTACATGCAGTTGTTCGATGAGATCAACAATTGGCTAAGCGAAATCACCGGTTTCGCGGCCATGAGCCTGCAGCCAAACGCCGGTGCGCAAGGTGAATATGCCGGTTTAATGGTAATCCGCGCTTATCACAATGATAGGGGCGATAGCCACCGTAATATTGCTCTGATCCCTTCATCGGCACACGGTACCAATCCTGCATCTGCAGCAATGGCCGGCATGAAGATAGTGGTGGTTAAATGCGATGATAACGGTAATATTGATGTTACCGACATGCGCGCCAAAGCTGAGCAATATAAAAATGAGCTTTCATGCCTGATGGTTACTTACCCATCAACGCATGGTGTGTTTGAAGAAAGCATTATCGAAATTTGCGAGATCATTCATGAAAACGGCGGCCAGGTTTACATGGACGGCGCTAACATGAACGCGCAGGTAGGTTTAACCAGTCCGGCCAATATCGGTGCCGACGTTTGTCACCTTAACCTGCATAAAACATTCTGTATCCCTCACGGTGGCGGTGGCCCCGGCATGGGCCCGATCGGTGTTGCAAAACATTTGGTTCCTTATTTGCCGGGTCATGCTGTGGTTGATATCGACAGAGGTAAATCAATCCATGCTGTATCTGCAGCGCCATGGGGTTCTGCATCTATCCTCATCATATCACATGCTTACATTGCCATGATGGGTGCCGAAGGCCTGACTAACGCTACCCGTTATGCTATCCTGAATGCCAACTACATTAAAGCCAGGTTACAGGAGCATTACCCTGTATTATATGCTGGTGCTAATGGCCGTTGCGCGCATGAAATGATCCTGGATTGCCGCTCATTTAAATCGGCAGGTATCGAGGTTACGGATATTGCTAAACGTTTAATGGATTATGGTTTCCATGCACCAACTGTTTCGTTCCCGGTTGCGGGTACGGTAATGGTTGAGCCGACTGAATCAGAGCCTAAGCATGAGCTCGACCGTTTTTGCGATGCCATGATCTCTATTCGTCATGAAATTGCCGATGTGGTTGATGGCCTGGCCGACAAAATAAACAATCCGTTAAAAAATGCACCTCATACCGTAGCTGTAATTACCGGCAACGAGTGGGAGCATCCTTATACCCGTCAAAAAGCGGCATTCCCGCTGCCTTACGTTGCTGCCAACAAATTCTGGCCTTCGGTAGGCAGGGTTAATGACACTTATGGCGACAGAACGCTGATCTGCTCATGTCCTCCGCTGGAAGAGTATGAGTTTGAAGAAAGCGTGATCGAATAGCTTTAAATGTGCAGATTATAGATGTGCAAATGTGCAGGTGATGATAAATTGCCTGCATATTTTTTTTGCCAACCACATGAAATCTGTAATTCGCATATTTATTTTTATATCTGAAATATGCGTACCAATAATTTGCTTATTTCATCTATTATCTCACCTTTAATAATTTGCACATTTGGAACCTGCACATTTAAAATCCGAAGAGCTTATCGCTCAAACACCACAGCCCCCTTATTATGCGGTAATATTCACATCGGTACGTACCGGTGTAGAGGAAGGCTATGGCGATATGGCTAATGAAATGGTTGACCTGGCGCGGCAGCAGGAAGGTTTTCTGGGTGTTGAATCGGCGCGTAACAATGTTGGAATAACGGTGTCTTATTGGCAGTCGGCAGAAGCTATTAAGAATTGGAAAGCTAATGCCCGGCACCTGTTTGCCCAGCAGCAGGAGCGCGATAAATGGTACCTGAATTATAAAGTACGCATTTGCCGGGTTGAGCATGATTACGCCTTTTAAATTCAAAGGCTAATTTCTGTCCGGTATTTTTTTGAACTTTATTTAATTGGCCAGATCAAATGAAATATTGCGTTGCGGAACTGTTTAAATGTATTTGGGTGATAGATTGTTCTTTATAATTTACAACTATAAGGAATATAACTTTTTGAATCGCGGTCTCGTATAAAACAACGCGCTTAAATTTTAGATATGAATATTAACAATAAAGCCATAAGTGTATTACTGGTTGATGACGACGAAATAAATAACTTTATCTCGATAAAACTGATAAAGAAAGCTTTACTTAATACAGAAATTATGGCCTGCCTGAACGGAAAATATGCGATTGAGCAACTTTCTGATATTCAGCGTAAAGATCCTAATAAACTACCCGATTATATTTTGCTTGATATTAATATGCCCATTATGAATGGCTGGGAATTTTTGGATGAGTATAAGCGCCTCAACCTTGATCCCCTGGGCAAAAGCAAGATCTATATTATTTCATCATCTGTTTTCAGCAACGATATTAACAAAGCGCGTTCATATCCGTTGGTGAAAGATTTTATCTCCAAGCCGCTCAATGTTGAAAAAATAAAAGAGCTTTTTGAGGTAGCTGCCGAAAATTAAACCGGTTTAACCTTAAAATGGTCGCCTTCTGTTTCTACGGTTCCGATAGTAAATGACTTGGCATGGTAAAACAGGCATTTCCAACCTTCGGCGGCAGCCTTTTTACCATATTCTTCGCGCAGCATCATAGCCTTGCGGCCATCCATATCATATTTGGCTATAAACTTTCTTAATAACTGCTCAGGCTCAGGAAGCTCGTCACCGCCAAAAAATACTTTTTCGCCTTCTATATCAAACCAAAATACCTGATGCGCCGGGCAATGACCACCCGAATGTTCATACCTGATGCCCGGTTTAAACTCACCGCTGCCTTCAACGAAAGATATCTTAGCGCTGGCCTGTAACGCTTCAAATATTTCAACATGATATGATGAGCCTTTGCCGCTGATCCCAAACTCCCATTCCTGTTTATTGATCACGTGCTCGGCATGCGGAAAGCTGGGTACTAATTTACCCTCCCGTTCAACTACCAAACCGCCAGAGTGGTCATAATGCAGGTGCGACATCATCACCAGGGTTACCTCATCCGGATCGAAGCCGGCATTGCGGATATTCTGGTGCAGCATCAGTTCGTCGCGGGTATCTTTAAAGCCAAGGCCGGTATCCAATACAATCAGATCGGTTTTTGTTTTGATGAGGAAAGGGTTAACGTGAATGAACAACGAAGCCGGGCGATCTTTGGGGTTATCGGTTTCGGGGTTGAACGGGATAAATTTCTTGGTTGCATCAACCGAATATGAGCCCTCACCTAAAGCAAAAAATTCCATAGTAAACGTAGTATCAGATTTTGAATGTACCTTTGGCTCTTTAACAGAGCATAAGTATATTTACTGTTTCAAGCTGCAAAGATATGAATAAACGTTGGGCGCTAAAGGATAATACAAACCATGATGATGTAATAAAATTAGCCGCCCAACTCAACATTGATACCGTACTAAGCGCTATGCTTGTGCAGCGTGGCATTACCACCTTTGAAGATGCCCGCTATTTTTTCAGGCCTGATCACCGGCACCTGCATGACCCATTCCTGATGAAGGATATGGAAAAGGCCATCCTCCGTATTGAGCGGGCTATGGCAACAGGCGAAAAGATCATGATCTACGGTGATTACGATGTGGATGGCACCACAGCTGTCGCGCTAACCTACAGTTTCTTCAGAAAGTTGTATACCAATATTGAATATTATATCCCCGACCGTTATAAAGAAGGATATGGGATCTCTACCCAGGGAATTGACTATGCTGCTGAGCACGGAATCACCCTGATCATAGCGCTGGACTGCGGCATTAAATCAGTTGATAAAATTGACTACGCCAATGAAAAAGGCATTGATTTTATCATCTGTGATCACCATTTACCCGGAGCATCCATCCCGAACGCGGTAGCAGTGCTTGACCCTAAACGCGAAGATTGTGAATATCCATATAAAGAATTATCCGGCTGTGGCATTGGCTTTAAGCTGATCCAGGCTTACGCCGAAAAGAATGATATCCCGGTTGAAGAAGTAAACTGCTATCTCGACCTGGTGGTGATCAGCATCTCATGTGATATAGTTCACATCACCGGCGAAAACAGGGTGCTGGCCCACTTCGGCCTGCAAAAAATTAATACAGATCCGTGTATTGGGGTTAAAGCCCTGATGGAAATAGCTGGTCGTATCGGAACGTACACCATATCGGATGTAGTGTTTTCGCTTGGTCCGCGGATTAATGCAGCCGGCAGGATAGACGACGCCAAACATGCGGTTGAATTGCTGATAGCTACCGATAAAGACGTTGCCAAAGAAAAAAGCGCCATGATCAACGTGCGCAATACTGAGCGAAAAGGGCACGATCTTAACATTACCGACGAAGCGCTTGGCATGATAGAAAGTGATGAGGTGCTTATAGCCCGTAAATCAACCGTGGTGTTTAATGAAGACTGGCACAAAGGTGTTATCGGTATTGTGGCTTCGCGACTAACCGAAAAATATTACCGGCCAACCATTGTGCTTACCCGTTCAAACAGCCATGTGGCCGGGTCGGCACGTTCTGTTTTGGGTTATGATCTGTACGAAGCGCTTTGTGGCTGTAAAGACCTGCTGATCCAGTTTGGAGGGCATAAGTATGCGGCCGGCCTCACCATGGCCCCCGAAAACCTTGAAGCTTTTATTGAAAGGTTTGAAGAGGTGGTAAGCTCTACCATAAAACCCGAACAATTGATACAGCAAATACAAATTGACGCCGAATTACGTTTAAGCCAGATAGAACCAAAATTTTTCAGGATCCTGAGTCAATTTGCTCCTTTCGGACCCGAAAATATGGCGCCGGTTTTCATAAGTAAAAATGTGTATGTTAGTGGTAACGCCGGTTTGGTTGGCGGCTCGCACATTAAAATGAGCGTAATGCAGGAAGGATCGGCAGCATTTGATTGCATAGCCTTTAACCACGGCCAGTACCTGGAACAATTAAGGCCGGGTGTTCCGTTCGAAATGTGCTATTCGATAGAAGAAAATGTTTGGCGCGAAAGAAGAACCATACAGTTGAATGTGAAGGGGATACGATTTAGTGATTAGAGGTTGGTGATTGGAGATTAGTTGGGCAGGCAAATAGTTCATGGATCATAATTCATAGTTGAAAGTTTTTATCAGCGAAATCAAAAGAATCAACGGTTAAAATAATCGGTGAAATCAAAATAAACAATCGGTGTAATCCCGGTAAAAAAATGATACTAAGAGCAGATAATTTAGTTAAGAAATATAAGCAGCGTACCGTTGTTAACGACGTGTCGTTTGATGTGGCACAGGGTGAAATTGTTGGTTTACTTGGGCCTAACGGCGCAGGGAAAACCACCTCATTTTATATGATAGTAGGTTTGATTAAACCTAATGAAGGTACTATTCACCTGGATGACGAAAACATAACCCAGGACCCCATGTACCGCCGTGCCCAAAAAGGGATTGGTTACCTGGCACAGGAAGCCTCGGTATTCAGGAAGCTTTCGGTTGAGGATAATATTAAGGCGGTGCTTGAAATGGGCGATATGTCTAAAGAAAAGCAAAAAGATAAGCTGGAAGAGCTGATCGATGAGTTTAGCTTGCACAAAGTGCGTAAAAACCGGGGCGACCTGCTATCGGGCGGAGAGCGCCGCCGTACGGAAATTGCCCGCGCGCTTGCTGCCGAGCCAAATTTTATCCTGCTTGATGAACCCTTCGCCGGGGTTGATCCGATTGCGGTAGAGGAGATCCAGGCGATGGTGGCCAAGCTGCGTACCCGCAACATCGGTATATTAATAACCGACCACAACGTGCAGGAAACGCTGTCGATCACCGACCGCGCTTACCTGCTTTTTGAAGGTAAAATATTAGAATCAGGCGTGCCTGAGGTATTGGCTGAGAATGAAATGGTGAGGAAAGTGTATCTTGGGGCAAACTTTGTGCTTAAAAGAAAGGTTTTTCCTCAATAATAACCCTATGACCCTCTTTAACTCCGTATTTACCTGGTTCATGAAAAAGCGTATCCACCAGATAGAGCTTTTTATGAAGTACCCTAATGAAGTGCAGGAAGAATGGTTTGAGCAACTGGTATCGGTTGCCGAAAACACGGAATGGGGTAAAAAATACCAGTACAAAAGTATCGAAAATCTAAACCAGTTCAAAGAGCGGGTGCCCATACAAAATTACGATACCTTAAAGCCTTACATTGAGCGGATGCTCAAAGGAGAAAAAAATGTATTGTGGCCTTCAGAGATCCGCTGGTTTGCCAAATCATCGGGCACTACCAGCGACAGGAGCAAATTTATCCCGGTAAGTGAGGAAGCATTGGAAGAATGCCACTTTAAAGGCGGTAAGGACCTGCTTACCATTTATTTTAATAATCAGCCTAACGCGCGTATGTTTACAGGGAAAATCCTGACGCTCGGGGGCAGCCACCAGATCAGTCAGTTAAGCCCGGATACTTCGTTTGGGGACCTTTCGGCGGTGATCATGAAAAACCTGCCCATGTGGGCCGAATTTCACCGTACACCGCATTTAGACATCGCCCTGCTCGAAAACTTTGAGGAAAAAATTGAGAAGATAGCCTATGCTACCAAGGATGTGAACGTTACCAGTATCAGCGGCGTACCCACCTGGAACCTGGTGTTGTTTAAACGCATCCTGGAGATCACCGGCAAAAATAACCTGCTTGAAATTTGGCCCAACCTGGAAATGTATTTCCATGGCGCGGTGAATTTTACACCTTACCGCGAGCAGTTTAAAAAGCTGATCCCTCATGAGGATATGTATTACCTCGAAAATTATAACGCTTCCGAAGGCTTTTTCGGCATACAGGATACCAAAGAGCCCGGCGATATGCTGCTGATGCTTGATTACGGTGTTTTTTACGAGTTTTTACCGATCGAAAACCTTCACGATGAAAACCCTGAAACGCTTACCCTTGATGAGGTGGAACTGAACAAAAACTACGCGCTCATTATATCAACCAATGCAGGCCTGTGGCGTTACATGATAGGGGATACCATTAAGTTTTCGTCGCTTTCGCCGTTCAGGATCCAGATTACGGGTCGTACCAAACATTTTATCAATGCCTTTGGCGAGGAGGTGATCATTGACAATGCCGAACGTGCATTGGACGAGGCCTGCTCGCAAACAGGCGCCATTATCAGGGAATACACCGCAGCCCCTGTTTATTTTAACGGTGATGAATGCGGCGCCCACGAATGGATCATTGAGTTTGAGCAAAAACCTGCCGAATTTGAACGCTTTGTTGACCTGCTGGATGAAACCCTGCGCCGCATCAACTCCGACTATGATGCCAAACGTTTCAAAGACCTCGCACTGCGTCGCCCGATAGTGCGCCGTGCGCCGGATGGTACTTTCTTTAACTGGATGAGGGAGAAGGGTAAGTTAGGTGGGCAGCATAAGGTACCACGCCTGGCTAATGACCGGGAATATGTTGATGCTATTTTGAAGATGATGGAGCCGCATTTTCAGAATCAGGACTTTAAGAATTAGGAAGCAAGAAAAAAAAGGTAACACAGGCCGGAGGCCTGAGGAGAGTTACCACTCGGCTGGAGCCGGTAGCGGGAAAATAGAAATAAAATAAATAAACAAACACGCTGACGCTCGGCTCCAGCCGAGTGTCGACTATCAAGCGGCCTCTGGCCGCCGTAGTCAAAGCCTAAAATCAAACCTAAATCATGTCAGAATTCAGAAAAGCCAATACAGATCGCCCGTTTTTCGTAACCCTCACGATAGTTGGCTGGATAGATATTTTCACCCGGTCTGAATATTGCGAAGAGTTTTTAAATAACCTGGAATTTTGCAGAAAAAACAAGGGCTTAAAGGTGTATGCTTATTGTATAATGAGTAGCCATATTCATCTGATTGTTGAATCTGAGGAAGCAAAACTTCCGCAAATTATAAGAGACCTCAAAAGTTATACAGCTAAGCGTATTATAGCATTGATAACTAATAGCTATACGGAAAGCAGAAAAGAATGGCTGCTTTACATGTTCAGGTACTTCGCGAACAGCACTCAACAAAACAGCGAATATCAATTTTGGCAAAAGACCATGCATCCTACTGAACTAATAACTGCCAAAGTATTTGATCAGAAGGTAGAGTATATTCATAATAACCCGGTTGAAGCGATGATCGTTAATGATCCGATAGCATATGTGTATAGTAGCGCTAATCCTGATTCTGTGTTTAAGGTTGATGAGTGACCTTTTGTTTTGGTTACTGCGGCCGGGAGGCCGCGAAATAGTCGACACTCGGCTGGAGCCGAGCGTCAGCGTGGTGTATGTTGGGGAATAAACAAAAGGCGCCGGCGCTCGGCTCCTGCCGAGTGCCAAATTATCAAGCGGCCTCCCGGCCGCCGAAGCTCAAATCTGGTAAGCCTCCCAAATCTTCACCGCTTCCACCGCCTCTTTCACATCATGAACCCTTAAAATACTGGTGCCTTTCATCAATGCTATGGTATTCAAAACTGTTGTGCCATTTAAAGCTTCGGCGGCAGTATTTCCCAGTAAACCATAAATCATCCTTTTGCGCGAGATGCCTGTAAGTAAAGGCAGGCCGAACAGATTAAATTCATTCATCCGGCTCATCAGTTCATAGCTATGCTCCGCTTTTTTGGCAAAGCCGAAGCCCGGGTCGAGGATCACGTCATGTACGCCAAGGCGTTTTAATTCGCTGTATTTCGAGATAAAATAATCAAACACCTCACCAAATACATCATCATACTCTGCCAGTTGGTTCATGGTTTGCGGGGTGCCTTTCATGTGCATCAAAATATAGGGCACCTGCAGGCGGGCAACAGTAGCAAACATGTCACCATCAAGCATGCCACCTGATATATCATTGATAATATGTGCGCCGCCTTTTACAGCCGCTTCAGCAACCTTTGCCCGGAAAGTATCTATCGACATAATAGCTTCCGGAAATTGGGCAGCTATAGCTTCAACAACAGGCAATAGCCTGTCTGTTTCTTCCTGTGCTGAAATATCAACCGCTCCGGGGCGTGATGAATACGCGCCAATGTCTAAAAACGTTGCACCATCGGTCAGCATTTTTTCTGCTTGTTTTAAGGCTTCATCAACACCGGGTTTGCGGCTATCGGCAAAAAACGAATCGGGTGTGATATTGATAATGCCCATCACTTTTGGCGATGAAAGATCAATCAATCGGCCCCCGGCATTAAGTGTAACTTTTTTACGGAAAAATGTATTTTTAGTCACGGTTAGTTAAGTGTTGCAAAGTTATAATACGGCAAAGTTAACTAACTTTACAGGCGCAGGCTTCAAAACCTTCCAACATTTAAGCTTTACAACGTTACAACAAACAAAACATAGCATCTTTTGACTAATACAGCAGCAGAATACGAAGGCGTAATTAATATATGTAAAGGCCTTTTCATGAAAAAGACCCGCGACTACGGCACCGCATGGCGCATCCTCCGTCCGCAATCCATTACCGATCAGATTTTTATCAAAGCCCAGCGTATCCGTACTTTGGAGGAAAAGAAAGTATCAAAAGTAGGCGACGATATCACCGGCGAATACATAGGCATTGTTAACTATTGTGTGATTGCGATGATGCAGCTGGAATGCGGCCCCGAAATGTCGACAGAGCTTAACCCTGATCATGTGAGCCAGATGTTTGACGAGAAGGTGAATGAAACCAAAGAGCTGATGTTTGCCAAAAATCATGATTACGGCGAAGCATGGCGCGATATGCGCATAAGTTCATTGACAGATTTGATACTGATGAAACTGCTCCGCGTAAAACAGATAGAAGATAATCAGGGCCTTACAGAAGCTTCAGAAGGTGTAAAAGCCAACTACCAGGATATGCTGAACTATGCCGTTTTCGCGCTGATCAAGCTTAATATACATCTGGGCAAATAAAGCTTATGAAAAATACATCATCAAATAGCGCTGTAATATGGATCCCACGCTTATTGGTGGGCTTATTGTTTATATTTTCGGGAGCGATCAAAGCCAATGATCCGCTGGGCTTTTCGTATAAGCTGGTGGAGTATTTTGAGGTTTTTCATATGACTTTCCTCAATGGGCTAGCGCTTACGATGGCTATTGTGTTATGCGCGCTTGAAATGTTGCTGGGTTTCGCTTTACTAATAGGTGCGCGAGCTGTTAAAGTTGCCTGGGGCTTGTTATTGCTGATTATCTTTTTTGGCTTTTTAACCTTTTACTCGGCCTTTTTTAAAGTGGTGCAAACCTGCGGCTGCTTTGGCGATGCCATTCCCTTAACACCATGGCAGTCCTTCAGTAAGGATATGGTTTTGCTTGCTTTGGTGCTGGTATTGTTTGTAAAGCGCAAAGAAATTAAGCCATTATTTAGCGCGAAGGTTGGCGATAAGTGGCTGATCTGCGCTGCCGTAGTTTCGGTTGGCATCGGGGTATACACCTACAACTTTTCGCCGGTCATTGACTTTCTGCCATACAAAATAGGTGCTAACCTACCCGATGAAATGAAGATTCCGCCCGGTGCACCTCTTGACGAGTTTGAACTTACCTATCACCTCAAAAACAAAAAAACAGGCGCTACCAAGGTGATGAACGATAAGGAATACCTTAAAAGTAATATCTGGAAGGACGCCAGTTGGGAAGTTGTTGGTGACCCGGAAAACCGCCTGGTGAAAAAGGGATATGAGCCTAAAATTCGTGACCTGGCTATCCAGGATGAACAGCGGAACGATTATACCAAAGAATTACTTTCGAGCCCTTTTTATAGCCTGTTCATTGTAGCCTATGATTTGAGCGAAACAGATAAAGATGCTATCAATCGCTTAAACGCATTGGCCATTAATTTGACTGATAATTATAATATCCGTACCGTACTGCTCACCTCAAATTCCGCAGCCGATGCCAAAGCGTTTGCCAAAGAGCATAAACTGATCAGCGAGATCTTTTATGCAGACGGTGTTCCGCTGAAATCAATGGTGCGTTCCAATCCGGGCGTTTTGTTAATTAAGAATGGCACCGTTATTAATAAGTGGCATTATCATTCGGTGCCTAAATACGAAGACATAGTAAAGGAATACTTACAGAAATAACCAAATGATCCCTTACCTGCTCCGCAAATTAATGTACGGGCTGGCAGTAATGCTGGGGGTGGTGTTTGTTGTTTTTTTCTTGTTCAATATTTTACCTGTCGACCCGGCCCGCATGACCCAGGGACAGCGAGCCGACGTACAATCGCTTCAGGCCGTACGCAAAGAGTTTGGGCTGGATAAACCAGTCCCGGTGCAATTCGCCTATTATCTAAATGACCTTTCCCCTGTAGGGATTCACCTTAATACAGTTGATGAGCAACAGCGTTACGGCTATGTAAAGCTATTCCCGGTAAGCAAAAGCAAGGTGCTGGCGTTAAAATGGCCTTACCTGAGACGTTCGTATCAAACCCGTAAGGATGTAGCCTTATTACTGATGGAAGTGATCCCGAATACCCTGGTGCTTGCCGCGGCTGCTATGATCTTCGCTATCATTATCGGTGTTTTTTTGGGCGTGGCAAGCGCGGTGAACAAAGATACCTGGATTGATAAGCTGGCTATTAGTTTTTCAACACTGGGCATTTCTGCCCCCTCTTTTTTTGCCGGGATTATCATTGCCTGGATCTTTGGTTTTGTGCTAAGTAATTACACACATTTAAATATGTCGGGCAGTTTGTATAGCTATGACCCGTTTAAAGGCGAAGTGATTACGCTGAAAAATCTGGTGCTGCCGGTAATTACTTTGGGTTTGCGTCCATTGGCTATTATTGTGCAGCTTACCCGCAATGCGATGCTTGATGTTTTGGGGCAGGATTACATCCGAACTGCCAAAGCGAAAGGATTAAGTAACCGGACGATTATTTACCGTCATGCACTTAAAAATGCCATGAACCCGGTAATTACCGCCATTGCCAACTGGTTTGCGTCGCTATTGGCAGGTTCGTTTTTTGTAGAATACATTTTTGGTTATAACGGATTAGGCAAAGCTACCGTTGATGCGCTGGAAATGTCGGATTTTCCGGTGGTTATGGGCTCTATATTATTTATCGCGTTTATATTTGTGGTGATCAGTATCCTGGTGGATGTTATCTATGTTTGGATAGACCCGCGGGTAAAATTAAGCTGAAGGAATTTTTATGAGATATTTTATTGTGGGCTTCATGGGCTGTGGCAAAACAACCTGGGGCCGCAAACTGGCCGCCAAATGGGGCTACGAATTTATTGATCTTGATCATGTGCTGGAAGCCAAAGCAGGCATGAGCATAGCCGAATATTTTTCCTCATTTGGCGAGGATGCATTCCGTAAACTGGAATCGCAGGTATTGAAAGAAACTGAATATGCCGAAAATACGGTGGTATCAACCGGCGGAGGATTGCCTTGTTTTTTTGATAACATGGATTGGATGAATGCCAACGGTAAAACCCTCTACATAAAACTATCTCCCAAAACCCTGGCCGACAGGTTGGAGAATAGCAAAACCATACGCCCGGTATTGCAAGGTAAAAAAGGCGATGAACTGGTAGAATTTATCACCGGCAAACTGGCCGAGCGTGAAGGTTTCTACCTGCAGGCAACAAATATTGTTGAAGGGATTGATATGTCGGTTGAGAAGCTGGAAGAGGCGCTGGGGGTTAGTATTTAAAATTATGCTATAGTTTGCGTTAGGGATTGAAGCGGATACCGGCCTGTGGCTAATGCCCGTGCAGTATGAGCGGAAAGCCCGGCCGAAGGAACGCCCAAAACACGAGAATACTAATTCTCATTTTGTCCTTTTAGTTTATCCCAAAACTCTTTGGAAGAAATTTTTCTGCCATTTTCGGCATCAGCTATACCTTCGTCAATATGCTGCTTTTGGGCTTCAGATAAATTTTCCCACCAGTCTCTTGTATGATTAATCTTTTCTGCCATTTTTTAATTATAAAAACCAAGAAGAGGAAAGTGTCATAAACTTTGCCTTGCTGCTCTGCCAATGGCGGATCGCTTCGTACTTCTTACAGCAATGACGATCTATATAAAATGATTTATTGAATAAAAATCAGTTGAATATAAGAGACGGAATTCATCTTACCTCAAATAAACCGCATCCTCTTCGCCATCTTCTTCATCAAGCACTACGTCAACATGCTCTTTAATAACAGTGGAAAGGGCTACACCTGCAAAATCGGTAGTAATGGGGAAGCTTTTATGATTGCGGTCAACCAATACCGCGGTACGGAGCTTTTTCAGCGGAACATCCAAAAATACACCAAAGCCGTAAGCAAGGGTTTTACCGCTGTTCAGCACATCATCAACCAGTATCACCACTTTATTACTGCATTCTTCTACCTCAAAATCAATATTGGCGCTTAAGCTGCTGCTTTGTTTTTCAAGTTCGATAGTAAGCAGGCGGCTTTTGAAAGGCGCAATGCCATCGAGGATGGTTTTCAGGCGCTCGGCAATGTGGTTGCCACGCGGCAGGATACCGGCTATCAATATTTCATTCTCGTCAAAATTATCCTCCAGTATCTGGTAGGCCATCCTGTCGAGCTTTTGCTGGATCTGTTGCTTATTTAGTATGAGAAGCTTTTTTTCAGGCATTTTTATCAGCATTATTTATTGCTCTTTTTAAAGGAGCTTTTATGCGGAAGCAGGATTCAACTAAAATAGTCCATTCCATATTGCGTCTTCGGGAGAAGGGGCCGCACGTCTCAAATTTATATAAATAAAACTTACTTAGCGTAAGGGAAAAACACAAAGTTTGCGCCTTCGGGAACCACTACAAATACGCACATAAATTGGTACGGATCTTTGTAGCTGTTAACAAAGCGTTCTTTCAGTACAGGCTTTATAACGTCTCGTTCTACAAATTCTTCCAATGTAGAAGCATGAATGCTCCATTCCGAGTTTAAATCATGACGATCAAGGATTAATTCGCCTAAACTAAGTTCGTGCTGATGAGCTATGAAAATAGGGTATGAAGAGAGTCCTTCGTTAATGATCTCTTCGGCTATCTCTTTAATTGAGTCGTTAAAATATTTCAGGTCGCGCTCCAAACTTATCAGCGGACTATCAGCCGCCGGTTTGTTGCGTTCATTTCCTTCGTTAAGCAGTTCTTCAGGGTTCATGACCGTTGATTTTTTTGATTACGCTGATTTCGTTGATTTTTTTGGGATTACACCGATTATTAGATGATTACACCGATTTGTTTTTTGATTATATTGACTCTTAAACATTGCGACTATGAACCATAGGCCAGGAACAACTAATCTCTAACCTCTAATCTCTCAAAGTAAGCAACACCACGTTCTCCACGTGCTGGGTATGCGGAAACATATCTACCGGCTGAATTTTAACCGTATCATATTTTTCTTTTAGCACCAGCAGGTCACGGGCCTGGGTGGCGGCATTGCAGCTTACATAAACAATTTTAGGGGCTTCAATTTCCATGAGGCGGGCTACTACGTCCGGGTGCATGCCTGCACGTGGTGGGTC
Organism: Mucilaginibacter sp. SJ; assembly: GCF_028993635.1. Classification (NCBI taxonomy): domain Bacteria; kingdom Pseudomonadati; phylum Bacteroidota; class Sphingobacteriia; order Sphingobacteriales; family Sphingobacteriaceae; genus Mucilaginibacter; species Mucilaginibacter sp. SJ. The sequence continues at coordinate 5,103,520 of NZ_CP118631.1, forward strand.
GGTAATGATCACATCCGGCTTGCCATGCTCAGCTACGAAATCGGCCACCAATACATCTTTCATATCACCCGCATAAAACTTGGTGTTGGTGATATTGTTAATGGCCGAATTTACCTTAGCATCTTCAATGGCAGCAGGTACATACTCAACACCAACAACCTCGCGCACGTGACCGGCAACAAAGTTGGCAATGGTGCCGGCGCCAGTGTAAAGGTCATAAACCAGTTCATCGCCTTTAAAACCCGCAAAATCGCGGGTTATTTCATACAGACGGAGTGCCTGTACAGAGTTGGTCTGGTAAAATGACTTAGGCCCTATACGGAACTTGATGCCATTCATTTCCTCGTGGATATATTCGGGGCCTTTAAAGGCTACAACATCCTGGTCAAAAATAGTATCGTTCTTTTTCTGGTTTACGATATATAACAATGAAGTTATTTCCGGGAAACGGGCGTCAATGTGGCTCATCAGGTTATCAATCTCGCTTTGTTCTGCGTAAGCGAAAACTACAATCACCATGATCTCGCCGGTTGATGAGGTACGTACAACCAAATTGCGGAGCATACCGCTGTGATTACGCAGATCGTAATATGTATATCCTTGTTGAATGGTAAAATCGCGGATCTCATTGCGCAGGCTGTTTGATGGTTCGGCCTGCAGATAGCAATGGTTTACATCTAATATCTTATCAAACCTGCCGGGAATATGGAAACCGAGGGCATTCATGTTCAGGGCGCCGTCTTCCTTGTTTTCGCCATCGTAAAGCCAGCGTTTGTTGGAGAAGGTAAACTCAAGTTTGTTGCGGTAATATCTGTCGGCCGGCGAAGGCACGATAGGCATGATACCTTCAACGTTGATCTTAGCCAGGCGACTTAAGGCATCTACAACTGACTTTTGTTTAAATTTAAGCTGGGCCTCGTAGGTCATGTGTTGCCACTTGCAGCCACCACAGGTGCCGAAATGCTCGCAAAAAGCTTGCGTTCGGTATTCAGAAGCTTGTTTTAATTCGGTGATCTTGCCTTCGCCGAAGTTCTTCTTACTACGGTATACCTGTACATCTGCCACATCGCCGGGTACGGCCTTATCTACAAAAAGCACAAAGTCATCGGCTTTGCCTACGCCTTTGCCTTCTTCGGCAATGTCAATGATCTGCACGTTCTCAAAAAACTTTGGTTTGTTAGCTTTACTCATCAGGCTGCAAAGTTAACCCTATTTATTTAATCCTGAAAATGGGAGGAGAGAGGCAAAAGAAAGCCGGTCGCCTTTAAAAGACGTTACGATCTTAAGCAGGATCTCTAAGCAAATAAACTTAGCAGATAGTTAACCATATTATCGTCAACGGTAATATCTTCTATCTCAAATTGCTCATCAATCAGGTCGGAAAGTTCTGTTAGTTCGCGGCTCATAAAATAAAAAATTACTATGCTAACATAGCAATTTTTAAACTAAAAACCAAATCGGTATAAGGTTTAATTTATAATCAGCAAAGATTTCTGAAACCTTTGCTGATTGGTATATGCAATGCTTAATTTTTATCCCAGTTTATCTTGCGCGAAAAATACATTAGTACAGCTATTATAATAAACAATGCGATACTGCCAACCATTAAGGCAAGATCTTCCAGTTGAATGATGACAAAGATGAAGGCATAAAAGACAGCCAAAATAAAGGCGAACAATAATGCCGCCTTGCCGTTTTTGAGCAGGGATGATATAAATACGGATATAAGTGCTATGGTTAATACAGAAGCAATAAGATAGGCCATGTTGTAGCCAACCTGCTCTGAAAACGATAATAGCAGTGTGTAGTAAATAACCATAGCCGCACCAATCAGTATGTAATTGAACATATGTATCGGTTGCTTGCGGATAACCTCGGTTAAAAACAAGGAGATAAAGGTGAGCAGGATAATGAATATCGCATACTTACTGGTACGCATGGTTTTCTGGTACTGGTCAACCGGGAGGCGAAGCTTTACACCAAAAGTGGCCTCTTCCAGTTTTTTGTCGTTATCCAACGTTTTTTGCTGACCGGTCCACTGTTGCGGGAATGGCCGGTTGTAATACATCATACGCCAGCTGGCGCTAAAGCCGCCGGTATCAACTTTAGCATCATCGGGGAGGAAATTGCCATCAAAGCTCGGGCTGCTCCAGTTGCCATTTACCCGCACATCGGTAGTTTTACCCATTTGTAAAAAGCTTAATCCTTCACTGCCTTTCAGATCAAGCGTGTAATCAAATGGAATTTCGTTATTGTTTATTGCTGAAAGATCGACACCGGCTTGCAAACCATTGCCAAATACGGATTCAAATGAAGGTTCGGCGCCAAGTATGGGTTGAGTTGTTTTTATAACCGGGTTGCTTTTCAAACCTTTCAGGTCGCTCACACTAAATTCAAACCTGGCTTTGTTTAAAAGAAGCTGGTTTATATTTATACCGAGTGAGGAGAGATCAAGCCTGGCAAAATTACCGCTTACTTTTACCTGCGTATTGTACACCGCCACGTCAAAAATGCCCCGGTGCCTAAGCTGTGTTGTAAGGCCTGCCTTAATGTGAAGGTTGTCGGGCAAAATGTACAGGTTTTCTATAGGCGTTTGCTTAGCGGTATCGGTTATATTTATTCCTTTTTTATAAGGGATAACCAATATCGGGCCTTTGATAATCTGGCTGGCCGACCAGCTATCTGATACCTCTTTGGCCGTTTCCCCCTGTCTGACTGCACGTTCGGTTACCAGGTTTTGGACGAAGGCTGATGGAATTAAGAGCAAAAGCGCCAATAGCCCGATAAAGATCAATTTAAAAGTTGCCGATTCTTTGAGCCAGCCTAATGTTGTTTGTTTGGGTGATTGTTCCTCTATCATGATTGTTTAGATATAAAGTACTTTGTATTTCAAAGTTTATAATTAAAAAGAAAGGGCTCTTTGTTTAAGCCTATGACAAATATAATGTAAAGTACTTTGTATTTAAAAGTAAATAATGGAAATTTTTACTCAAATAGTTAAAAACTGTTTGAAGGCCGGTCAGATAGCTATCAAATAAAATCATTGCCGTGACTTTAGTCGACGGAATTATTGCCGAAAGACAGAAAGCTTTAGCCGAAATACAGCTTGGATTTGGGCTGAAGCCCGGCTGTCTACTCCTTTAATCCGTTGACTAAAATCAACGGCAATAAGTAGGTCTTTCTTTAGGTAGTTTTTAATTGAAAGGTATTCTTACACCGAAACCGCAGCCTTAACCAGATAAGGTAAAATCTCTTTCTGAAAAGAAACAAAATTTTTCCTCACATCCGAATCGCTTACCGAGGTAAAGGCGAAACTGAACACAATGCTTTTACTGCATTTGATCAGGAAGCGCAGGCGTTGCTGGTAAGTTTCGTGCTTGCGGATGCCCGGTAACTGGATAAACGAAGCCATAAGCAGTTCTTCCAGTTCGTTAGATAGGTTCTTTAAAAAATCCTGGGAGTTGGTTGATTCGCGGATAAAATCCCAGCCGATAAACTCATTACAAACGGTGTAGGAGAGGCGGCAGGTTTTCATGATGAGGTTATTGAGATAAACCTCTTCATCAATATCATTCCAATTGCTTTGTACCAGGTCATCAACGCTGGCTTTGATGTAGTCCATCAGCAAAACGTGTAATATGGCTTCTTTGCTGTCGAAGTATTTATATATGGTTGCCTTGGCAATTTTTGCCTTTTTGGCAATCTCATTAACACTGGTTTTATGGTACCCGAATTTGCGGAAAAGTTCCTGTGCTGCCCGCTTAATGCTATCTTTTATTTTATCGGCTTCCATCAATTAGTTACTTGAATTTCAAACTGGGTAACAGCTACCCTATAGGTTCTTAATGCCTTTGTGGCCGGGGCTTTTACCGGTGTGCCATCTTCCAGGCTAAACTTTGAACCGCTGCAGGGATCGGTTACCGTAAAGCCTGTATTGTCAATTGTTACGGCGCATTTTTTTTCGGGCTGATAACTGCTACACCGGTCGTAGGCCGCATAAGTGCCGTTCACTTTGCGGTAAATGATTAGTCCGGCAACGCCATAGCCATTGATGGCCACCGCGCCGCCCGCAACGTTAAGGGGGCTCAATGCCGGTGTGCCCAATGCGGCCTGGAAATTAACAGGTACGCTCGGTACATTATCGGTTGCTTTTCCGCACGAAAAGCAACCGGTAACTACCAATAATATTATAGTGAGTTTCCTCATAACATTTCAGTTTGGAACTGTTTAAGGAAACGTACATCGTTTTCTGAAAACAGGCGTAGGTCGCGGATCACATATTTTAGGTTGGCAATACGCTCCATACCCATACCAAAGGCAAAACCTGTATATTTTTTACTGTCGATACCGCAGTTTTCCAAAACGTTAGGATCAACCATACCGCAGCCTAAAATCTCTACCCAACCACTGTGCTTACACATGTTACAACCGGCACCACCGCAAATGGTACACGAAATATCCATCTCGGCCGATGGCTCGGTGAACGGGAAGTATGAAGGGCGGAAACGAACTTTAGTACCTTCGCCATAAAGCTCCTGTACAAAGTGGTAAAGGGTTTGTTTCAGATCAGAGAAAGATACATTTTCATCAACATATAAACCTTCAATCTGGTGGAAAAAGCAATGCGCGCGGGCCGAAATAGCCTCGTTACGATAAACCCTGCCCGGCATAATTGCACGGAATGGTGGTTTGCCTGCTTCCATCATCCGTACTTGTACCGATGAGGTGTGGGTACGTAGGGCAATATCATCCTTGCCGTTATTCTTTTTAATGAAGAAGGTATCCTGCATATCACGTGCGGGGTGCTCTTCGGGAAAGTTTAGGGCTGAGAAATTATGCCAGTCGTCTTCAATTTCCGGTCCTTCCGCAACAACGAAACCTAAGCGCTTAAAAATATCGATGATCTCGTTACGAACCAACGACAGCGGATGGCGTGAGCCAACTGTAAAACCATCACCGGGTAAAGTAAGATCGATTTCGGATTTCGAATTTTGGACGTCGGATGTTAAATTTTCCTTCAGCTCGTTATATTTAGTTTCGGCCAGTTGTTTAAACTCGTTAAGTACTTTACCGAAAGTGCGTTTTTCTTCCGGGCTAACACTTTTAAACTGCTCAAAAAGGTCTTTAATAATACCCTTGGTGCCTAAAAATTTAATACGGAACGCTTCCAGTTCATCAGCATTAGCTGGCGAAAAAGCATTGATCTCGGCGGTATATTGGTCTATCTGAGCTTGCATTATAATGTATTTAAAAATTGTTCGGCTGTTAAAACCGGTATTGTTGAGTTTTTATAGTCTTTTATATTTCGGGTGATGATGGCGTCGCAATTATCTTTTTGGGCAATGTGAAATTGAATGGCATCTTCAAAATCTGTGATATCACTTAATATTGCTGTTTCTATTGCATCGAATTCGAAAGGCAACACTTTTGCAGAATTAAACAGATTCTTTAAATTCTCCTTGGCTTTCAATATCCCAACCTGTTTCCTCAACACGTAAACTATGTTTGCTATCACCAATGAGGAGGTTCGCAATTCGATATTTCTTTTTATGCACTCAATTAGCAGTATCTGAGTGTGAAAGAAAAAAGGTTCCCTTTTAAAAAACATGTCCAGTAAAACATCGCTATCCAGAAAGAGGCGTTTATATGCCATATTTCTCTTTGAAATATTCGTGTTTCATATCATCGTAGCTCATATCCGGATTAGGATCCTTCACTATACCTGTAAGTTGTTTGATCCATTCAGGTATTTCCACATTTTTATACTTCTTTTTTATCGGATCGTCCTTTTTTTCCTGCTCTGCTATGCCATCAAGAAACTCCTGCACCAGTTTGGATACACTGGTGTGTTGCCGTTTGGCATACTCCTTAACAAGAGACAGCGAATCGGCCTTGATACTCAAAGTTAACTTTGTACTTTCCATAAAAAGGAATTATATCTACAAATATAAAAAAACTACGCGTGTTATTTAAGCACCCCCAGTTCCTTCCCCACCTTAGTAAACGCCGCGATAGCTTTATCAAGGTGGTGCATATCATGCGCTGCCGAGATCTGTACCCTGATCCTTGCTTTACCCTGCGGTACAACCGGATAGTAAAAGCCTATTACATAAATACCTTCATTAAGCATTTTTGCGGCAAACTCCTGGGCCAGCTTGGCATCATATAGCATAACCGGGACTATAGGATGCACGCCGGGTTTAATGTCAAAACCAGCTTCGGTCATTTTTTGGCGGAAGTATTGGGTATTGCTTTCCAGTTTGTCGCGAAGCTCTGTGGTTTCGCTTAGCATATCCAGTACCGCAATTGAAGCACCGGTAATTGCTGGTGCCAAAGTATTAGAGAATAAATACGGGCGCGAGCGCTGGCGTAGCATATCAATAATTTCTTTACGACCAGATGTAAAACCACCCGATGCGCCACCCAAAGCTTTACCTAATGTACCGGTGATGATATCAATCCTCCCCATCACATTATGATGTTCATGCGTACCGCGGCCATTCTTGCCCATAAAACCTGAGCAATGGCTTTCATCTATCATGACCAGCGCGTTGTATTTATCGGCCAGGTCGCAGATTTTATCTAACTGGGCAATGGTGCCGTCCATACTGAAAGCGCCATCGGTAACGATGATTCGGTGACGCAGTTCCTGCGTAGCTTTTAATTTTTCTTCCAGGTCGGCCATATCATCGTGCTTGTAACGGTAGCGCTGGGCCTTGCAAAGGCGCACACCGTCAATGATCGAAGCATGGTTCAACTCGTCAGAAATTATGGCATCCTGATCATTGAATAGAGGTTCAAACACACCGCCGTTGGCATCAAACGCTGCCGCATACAGAATGGTATCTTCAGTGCCCAAAAATTCAGCTATCTTTTTTTCGAGCTCTTTGTGTATGTCCTGTGTACCACATATAAACCGTACAGACGATAAACCGTAACCATGCGTATCCATGGCATCTTTGGCGGCCTGTACTACTTTGGCATTACCCGATAGGCCGAGGTAATTATTGGCGCAAAAGTTAATTACTTCAGCACCGCCCTGAACAGTAATATCGGCGCCCTGGGGCGAAGTGATGATCCGTTCCTTTTTGTATAACCCGGCGTTTTCAATTTCGGTTAACTCCTGTTGTAAAACCGGCTTTAGTGTGTTGTACATAGCATACGTGTTTTAAAGAGGGCAAAATTAAGCATTCGCGGGCATTTGGTTGGGTTTATTAAACCTTAAATAATTATTAAGTAGATAATAAAACATTTTTAAGCTCTAAAGTATTACGCATAAGTAACATATGAGAAAATATATACTACTATTGGCCATTGCTTTAAGCGTAATAACGGCCTCCGCGCAGCAATCGCTTTTGACAGGAAAAATAACCGATAAGAATGGACAGGCCATTCCTTTTGTTTCCATTTATATCCGTAATTCCACCTATGGTACTACCGCCAACGAAAACGGAATTTACCAGTTTAAACTTGCTCCCGGTACCTATAACGTCATATATCGCTATGTTGGATATACTGAAAAGATAGAGCAGGTCACCATAACAGATCAGGATCAGGAACATAATGTACAAATGGCCGATGAAGTATTTGCCACCAACAGGGTAGCCGAAACCTATCGTAAAAACCGGGATGCTGCCGATACCATCATGAAACAAGTGCTGAAAAAGCGCAAATACTATATCGAGGAGGCCACTTCATACTCCTGTGCTGTTTATATCAAAGGAGTACAAAAATTACTGAGCGTACCTAAATCATTGTTGGGCCAGGAGGTAAGAAAAACCCTCGATTTGGATACAAACGGTAGAGGGATACTCTACCAGTCCGAATCAATATCTGAATACAATTTTCAAAAACCAAACAAAGTACGGGAGATTACTATCGCCAACCGGATGGCTGGCCAGAATACAGCATTTGGCTACAAAAAAGCATCTGATCTACAGGCTAATTTTTACCAGAATGTATTTACTATAAACGGGTTAGCTACCCGTGGCTTTGTTTCTCCGGTTGCTTCATATGGTCCCAGGTTTTATAATTACAAATTGCTTGGAACCTCAGTTGAAAATGGCCATACCGTCCACAAAATCCAGGTGATTCCGAAACGCGGGCATGGTCAGTATTTTCAGGGCGATATTTATATTGTTGACGGCGACTGGCGCATTTACAGCGTTGACCTGTTTGTTGAAAATAAAACGAGCAACCTCAATCTGGTTGATACATTAAAGATCAGGCAGCAATACGTAGCCATAACCGATAGCGTATGGATGCCTGCATCAACCCAATACAGTTTTAAAGGGGCCGTCTTCGGATTTAAATTTGGCGGATATTATGCGGCTGTTTATAATAACTATAAAATCAACCCGACATTTCCTGATAACTTTTTTACCGGTGAGATCCTGAAAATTGATACGGTAGCCAATAGTAAAAAGCCGGGCTACTGGGCCGATGCAAGGCCCATACCCTTAACCGCTTTTGAGGATCGTGATTACAAAAAAAAGGATGCCTTTGAAGAATATAAAAAGACGGATACTTATCTGGATTCGCTTCAGCATCATAAAAATCATATCAACTATCCTGGCTACCTGATTTTTGGTTATGCCGCCAGCAATAAAAGCAACAGGGATTCATTGTATATTTTTCCGTTTATACAAACCTTTTATTACAACACGGTTGAGGGCTTTGGCATTAATGCAAAGGTAAGCTATATCCGTACCATTGATGATTTTCATTCATTGACAATTACACCCGCCTTGCGTTATGGTTTCTCTAACAAAATCTTCAGCGCCAACATGGGTTTTGAGTATAAGAACGATCCTTTCCATAACGCTAAGTTTTATGCTGATTTTGGCAGCGATGTGCTTGATCTTAACAATGTAGGCACGCGTTCGTTATATTTCAACACGCTGAGTACGCTTCTGAGCGAAAATAACTATGTTAAATATTACCGAAGCCATTATGGCGATTTCGGCTATCAGCGCGAAGTGTTAAACGGCGTGTTTTTAAAAGGAGGTTTGTCGTATTCAAGCCGCTCGCAGCTTTACAATACGTCTTTTAGCAAGATAAAGGATATTAAAGATCGCCAGTTTACATCAAATAATCCATTAGCCCCTCCGGGTACTCCGGCTGATGACCATTCCTTTTTGTTTCCTGACAATCAGGCGCTTGTATTTAACGCGTCGGCTACTTTTACTTTTGATCAGCGGTACGAAACCCGGCCCACCGGCAAGTTCAACCTGCCTTCAAAATATCCAACCTTAACGGTAAACTACCGTAAAGGGTTTAAAAATATCATTGGCTCGGATGTAGATTACGATTTTGCTTCTGTCGATCTCTCGCAGGACCATATCCGCGTAGGCCTTTCGGGCTATTCATCATTTAAAGTATCGGGCGGAGGCTTTTTCAATAACAACAACCTGTACTACATGGATTATAACCACTTTTTAGGTAACCAGGGTACCACTTTTGATCCTACCTATGTAGGTAGTTTCCACTTCCTGCCTTTTTATACCTATAGTACCAACGGTGCGTTTTTAGAGGCGCATTACCAACATAACTTTGCAGGTTCAATATTTAATCATATCCCGTTGTTAAGAAAGTGGAAGCTTGAAGAAATTATCGGCGCCAACTACCTCACCACGAAAAATAACCGCAATTACCGCGAGTTTTACGTAGGCGTACAGCGCCTAATTTTCCGTGTTGACTACGGTATCTCCTACGCCGGCGATAAAAAATACATCCAGGGGTTTAGGATCTTTTATGGGATAAGATAAGGGAGTCCGGAAGTCGGAAAGTCCGCTTAAGTCCGAAAGTTTTGCTCTTGATTTAATGGTTGACTTCTTACTTACGGACTTTCTGACTTCAGACTTTCGGACTACGAACAAAGTTCGTATCTTTGCGCCGCTCATTTAACACTGTTTGCAGCAGTATCAATGATTTTATGAAAATGTATAATACCCTACTATACTATTGTTATTCGACAATAGCTAATGCGGAGCAATTTGCTGCCGATCATTTAAAATTTTGTAAAAGCTTAGGTTTAACCGGGCGCATTATTGTGGCCGATGAAGGGCTTAACGGTACAGTATCAGGTACTGCCGAAGCTTGCAAAACCTATATGGATACCGTACATGCCGACGAACGTTTTGCCGGTATCGACTTTAAAATAGATGAAGTAGATACGCCATCCTTTGTAAAAATGCATGTGCGTTATAAGTCAGAAATTGTGCACTCAGGTCTCCGTGACCCTAATGTCATCGACCCGAAACAAAAAACCGGCAAACACCTGGAGCCAAAAGAGTTTTTGGCTATGAAAGACAGGGACGATGTTGTTGTTTTGGATGTGCGCTCAAACTATGAACACTCGTTAGGCAAGTTCAAAAATGCGGTAACCCTTGATATTGAAAACTTCCGTGATTTTCCGGCAATGATCAATGAGCTGGCCAAGTACAAGGATAAAAAGATCCTGACTTATTGCACCGGTGGCATCAAATGCGAAAAAGCATCGGCCTTGTTGTTGCACGAAGGTTTCCCCGAAGTGTACCAGTTGCATGGCGGCATCATTAAATATGGTAAAGAAGCGGGCGGCGAGGATTTTGAAGGTAAATGCTATGTGTTTGATAACCGCCTTTCGGTTGATGTGAACAGCGTTAACCCTGTTGTTATTTCAACCTGCTTCAATTGCGGCAAAACCACACCAAAAATGATCAATTGCGCCAACCCCGAGTGCAACGAACATTTTACCCAGTGCGATGAATGCGGAACCGCTATGGACGGCTGCTGCAGCGATGCTTGTAAAGAGCATCCGCGTAAACGGGTTTATGATGGTACCGGGTATTATGTAAAAGTGCCTCAACCGGTAAATGTGAGTAAAAATAAACTGCAGCCAATAGCATAACAGCTGTGGCACAATTAATTATATAAGGCTTACCCTCAAGGGTAGGCTTTTTTATTTTGTCGGGTACAAACACTACTTTAGCAAATTGAGCCGCTACATCCCATGCGTAAAACCCTGTGTATTATTATCGTTCTTGTTTTTATATCAGTTTGGCCCGCGTGGTCGGTAGATATTAAGAGCGTAGGTGTTCCCTATGTTCAAAACTATACTAAGGCACTTTATCAATTTGGTAACCAAAACTGGTCGGTAACGCGCGATGAGCACGATATCATGTACTTTGGCAATGCCGAAGGCCTGCTCACCTTTGATGGTAAATATTGGCAGCAGTACCACATGCCCAATGGCTTAATTGTACGCTCAGTTAGTGCTGATGGCAGGGGCAGGGTGTATGCCGGTGGATATGGTGAATTTGGCTATTGGCATAACGATGGTAAGGGCATTTTAAAATATACCTCACTCGTTAACCTGGTACCGAAAAACTTTTTACCGGTAACCGAAGAGATCTGGAAAATATATTGCGATAACAACAGGGTGCTTTTCCAATCATTCGGGGCTATCTATATTTACTCGGCTGGTAAAATTGAAGTGTTAAAAACGCATGAGCCGTATTTGTTCCTTTTTAAATGTGGTAGCCGCTTTTTTTTAGAGCAATTAACCAAAGGGCTTTTTGAGCTTAAAGGTTCAAAGCTTGAATATATTGAAGGCAGCAATATTTTAGGTGCAAGCGGTGTGTTATCTATTTTGCCTTTTCAGCACAATAAATATCTCATCGGCACGGCAAAAAACGGTTTATTTATATACGATGGCAAAACGGTTAAGCCATGGGCCAACCAGGCTAATGATTTTTTAACAACGTATCAGCTAAATAATGGTGTCGCTATAGCAGATAAATATTTTGCATACGGTACTATCCTGAATGGCATTGTGATCATAGATACCGCAGGGCGTGTGGTACAGCATATCAATAAAGCAAGCGGTATGCAAAACAATACCGTGTTGAGCCTCTATACCGATGCAGGGCAAAACCTGTGGGCCGGGCTTGATAATGGCATCGACAGAATAGAGGTTAATTCGCCATTGTATTTTTATTTCGACAAAACAGGCAAATTTGGGACTGTTTATTCAAGTATCATTTTTGATAAAAAGATCTATCTCGGTACTAACCAGGGTTTGTTTTATAGCGATTGGCTGCCTGATAGTCATAACAGCCCATTTCAAACCTTTGATTTTAAACTTATTCCCGGCTCACAGGGGCAGGTGTGGGACTTGTCGTTACAGGATAACAGGTTGCTTTGCGGCCATAATGATGGAACATACCAGGTAAACGGAGCTTCGATAAAAAAGATCTCAGATGTAACAGGTGGCTGGACTATCAAGAAAATGGCTCCCGATGTGTTGATGCAGGGAACCTATACGGGTTTGGTTATTTACCGTAAAGATGCCGGAGGCAATTGGCAATATAGCCACAAACTGGCAGGGTTTAGTGAGCCCTCACGTTACGTAGAGCGCGATCCCAAAGGCCAGATCTGGGTAAGCCATGCCTATAAAGGCATATATAAACTCACTTTAAGTGCCGACCAGCGTACTGTAGTGTCGCATGTTTATTATGACAAAATGCATGGATTGCCGGGTAGCTACAATATCAACGTATTTGACCTGGATAACCGCATCGTATTTTCTTCCGATTCGGGCTTTTATGTTTATGATGATATCACCGACAGGTTTTATAAATATCAGCAGCTTAACAGCAAGCTGGGCACATTTGCAACCTCAAGCAAAATCATCAAGGCTATAGGTAAAAAATACTGGTTCATAAACCATGGCAGGGTTGGTTTGGCTGATATGTCTGTTCCCGGTAAGCTAACAATTGATACCAACAGGTTTTCTATCCTGAATGGGCAAATGGTACAACATTATGAAACAATCAACCGTATCAACAATTCAACCTATTTGATAAGTGTTGACGACGGGTTTGTAATCTTGAATGATGCAGATGCTCAGTTGCCCAATACGTTCAAAATACCCGGTGTACTGATCAGGAGGATAGAGAATGTTACTGATAAGGTATCGTTGATAAGCGAAGCTGCGGGAGAGAGTAACAATATTGAAGTGCCTTATGCCGAAAACAACATCCGCATAAGCTATTCTCTGCCTTATTATACACAGGCAAAAATCAGGTTTCAATATTACCTGGAAGGGTACTCGCATCAATGGAGCGAATGGACGCCGCAAAGTCAAAAAGAGTTTACTAACCTTAACCAGGGTACCTATAATTTCAAGGTACGCGCAAAAATCAATGATCAGTATCAGTCTGCTATTTCAATGATAACCTTTACAGTGTTACCGCCCTGGTATGCCGGTAAAATAGCCATGGTGTTTTATGTGTTGCTGGCTGTATTGCTGTTTTATTTGATAAGGTATTATTATGGTCTTAAATTAAAAAAACATCAGCAGCAGATTCAACAAAAGCTGCAGAAAGAGAAGGAAGAATTTTTGAAGCAGGAAGCTATTGCAAATGAGCAGCACATCATCAATATAAAGAACGAGCAGCTGCAAGCCGACCTGGCCAGTAAAAGCCGTGAACTCGCAAATTCGGCCATGAACATAGTTTACAAAAATGAGCTGCTGCAAAAGATAAGCGACGAGTTAACCCACCTGAAAGGAGAGGATGGTAAGAAACTTGCTGATGAGCAATTGCGCCGCATCCAGAAAGTAATTGATGAAGGCATGAGCGATGACCGCGACTGGAACATTTTTGAAAACAGTTTCAATGAAGCACACGAAAATTTCTTCAAAAAATTGAAGGCAGGTCACCCCGATCTGGTACCAAACGATCTTAAATTATGCGCCTACCTGCGTATGAACATGAGCAGTAAAGAAATGGCTTCACTGCTTAATATTTCATTAAGGGGCGTCGAGATCAGGCGTTACAGGCTGCGTAAAAAGCTCAATCTGGAGCATGATAAAAACCTTACCGAGTTTCTCATCGAGCTTTAACACTACATCATTACCTCTCATTGCATCATTTTGAGGCATTGGGTACTATGCAAGTTGTGTAGTAGTAAGTTTACTTTTAACTATCTGTTAAATAGATGCTTATGTTTTAGAAAAACTTTTCTTGTGAAAGTATTCTTATACAGGTGTATTAATGTTGAGTTACATTATTTGTTAAAGGCTGATTATCTGTACAGCTTTGCAAATCAATAAACCAATTATTTTTTCAATCCGTATTATTTATTAACCACTATGAAAAGAATCTTTACTATTTCAGGGTTGATGTTGTTACTGTTGTTTTGCTATGACGCGGCGTTTGCACAAAACGTTACACTAAAAGGTAAAATAACTGACGGAAAAACAGGCGAAGCTTTAATAGGTGTGTCTGTTTCAGTTAAAGGAACAACTATAGGTACCCAAACAGATGTAAATGGAGCTTTTACGCTCAAGGCCCCAGCAAACGGAACTTTATCAATAGCTTATATAGGCTATGCCACACAGGAAGTAGCCATTGGCAATCAAACAACTATTAACGTCACACTTCAACCTCAAACCAATGAGCTGCAACAGGTAGTTGTTATTGGCTACGGTACCCAACGAAAGCTTGACGTTACCGGATCGATAGCTACCGTTAAGGGTGCTGATGTTGCTAAACAGGCATCGCCAAATGCCTTGAGCGGCTTACAAGGTAAAGTATCAGGTGTACAAATCACCAACAGTGGTTCCCCGGGTAAATCGCCGGATATTACCATCCGTGGTTTAGGTACCATTTATGGTAACACAAAACCATTGTTTGTGGTTGACGGAGTTTGGTATGATGATATCAGCTTCCTTAATCCGCAGGATATTGAAAGCTTCAGCATTTTGAAAGATGCATCAAGTACTGCTATCTACGGTATCCGTGCCGCTAACGGCGTTGTTTTAATCGGCACAAAACGTGGTACAAAAGGCAAACCGGTTATTAACTATAATGGCTATGTAGGTCTTCAGGCTGTTACCAACCAGGTAAAAATGGCAAACGCCAATCAATATGCTACAGCGGTAAATGAGCTTTCAGCATTAAATGGCGGTGACCCGATATTCAGCGATCCTTCATCATACGGTAAAGGAACCGACTGGTACAAACAAATATTGCGCAAGGCATTTACCACAAACCATGAGGCTTCAATAAGTGGTGGTACCGATAAGTATACTTACAATTACTCGTTCGGTTACCTTAACCAGGATGGTTTGGCCAAAACAAATAACTATCAGCGTTATACAGTTCACTTGTCAAATGATTTTAAGCCAACTAAAAACTTAAAATTTGGTTACACCGCAAGTGCTTTGTCTGATGTATCGCGCGATGTTAACAGCGATATTTTCCACCAGTTATTTGGCGCGGCCCCTACACTACCCGTACGCAAAGCCGATGGCAGTTATGGCGATCCTAACGATTATGGCACCGGTGATGGCAACAATTATAACCCGCAGGCCACTATTGATTTCTTTAACCAGAGAACAAAAAACAAGCGTTTTACTTACAATGCTTACGGCGAGGTTACCTTCCTTAAAAACTTCAAATTTAAATCAAGCTTTGGCGGCGATATCAGCCAGAATGAAGTAAGGGCATTTACACCTGAGTATACGGCCACCCTGCGTCAGCAAAGCAATAAAACCAATCTGGATATCAACCACACCGATGTTCGTAACTGGATTTGGGAAAACACCCTTACCTATGATGTTAAAATAAAAGATCATAAAATGACAGCTTTGGTAGGTTACAGTGCGCAGAACAACCGCACCAGGCAAATAGATGGTAAGGCCGATTATGTTCCGTATGTGAAAAACGGCAGCATCAGAAGCTCATTCCCTGACACCACTAACGTAAATTTCTTTGCAACTCCGGGCAGTCAGATCCACACCCGTGCGTTATCACAATTTGCACGTGTTAACTATTCGTTCAGAGATAAATATTTATTGAATGCCTCTATTCGTCGTGATGGTGCTTCACAGTTTTATGGCGATCACACTTATGGTTACTTCCCTTCGGTTGGTGCCGGTTGGGTAATTACCAACGAGGAGTTCATGAAAGATCAGAAGGTATTCAGCAACCTGAAACTACGCGGAAGCTGGGGTAAAGTTGGTAACTCAGGCGTACCAATTAACCCTACCGTACAAGTTATCGCGACAGATCCTTACCTCACAGGTTTATTCGGCAATCCGCTTACTGTTTACCCGGGTGCAAGTATTAACTCTATTGTGCCGCCGTCTATTGTTTGGGAAAAAACAGTATCATCTGATTTTGGTATCGAAGGTGGCTTGCTTGATAACAAGTTAACTTTTGAAGCAGATTATTATAACAGGGAAACCCAGGATGCTATTTTCGCAATCCCGGTGGCTGGCTCATTGGGTACAAATAACAGCTCACTGATAGGTAACCAGGCAAGTATCCAAAACAGGGGATGGGAATTTTCATTAGGTTGGAGAGATAACCCATCTAAAGATTTCAATTACAGTATTAGCGGTAATATTGGTATCAATAATAATAAAGTACTTAATGTAGTAACCGGTCAAAACCCAATTTATGATGGTGGCGAAGGCATTGCCAACGGCGCATTAGCTACCCGCACCGTGGTTGGCCAGCCGATAGGACAGTTTTATGGCTACAAAGTAACAGGCATTTTCCAAACCGCACAGCAGGTTGCTGCTTCAAAACAACCGGGCGCGGCCCCTGGCGATTTCATTTACCAGGATACCAATAACGACGGCATATTGGATAGTCGTGACCGCGTAGCCTTAGGTAGCCCGCTGCCAAAATATAACTACGGTATAAACACATCATTCACCTACAAAAACTTCGACCTGGCGTTAGATTTTCAGGGTGTTGCGGGTGTAAGTGTTTATAACGCCAATATCGCTTACCGTTTTGGTAACGAAAACTTCACTCAGGACTTTTATGATCATCGCTGGCACGGGGCTGGTACTTCAAATACCTACCCTTCAGTAAACGTTGGTAAAAACAGCAATGCCGCCCCTAACTCATTTTATGTTGAAAGCGGTGCATACTTCAGGATGAGGAACGCGCAGCTGGGTTATACCATTCCGGGCGACTTCCTGAAGAAACTGAATATTTCAAAAGTCAGGATCTATGCAAACGCACAAAACGCCATCAACCTGTTTGGTTACAAAGGCTTCTCGCCAGAGATTGGTGGTGCTGTAGGCAGCCGTGGTATTGATGCAAGTGTGTATCCGTTATTTGCTACCTATAATTTTGGTGTTAACGTTACTTTTTAATCAATATAAAGATGAAAAATAGTACAAAATATATGCATAAGGCCATCGCTGTAGGTCTTATCGCTTCATTCATATCGTTTCAAAGCTGTAAAAAAAGCTTCTTAAATGTCGATCCGGCTCAAAATACCGCGGCAACCCAATTTTTCAAAACCCAGGATGATGCTACTAAAGCGGTTAGCGCCATGTATGCTAACCTGCGCGAGTGGAACAATATCGCTTTTGCACCTATTGCTGTAGAGAGCATGGGTTCTGACGATGTAGAAAAAGGCAGTACCGCCAGTGATGCTACCTTCTTTAATGACTATCACAAATTTACCATTACTGCGGGGGATGCCCAATTGGGTGGTTTCTGGAAAGGTCAGTACCAGAACATCAACTTTGCTAACCAGATCTTGACCAATGTGCCTGGTATTACCATGGATGAAAATTTAAAGGCAAGGTATCTGGCCGAAGCTAAGTTTATCAGGGCTTATTCATATTTTAGGTTGGTTAGGGCTTTTGGCGATGTGCCGTTGCGCTTAACCTTACCTAAAGATGCATCTGAATATAACTTACCCCGTACAGCAAAAGCACAGGTTTGGGCTGCTATTGAAACAGATTTAACTGATGCCGCTAATGTGTTGCCGCAAACCTACAGCTCGGCCGATATCGGTCATGCTACTAAAGGCGCTGCTATTGCATTGCATGCAAAAGTTGCCATGTACCTGAAAAAGTGGAGCGATGTATTGAATTATACCAACCAGGTAATGGGCATGGGCTATTTGTTGTTTCCAAATTACGAACAAATGTTCCGCACCAATCATAAAAACAACCAGGAATCTGTATTTGAAATACAGTGTGCATTGATCCCTAACAATCCGGATGCATCAAACTCACAATACTCGCAGGTACAGGGAGTACGTGGCGTTACCGGTGGTGGCTGGGGTTTTAACGTGCCAAGTCCGGAGCTGGCGGCAGCTTATGAAACCGGCGATCCGCGACGTGACGCTACCATCATTTTCAGGGGCGAAACTACGCCAGAGGGTGATAAGATCCCGGCCAGCGGAGATAACCCGATGTATAACCAAAAATCATACGTTCCTTTTAGCCTGTATGTATCAGGCTTTAATGAAGGTTGCCAGCAAAATAAAATCGTTTTACGCTATGCTGATGTATTGCTGATGAACGCTGAAGCTAATAATGAGCTTGGTAATTCTGCAGCTGCCTTAATTCCGTTAGAGCAGGTTCGCGCCCGTGCCCGTGCAGGAAACAATGCTATTTTGCCAAAAGTAATTACAACCGATCAGGCAACCCTTCGTAAAGCTATATACCAGGAAAGACGGGTTGAACTGGCTATGGAATTTGAACGTTATTTCGACGTGATCCGTCAGGGCAGGGGTACCGAGGTTTTTGGCTCACGCGGTTGGAAAGCCGGCAAAAACGAAGTATGGCCGGTGCCACAAAATGAAATTGACCTGAGCGGTGGCGCATTAACACAAAACCCTGGTTATTAATTAGCCAATAAAATACACACAGTTGATTGATGATGAGGTTGCCTTGTTGGGTTTAACGGGCAACCTCTCTTTTTTTAATGAAAACCCCATTTTTCATATTTAAACCCAAATAGCTTTATGAAAAAACTATTTATTACTCCGGTATTTATATTGACTGCCATTTGCGCCTTGGCCCAAAAGCAAACAAAAAAATCAGAAGACGGCATTAAGCCCGTAGGTATTATCAAAAACCTTACGGATAGCGCTTTGCTTGATGTGGTGCAGCGCCAAACGTTCCGTTATTTCTGGGACTTTGGTCACTCGGTGAGCGGGCTGGCCCGTGAGCGCAGTAACACTTCTTTTGATTACGGCAACGAGGTGGTAACTACCGGTGGTTCGGGATTTGGCATCATGTCGCTCATTGTGGCCGATAGTCGCAAATGGATCAGCCATGAGCAGGCAGTTGACCGTATGGTTAAGATCGTTAACTTTTTATACAAGGCCGATGCTTTTCATGGCGCTTTCCCGCACTGGTTAAATGGCGAAACCGGTAAAGTGATCCGTTTTGGCCGTAAGGATGATGGGGCTGACATTGTGGAATCGGCTTATCTTTTTCAGGGTTTATTGTGCGCGAGGCAGTATTTTAATGCCGATGATCCAAAGGAGCGCCGGATCCGCGATGTGATTAACTGGATGTGGGGCGAAATGGAATGGAGCTGGTTTACCCGTGATGGCCGCGACTACCTTTACTGGCACTGGAGCCCCAACAATGGCTGGGCCATGAATTTCCCGATCCACGGCTTTAACGAATGTTTAATAACTTATGTGCTGGCTGCATCGGCACAGCGTTACCCGGTTAGCGCCGAGGTGTACCATCGTGGTTGGGCGCAAAGCGACTTCTTTAAAAACGGGAAAACTTTTTACGGTTTTAAATTACCGCTTGGTTTTGATTATGGCGGTCCGCTATTCTTCTCGCAATATTCTTTCCTCGGCCTTAATCCTAAGGGATTAAAGGACGAGTATGCCGACTACTGGGAACAAAACAAAAATCACACCCTGATCAATCATGCTTACTGTGTTGATAATCCTAAAAAATTTAAGGGCTACGGTGAAAATTGCTGGGGACTAACTGCCAGCGATAACTTTGAGGGCTACAATGCGCATTCGCCAACCAACGACCTCGGTGTAATTACCCCAACTGCCGCGCTATCGGCATTCCCTTATACGCCGGAATATTCGATGAAAGCCTTGCGTCATTTTTATTACGACCTGGGCGATAAGATCTGGGGTGAGTATGGCTTTACCGATGCCTTCAGCGAATCGCATAACTGGTACGCCAACTCCTATTTGGCCATCGACCAGGGCCCGATCATTGTGATGATTGAAAACTACCGGACCGGTTTGCTCTGGAAACTTTTCATGAGCTGCCCCGAGGTTCAGGGTGGTTTGAAAAAACTGGGTTTTGAAAGCCCCGCTATCGTGAAAAATTAATTCGGCATAAAAAATAAACAAAAGGCCGATAAAGAGGTTAAATTTGTTTTAAAGCAACGGCGGTAATTACGTCGGTTGCAAAACAAAGAAGCATTTTAACCCATGATCAAAACAATACGAATTACAGGAATGCTAAGCTTACTCTTAGCATTCTCTTTTTTAGCCAAGTCCCAAAATTTGACCTCGTTTGACAGGGGTAGCTTTATTTTTAAAGTAGACACACTACCATACCGAATTTTATTTCCGAAGCATTTTAATCCGGGTCAAAAGTACCCTTTATTGTTTGTATTACACGGTTCGGGCGAGCGGGGAAACAATAATGAATCGCAACTGGCTTATGGGGCACAACGGTTCTTACAGGACAGCTGCAGGGAGTTATACGAGTCTATCGTTGTTTTTCCGCAATGCCCGGCAAAAAGTTATTGGAGCAATGTAAAGCAGGTTACCGATTCGGCGACCAATAAACGCAAATTTATTTTCCAGGAAAATGCGCCGCCAACAATGGCGATGATCATGCTGATGGGATTGGTTGACCAGTTTTTAGATAAGCCATTTGTTGATAAGCACAAAGTTTATGTGGGAGGCCTTAGCATGGGTGGTATGGGTACCTTCGAGATCATTGGCCGCGAGCCCAGGATATTTGCCGCAGCTTTCGCTATCTGCGGAGGCGATAATACGCTGAACGCGAAGAAATACGCCAAAAAAGTTCCGCTCTGGATTTTTCACGGTAATAATGACCCGGTAGTACCTGCCGATCATTCGCGGGTAATGGTTGATGCTATTAAAGAGGCGGGAGGCAAGCCACGGTTTACTTTATATCCAGGTGTAGGACACAATAGTTGGGACAATGCGTTCAATGAGCCTGATCTGTTGCATTGGTTGTTTTCGCATAGTAAGTAGGGAAACAGGAATGTAAATGGTTGTTATGCTCAACCCGTCAAAGCATGGTGGGTTGGGCCTCTGCGTGTCCTTCGGCAGGCTGCCCATGAAATGATTAAAATGGGTGTCATACTGAGCCCGTCGAAGTATGGCGGGCAGGCCTCTGCACACGAGTCTTCGACAGGCTCAGACTG
This sequence comes from Mucilaginibacter sp. SJ, assembly GCF_028993635.1. Classification (NCBI taxonomy): domain Bacteria; kingdom Pseudomonadati; phylum Bacteroidota; class Sphingobacteriia; order Sphingobacteriales; family Sphingobacteriaceae; genus Mucilaginibacter; species Mucilaginibacter sp. SJ. Next base: position 5,124,717 of record NZ_CP118631.1, read on the forward strand.
ACAAGCCCTCTTTGTCATCTAACCTTCAGGGTCCATGGATTTAATAACTCAGGATTACAGTCACCTTACACCAAATAGCATTTCACCTTCACAGATCCCGATTTTTCCCACTCAGGATAACCATATATTAGTTTGATTGGAAAAGTTATTGACTATTCTTCCTCTTCTGATTTCTTGGGAAGATTTTTGGCGTTGAAGCGTGGCTTGAACCCTAATTTAGGTGCAGGAGCTTCTGTAGCTGGTGCCTGAGGCGCTTCGGTGGGCTTATCCTCTTTCTCATCTTCTGCCGGAGCCTCATTTTCAGGCGTTTTCGGCTTCATTGCAGCTGAATTAAAGCGTGGTTTAAAGCCAAGCTTTGGTGCGGGAGGTTCAGAACCCGGTTTTACTTCTTCAATCGTTGGTTGCGGAGTCTCGGCTGATGGTTTTGCCTCTTCAACTGGTTGTTCCGATTCAGCCGGTTTAGGTTTCATCATAGCCGCGTTGAAGCGTGGCTTGAATCCCACTTTAGGGGCAGGTGCTTCGGTTACCGGCGTTTGAGGCTCTTCAGGCGGAGCATTCTCGTTTTTCTCTTCAGCAGGCGCTTCATTTTCTACCGGTTTGGGTTTTACCATACCGGCATTAAAGCGTGGTTTAAAGCCCATTTTAGGTGCCGGTGCATCCGCAGGTGGAGCTGTCGGAGTTTCTTCCTTTTTGTCTTCTGCCTGTGTTTCTGTTTCAGCTGGTTTCGGTTTTACCATGGCAGCATTGAAACGTGGTTTAAAGCCTGGCTTGGCAGGTGTCGCAGGTGTTTCTGTAGCAGGAGCCGAAGCCTCAGCTTGTTGCTCTTTTTCGTTTTCGGGTGTTGCTTCGCTTACTGTTGGCTTAGCTTTTGCCATGGTCGGGTTAAAGCGAGGCTTGAACGCTGGTTTGGGGGCAGTTTCAGGGGATGATGTTGCCGATGTTTTGGGTTCAGCTGCCTGTTGTTTAAATTCTTCAGCAGGAGCTGCAGGTTTTGGTGCGACCGGACGGAACTTCGGCGTAAAGCCAACTTTGGACGGCGTACCGGGTTCTGTCAAACTTTCGGTAATGGTTTGCTCGGCAAGCGGGTTTTGGATATGTGCTTTTTCGGTTTTAACTTCAAGCGGAACCGGGAACCGCCGCCTTAGTTTATTAAACCAGTACTTTTTGGTATGGTCGAAACTTTTTTCGCCCATCTGTTCAAAGTGATCTTTAAATTCAGAAAACAAAGCAGGTTCGCCCTGTTGCAGAGCGGCAAGATCAATTCTTTTCTTCTTTAAAAATTCTTCAAAAACCATTTGTTTAGATATGAGATGTTAGATATGAGATTTGAGATAATTGAAGGCGGATAGCCTTGTCTCATATCTCAAGTCTCATATCTCAAATCTGACTTATAGCGTTACATCCACACCCAGCTTGTTAAAACGGATGCCTTTTTCGGTTTGGCTCCAGTCTTCACGTTCCTCATCGGTAGCGTTTAATAACTGTGGAAACCATTCCAACGGGAAAGCCTGCGGCTTGCCACCATCAGTTTCCACAAAAAGAAGGCCGTTAGCAAAGGTAACCCTTACTTTTTTTTCTCCTTTACGTGTGTTGAATAGTGGCATGATGTTTCTTCTTTATGTCATTGCGAGGAGGAACGACGAAGCAATCGCATGCTGTACAGAGCGATGATGCTTCTGTGCGATTGCCACGCCATCGCTCGCAATGACATGGTGTTTATTGTTTGAGTGGAACTAAATCCGAAATCGAAATTCTCAAATCCGATATCAGAATTATTCCGCCATATTATGGTAAACAGCCTGCACGTCGTCGTCTTCTTCCAAACGGTCAATCAGTTTCATAATTTCAGGCACCTGATCTTCGCTGACAGTGTGGAATGATTGCGGAATGCGTTCCAGTTTGGCCGATTTTACTTCGATACCCATTTCTTCCAACGCTTTCTGCATTTTACCAAAATCTTCAAAAGCTGTATGGATTACCGCAATATCGTTGCCATTTTCATCGGCTTCAACAAATATTTCTTCCAACCCTGCGTCTATCAATTCAAGTTCAAGCTCTTCCAGGTCGCGGTCGCCCGGTTCAAAAGTAAAAACTGATTTACGGGTGAAGATAAAATCAAGAGATCCAGTTTTACCTAAGGAACCTCCATATTTGGTAAAGTAGCTGCGCACGTTAGCTACGGTACGATTTGTATTATCTGTAGCGGTTTCAACCAACACAGCAACACCATAAGGTGCGTAACCTTCGTAAACAAGCTCTTCATAATCTTTTTCGTCGCGGCTGCTGGCGCGTTTAATGGCGGCTTCAACACGGTCTTTAGGCATGTTTACAGCCTTGGCGTTTTGTACCGCGGTACGTAAGCGTGAGTTGGTGTTAACATCGCCGCCGCCGGCTTTTACAGCCATTACAATTTCCTTACCTAAACGGGTAAACTGCACTGCCATTTTGGCCCAGCGCTTAAACTTTCTTTCTTTGCGGAATTCAAATGCTCTTCCCATGTTTTTTTAGTTCATTGTTCATGGTTGATAGTGATAGATCAACCTTGTTGTATTACAAAGCTTTGCCCTATAAAGACAAGGCGGTAAATATAATATTTGTTTATATAATGACGGATAAAAACCTTTATCCTTTCGCCTTTAACCTTAAATTATCGTTTTCAAATTGGTCAACATGTCGGCCACCATTTTTGGTAAGTCATATTCCAGTTTCCAGCCCCAGTCGTTTTGCGCGTAGCTGTCGTCTATTGACTTTGGCCAGCTATTGGCGATGGCTTGTCGCGGATCGTTATTACTGTAACTGATTTCAAATTTAGGGATCAGTTTTTTGATCTCTGCTGCCAGTTGCTCGGGTGTAAAGCTAATGCCAGCCAGGTTATATGATGAGCGGATACTGATATGTTCGGCAGGTGCATCCATTAAACTAATGGTAGCCCTGATGGCATCGTCCATGTACATCATGGGTAGGGCGGTACCTTCAGCAAGGAAACTTTCATAGCTTCCGGTTTTTAATGCCTGATGAAATATATGTACGGCATAATCGGTAGTGCCGCCGCCGGGGTTAGCTTTCCAGCCTATTAAGCCAGGATAGCGGATGCTGCGCACATCAAGACCGTATTTATTAAAATAGTATTCGCACCAGCGCTCGCCGGCCAATTTACTAAAACCATAAACCGTGTTAGGGTCCATCACGCAATACTGCGGCGTGTTATGCTGTGGTGAATGCGGCCCGAAAACCGCTATAGAACTTGGCCAAAAAACTTTACTTACTTTAAACTCAACCGCAAAATCAAGCACATGCAGCAAACCGGTCATATTCAGGTCCCAGGCCATTTTGGGTTTTTGCTCGCCTACTGCCGAAAGAATGGCCGCCAGCAAGTAAACCTGCGTGGGACGGTGTTTATCAAATATGTGGTGCAGGTTGTCTTTATCAAGTACATTGATCAATTCAAATGGTCCGCTGCTACCACGCATAGCATAGGTGGGGCTATTAATATCCGAAGCTACAACTGCATCGGCCCCGTGTATATTTCTCAAAGCCATTACCAGTTCGGTGCCGATCTGGCCATTGGCGCCTATCACTAAGATCTTTTCGCTCATGCAATTTTGACTTTACCGCGCAAAGGTAGGGTTTTTAGGTGAGTGGAAGTGAGTCCGAAAGTCAGATGTCCGAAAGTCTGGAAGTCCAAGCCAATTTTAATCTTTCGGACTTACGGACGTCGGACTTCAGACTTTTTCCGCGTTAGCGATAGTAGCGGATACAGGCCAACGAGCGTAATGCCTGCAGGCGTATGAGCGGATAGCGCGGGCCGAAGGTAACGCCCTAATTCTGAACCAGGATTTTTAGGATTTAAGGATTTGTGTGATTTTGTCTGAACCCCAATTAAACGAATTGTTTGAATTTCTGGAATTTTAGTTGGCATTCTATTAATTCGCTTAATTCTAAAAATCCCGGTTCATACAAACTAATCGCTTTCAAAGTCACAAGTCTGCCGCCCATCAGCCCTTCGCTCAAGCCAGTAAGGGAAAATTTTGATTCAGACAAACAAACCACTCACTTAATCAACCCAATCAACCACTCGCCTAAAAACAAACCCCACAAAAACCATAGACTTTATATTTTCAGGATACCAAAAAAATGTGCATATTTGAGGGTTTAACTTTTAAAACACATAATTAATTAAAAACAGGCGCTGTGAAGCAGCCTGATACATTTCAAAAACAATTTAAAAAATGAAAGTCGCAGTAGTAGGTGCTACAGGATTAGTAGGCACCAAAATGTTGCAGGTTCTTGCAGAACGCAACTTCCCCGTTACAGAATTAATTCCCGTAGCTTCAGAAAAAAGTATTGGTAAAGAAATTACTTTTAAGGGTAAGCAGTTTAAGGTAGTTTCTGTTGAGGATGCGATTAAGATGAAGCCGGACGTAGCAATTTTCTCGGCCGGCGGAAGCACTTCATTACAGCAGGCTCCTTTATTTGCAGCTGCTGGTACAACTGTTATTGATAACTCATCGGCATGGCGTATGGACCCAACTAAAAAACTGGTTGTGCCTGAAGTAAACGCTGATGTACTTACCGCCGAAGATAAGATCATCGCCAATCCTAATTGCTCAACCATACAAATGGTGGTGGCTTTAAAACCACTGCACGATAAATATAAAATTAAAAGGGTAGTAGTTTCAACCTACCAGTCGGTTACCGGTACTGGTGTTAAAGCTGTTGATCAGTTGTTTAACGAGCGTAAAGGTATCGACGGACCGAAAGTTTACCCTTATACTATAGACTTAAACGTGATTCCGCAGATTGATGTATTTACCGAAAACGGTTATACTAAAGAGGAAATGAAAATGATCCTCGAAACTAAAAAGATCATGGGAGATGACAGCATCAAAGTAACTGCTACAACAGTGCGCATCCCGGTTATGGGTGGCCACTCGGAGTCGGTTAACATTGAGTTTGCAAATGATTTTGATCTGGCCGAAGTTCGTGAGCTGTTGGCTAATGCGCCGGGTATTGTGGTGGTTGATGATACTGCTAACCTGAAATACCCTATGCCGCTCGACGCGCATGATAAAGATGAGGTATTTGTAGGCCGCATCCGTCGTGACGAAACCCAGGACAATACGTTGAACTGCTGGATTGTATCTGACAACCTGCGTAAAGGTGCAGCTACTAATGCCGTACAAATTGCAGAGTACCTTGCTGCTCAGCACTTGATTGGCCAGCCGGTTGAGGCGTAAGTAAATGAGAAAATATAGGCCCCATAGCACATATGCTATGGGGTTTTTTTGTGAAGAATATTTCTTAAATTTGAATATGAACGAAATATTTTTCCTTGTTGAAGAAGCGATAGAGGGCGGTTATAACGCGAGGGCAATCGGCGAGTCGATTTTTACAGAAGGAGAGACTTTAGATGAGCTTAAGATAAATATCCGTGATGCGGTTCATTGTCATTTTGATGAGGATAAGCTTCCTAAAATCATTCGGCTCCATTTGGTTAAGGAGGAAGTGATAACCGTTTAATTTTTCTGAAAATACCTATGTCTCCAAGAGCTCCTCGCGATGTTTCAGGAAAAGATCTGATCAAAGTTTTATTGAAATATGGTTACGAGGTTATAAGACAAACCGGAAGCCATATCAGGTTATCGATAACGTTTAATGATGGCGTAAAGAATATTACCATCCCAAATCACGATCCTATAAAGTTAGGAGCACTTATGGCGATCATCAATGACGTTGCGGAACAGCTGAAAATTAATAAAGAAGATATTATCAATAAATTATAGGATAGGGATAGTTATTTGATTATCCCTATTTTTATGCAGTAATATTTTGTTATGAAAACCTTGAACCTGATTGCTCTATTCTGTTTTATCACAATTACTAAACTCGTTGCACAAACACCGCAGGCCGTTGAGGCCGATCTGTTTAAATCATTTAAAAAGATTGAATACTGCCATCAAAAACAAGATACAGGCGACGACGGCGCGAGCGATGCCTTAGGAGATGCTAATGACGAATTTGGCAACAAGTTAAAAAAGTATACAGAAACTTATCCCGCCTCCATCGGTATGCCTTTTAACTCGCTAAAGAAAGCGCAACTTGATATTTTCACTTCGGCAGATGGCTTGTTCAGGATCTACTCGTGGGAGACCTGGCAGGGAGGTACCATGCGCGATTTTGCTAATGTGCTGCAGTATAAAGTTGGCGCTAAAACAAAATCAGTGCTGCTTACCGGCAGCCAGGAAACTTATATACCGTTTTACAGCAACCTTTACACTTTTAAAACGGGCGATAAAACTTACTATCTGGGCATTTACGGTACGATATATTCAAGTAAAGATGCCGGCACCGGTATCAAGGTTTTTGATATAGAAAACGGGAAGCTTAATGACGATGCGAAGGTCATTAAAACAAGCTCGGGATTGAAAAGCAAGATCTATTATGATTATGATTTCTTTTCGGTAGTTGATATCCCTTTTGAAAAACGACCAACCATCACTTTTGATCAAACAACGCAAACTATACATGTACCCCTGGTAAATGCCAAAGCCCAGGTTACAGCAAAATTTATCACCTACAAATTCAACGGACGGTATTTTGAAAAAATAAAAAGCTAAAAAACAGCTAACTGGCAATCATCGTAACAGAATGTCTGCCGGATTTGCTTTTTTTGTGTATCTTGTTTACCGATGAAAACCTTTAAGTTTATAATTGTTTTCTGCTGCTGTTTTTACTCAGCAAATTTGTTTGCCCAGAGTCCGCAGGCCATTGAAGCCGACCTGTTACGGATTTTTAAAAGGGTAAACTATTACGGTACTCACAAAAAAGAGTGGAAAGCAATTGATTCATTAGAAAAAATGAACAAGATCTTTGGCTTTAAGCTGAAGTACTATACCTCCAAATATCCCGAAACTATTAATTATCCATTTACGGAACTGGTTAAAGAACGGGTAGTGATTGCTACATCTGCCGATGGTTTGTTCCGTACCTATTCGTGGGATACCAGGCTGGGCAGCACCGGCTATGATTTTGACAATGTTTTGCAATACAAGGTAAACGGAAAAACATTTTCTTCCTTAAAAATGGATTCGGTAGGGAAGAAGCATAACCCGGTTTACTGGTACTCCAAAATTTATACGCTTAAGGCCAATAACAAAGTTTATTACCTGGCCGGATATAATTCGGTACGTTCAAGTGTTGATGCTACCCAGGGCATCCAATTTTTTACCATCGAAAATGGGAAGTTAAACGGTACCGTGTTACTGGTTAAAACCCAAACCGGCATGCATAGTAAGTTATATTTTGATTATAACTTCCTTTCGGTAGTTAATATGAAAGTGATCCCTACTATTTATTATGATGCAAAAACACAAAGCATCCACAGTCCGTTAGTAAATGCAAAACGAGAGGTTACCCGCGACTATATCGTGTATAAATTTACAGGTAAGTACTTTGAACGGGTAAAAAATTAACTTTGCCCCATGATCTCTTTCGCCCATCGTGTATTTATGGAAGTTGCCGCTAACCTGAGTTTCAGCAAGGCTGCCCAGGTGCTGTTTATTACGCAGCCAGCCATCAGTAAACATGTTAAAGCGCTTGAAGATCAATATAAAGTGCCCCTGTTTGAGCGCAAGGGCAACAGTATCTTATTAACCGAAGCCGGAAATAAGCTAAATGAGTATTTACAGCAGGCAACAGAGATAGAGCGGAAGGTAGAGTATGACCTTTCGGTGTTAAGCAATCTTTCGCAGGCTGCCGGGCATTTGCGTTTGGGCGCAAGTACAACTATTGCCCTGTATATTTTACCTTCGATACTTTCTGGTTTTCAGCGCGAGTACGCTAATGTGGATGTGCAACTTGTAAACCGTAACAGCGAGTACATCCTGAATGCTTTGTTAAATCATGAGGTTGATATTGGTATAATTGAGGTTGATAATAAACTCACTACCGTATCATACAAGCCCTTTATGAGTGATGAGGTGATCCCGGTTTGCTCGGCTAAGAGTCCCCTGGCAGGCAAGTCATTAACATTAAAGCAGTTTATAAAAACACCTCTGGCCGTGCGTGAACGAGGTTCGGGCACGTTGAATGCCGTATTAAAAGCCTTGTCTGCTTTGCATATTAAACCGGCCGATCTGTCGGTAAAAATCCGCCTTGGTGGTACCGAGGCTTTGAAAAACTTCCTGCTTGCCGATCAATGTCTCGGCTTTATGCCTCGCCCATCAATTATCCGTCAATTGGCCGAAGGTGATTTGGTTGAAGTGCCTATTGAGGGTTTGAAAATTAAGCGTGATTTCTTTTTTATCCGCCGTAAGGGGACAGAAGATTATGGGCTCACAAACAACTTTATAAACTACGCGTTGCAGCATATCGGACAATCATCTGAATAATAAGTATACAAAATCGCCAGGCAAAAACTTTGTGTTTTCGCCTCTCTGCGAGAAAACTATTTAAGGAGCCTAATTCAAGATTGGTACTAATCAAGTTGTTATAGCCTCTTTTAAAATTCCTAAAACCATCCTTATTTTTGCCTGTATTTATATTGTATTTAATTTTTATAATCATTAATTAATAAATTATAAATTATGGCAAGTTTAAATGGTCGTAAGGTGGCAATCCTTACCGAAGAAGGATTTGAGCAGGTTGAATTAACAAGCCCAAAACAAGCCCTTGAGCAGGCAGGTGCAACAGTACATGTGATATCGCCCAAAAGCGGAAAGATCAAAGCCTGGGATAAAATCAACTGGGGTATCGAAATCAATGTTGATAAACAGCTTGATGAAGTAAGCCCTGATGATTATGATGCGCTGGTTTTACCGGGCGGCGTACTTAACCCGGATAAGTTGAGGCAAAATAAAGATGCCGTTGCGTTTGCTTCTGCTTTTTTAGATGAAGGCAAACCGGTAGCAGCTATCTGTCATGGACCGCAATTGCTTATTGAAACAGGCATGATCAACGGCAAAAGGTTAACTTCGTATCCATCGTTACAAACAGACCTTAAAAACGCCGGCGCCGATTGGGTTGATGAAGAAGTGGTAGTTGATAACGGACTGGTGACCAGTCGCCGGCCGGATGATTTGGAAGCCTTTAACCGTAAAGCTATTGAAGAGATTGGCGAAGGCGTTCATCATGTGTAGCCCCACCCAACCCTCCCCGGATGGGGAGGGCTTTATCTTTATTATGTATTAAAAAGTCTCCCCATCCGGGGGAGATTAGAGGGGGCTTGCTTATCTTTACCCCCATGCCCTCCTCAAAAAAAGCATTAATTATTGGCGCCGGTATAGCGGGTATTGCGACAGCTATCCGCCTGGCGGTAAAAGGATATCAGGTTGAGGTTTATGAGGCTAATGGTTACCCCGGCGGTAAGTTGAGCCAGTTTGAGCAGGATGGTTACCGCTTTGATGCCGGGCCGAGCCTGTTTACCATGCCGCAATATGTCGACGAGCTTTTTAAGCTGGCCGGCAAAAATCCTTCTGATTATTTCAGGTATCAAAAGCTGGATGTTGTTTGCAGGTATTTTTATGAAGATGGTACGCGTTTAACCGCCTACGCCAACGCTGGCAAGTTCAGTGATGAGATACAGGAAAAGACAGGAGAACCTGCCGCAGCTGTAAAGCATTACCTTGATAACAGCAGTACGGTCTATAATATTACCAATCATGTTTTTTTAGAGCGCTCCCTGCACCGGCTCAAGACATACCTACGCCGGGATACATTTAAATCAATATTAAGGTTTGGTAAGATAGATGCCTTTCGCACTATGCACAAGGCCAATGAGGCCTTTTTTAAGGATAAGAGGATAGTGCAATTTTTCGATAGGTATGCAACCTACAACGGTTCAAACCCTTATAGCGCACCGGCCACGCTGAACGTAATACCGCATCTGGAGCAGCATTTCGGCGCTTATTTTCCGGAGGGGGGGATGTATAACATAACTTCTTGCTTAGTGGCGCTGGCCGAATCATTAGGTATAAAATTTCACTACAATAACCCGGTAGCAGAAATTGTATTGCAAGGTCACACAGTAAGGGGGATCAGGACGAATGATGGAGTAATTGAAGGGGATCTTGTGGTATCCAATATGGATATCTGGTTCACCTATCGCAAGCTGCTAAGCAGTCATCCCAAACTTCATCCTAAAAAAATATTAAACCAGGAACGAAGCAGCTCGGCCCTGATATTTTATTGGGGAATCCGGGATCAATTCAGGGAGCTTGACCTTCATAATATTTTTTTCAGTGCTGATTACGAGGCCGAGTTTAATCACATTTGGCGGGAAAAGGAGATTTATCATGACCCTACCGTTTACCTTAACATCAGCTCCAAATATAAACACGATGACTCACCTGAGGGCTGCGAAAATTGGTTTGCGATGATCAACGTACCTGCTAATACCTGGCAGGATTGGGATGCACTGATAGCCGGGGCGAGGGAAAATGTATTGAATAAGTTAAGCCGTTTGCTAAGTAAAGACATCCGCAAACTTATTGTTACCGAAAGCGTCCTTGATCCGCGAAGCATAGAAAGCCGCACCTCCTCGTACCGCGGCTCACTTTATGGTCCCAACTCCAACAGCCGGTTTGCAGCATTTTTACGGCATGCCAATAAATCGTCTAAACTAAAAGGTTTATATTTTTGCGGGGGAAGCGTACACCCGGGAGGAGGGATCCCGTTGTGTTTGCTGTCGGCAAAAATTGTGAGTGAGTTGGTTGATTAAAGGGAGGAAGATTGGAGTTTAAGTTACCAATATTCCCCCCTTTTGGCTATTATGTATGACAGTTTCTATTAAATGAAAGTGTCAGTAAGTTTAATATAATAGATGTCCAGACTTAGGAAGTTCAAAGCTTCGTAAGTCTTCAACTGCTTTTTTAGTATCCATCGGATCCAAAACTTCCCATGAAATAATAAAAGGGGTGTCATGCTGAGGCCCTCGAAGCATGGCGGGTTGGGCCTCTGCGCACGAGTCTTCGACAGGCTCAGACTGACAGGCCCTCTTTTGCCATTTCACCTTCACAGGCCACCGGATTTAATACTACCCATGACATGATTAAAACGGGGTGTCATGCTGAGGCCCTCGAAGCATGGCGGGCTGGGCCTCTGCGCACGAGTCTTCGACAGGCTCAGACTGACAGGCCCTCTTTTGCCATTTCACCTTCACAGGCCACCGGATTTAATACTACCCATGACATGATTAAAACGGGGTGTCATGCTGAGGCCCTCGAAGCATGGTGGGCTGGGCCTCTGCGCACGAGTCTTCGACAGGCTCAGACTGACAGGCCCTCTTTTGCCATTTCACCTTCACAGGCCACCGGATTTAATACTACCCATGACATGATTAAAACGGGGTGTCATGCTGAGGCCCTCGAAGCATGGTGGGCTGGGCCTCTGCGCACGAGTCTTCGACAGGCTCAGACTGACAGGCCCTCTTTTGCCATTTCACCTTCACAGGCCACCGGATTTAATACTACCCATGACATGATTAAAACGGGGTGTCATGCTGAGCCCGTCGAAGCATGGTGGGTAGGCCTCTGCGCGCGAGTCTTCGACAGGCTCAGACTGACAGGCCCTCTTTTGTCATTTCACCTTCAGAGGCCACCGGATTTAACACTCAGCAAGACATGACGATTTATAACTATCAGATCCCTTTCCTTTTCCTCCCGTTATAACTTGTTATAGTTATATCTGCTGTATTAGCATCTAATTCCAATATCCTTGACGATTGCGATAAATATGTTGATCCATAATAAAATTCGATATGCTTTTTGCCTCCGTTCTTAAGTATAATATCAACATAAAAATCATCGGCCTTTAATTTAATATATCGCCTGGCAGAATTAGCGCCCGCTTTCCGGAATACTTTAATGCTATCCTGATTTTGGGTAGCTACTAAAACCTCGCCTCCTTTAGCCGATTGTATACTTGCCAGCCCTTTACCATCGCCCGCGACATAAACACCACTATTGACTACTGATAGCGGAGCAAAGCTGCCTTTTCCATTGCCTTTCATATATAAACCCATAAAAGCGTCATGCCTCCCGGTAAAAGGTTCCATACCAAAATCGTTGCCAACCATTATCAGGTCGAGATTGCCATCGTGGTCAACATCTTTTGCAATCATGCCGTACACCGGGGCCATTTGTGCATCTTGCGGTAGTGCACTGATACTAAAAGTACCAGTGCCTTTACCGGTGATAAGGCTGGTGTTCATATCTGTAGCTTTAAGTACCACAGCACCTGCTTTGTCTTTTTCGCTCCAAAGGTCATTCATTGTCGCATGACCAAAGCCGCGATAGCTTGGATATTTTTTGCGGATGGAGATCAGCTGACTGATGAGGTCATCGCGGGTATGCATGGGGAAGGGTTTCTGTGAGCCGTCCTCATCCTTCATAAAGCAAAATATCATGGCATCGAAGGAGCCGTTACCATCCAGGTCTTTACCCATGATGGTCATGGGTTGTTCAAATGATGCTTTGTAGTTTGAGTTTTGGCCCAGGTTGCCGGCTACGTAATCAATGTTGCCGTCGTTGTTAAAGTCACCTGCAACTATGCTATTCCACCAGCCTACATGATCATCAATGCCCGATTTGATCTTGCTGAAACCACGGCCGGTGTTTTTATAAAAAGTAACTGGCATCCATTCACCAACCACTACCAGGTCCGCCTTGCCATCCTTGTCAAAATCCGACCA